>JAJZPN010000024.1 GCA_021811145.1 Pseudomonadota bacterium
GAAGAAATTAATATGGTAATGGATCGGCTAAACAACCGACCTCGAAAAACACTTGGTTATAAAACACCTAATCAGGTATTCTTTAACTCAGGCATTGCACTTCAAACTTGAATTCGCGAGTTAATAATTTTATATAGCGATTTATAATAACTAATCATTAGTTACTTAAAATAATCCTATGCTTAAAATAAATGCAGATTTTGATGAGCGAGTAGTAATAGATACCTCACTATTAAACTGGCAGGATTCTCCTCAACCGCAAGTAAAAAGAAAACCACTTGATCGTCTTGGTAGTGAAGTAGCCCGTGCGACATCTATTGTCTCATACCAGCCTTATTCTGAATTTCCTCAGCATATGCACGGGGGAGGGGAGGAAATACTGGTACTTGAAGGGGTGTTTTCTGATGAAACAGGAGATTATGGTCCAGGGTCATATCTTCGTAACCCGCCAGGAAGCTCCCATTCTCCAAGAACGAAAGAGGGTTGTACGATTTTTGTTAAGCTATGGCAGTTTTCTTATGGGGACTTAGATGCGGTAAGAATTAACACCCATGATAGTCCATGGTATCAGGGACTGGTACCTGGATTACATGTTATGCCATTACATGATCATAATGGCATTGGTACCGCATTGGTTCATTGGTCGCCTAACACACAATTTCAAGGTCATATTCATCCTGGAGGAGAGGAGATTTTTGTATTAGATGGCGTATTCCATGATGAATGGGGGAGTTACCCCAAAGGGACATGGATCAGAAGTCCGCGTTACAGCAGGCACACTCCCTTTACACGAAGTGAGGGGGCATTAATTTATGTTAAAACGGGTCATTTAGGTGCAGAGTTTCTTCCGTTACCTAGCGATAACATTTAATAGATGAGTGATACCATAAAACTATGGGTAGCAGCGTGTTTGGCTGGTATGTTAGGCGCTTTAGCCATGTACTCTTTTCACCTTGGTAGTTACTGTGTTGAATGGCTATTAACTCAACATACCGGCAGTTTGGTTGAAAACGCGAGGCATTTATCACCTCTACTGAGAATAGGAGTTCCTACCCTAGGTGGGGTGGCTGCAGGATTAGTCATTGATTGGTCAAGAAAATTCAATACTGCGCCACATATTGATTACATGGATGCGGCCCGTGACGGTATTACAACACTTAATGATAAATCGAATTTTACGCGTATTTTGTCTTCTTTATGTTCGGTAGGTTCAGGTGCGTCAATTGGTCGCGAGGGACCAATGATCCAATTGTCAGCATGGTTTGCATCAAAGCTTGGGAAATACATAGTTTTGCCGCAAACCTTTGGTAACGCAATTTTGATTTGTGGTATTGCAGCAGGGATTGCCGCTGCCTATCATGCACCAATAGCAGCTGTGGTATTTATTTTAGAATTAGCCTTGGGTTTTTTTGCAAAGCATACCATCGCTCCTCTTTTGGTTTCTGCTGTTATTTCTAGTGCTCTGATCTATTGGTTAGTAGAGCCAGGCCCTTTATATGTGATTCCTGATGCCATAGGCCATACTTTAACTGTATCTGTTCTCTTGGCTGGATTAGCCATGGGAATGGTATGGGGTGTAATGGGATATTGGTTTCTCAAGCTCATTGAGGTAACTAAAGCGCTGTTCAGTAAAGTGACTGGAATGACTATTCGTTTGGGGACTGGGGGATTATTGGTTGGTATTATTTCTTATTTTGTTCCTGAAGTATGGGGGAATGGATATCACACTGTCTCCACTATTCTCCAAGGTGGTGTGGTTATGCAGTGGCTAGGTGTTGTGTTATTAGCAAAAGCTATTGCAACTCTATTGAGTACCTCATCGGGCGCAATTGGTGGTATTTTTACTCCTACCTTATTTATGGGGGCTACCAGTGGTTACCTCATGGGAGGGGTAGTAGGGGTTGATCCTGTTTCTTCAGCTATTATGGGAATGGCTGCTATGTTAGCTGCAGTGACACACGCGCCATTAATGGCAATAGTCATGGTATTAGAAATGACCAATCAATTTCAATTAACCCTACCAGTAGTATTGGCTTGCGCCATGGCTTTTGCAATAAGTGCTCAATTTGGGGTGAAACCACTGTATGGTAACCCCATTGAACATCATAATTAATTTTAAATTGGTTTTAATATTCGGTTAGGAAAAAAGCATGTATATCATCATCGGCTTAATGACTATTGTTGTCTTGTTACTTATTATTATTTTTACTGGTAAAACTAAAAATACTGACAACGCAGAGGCATTAGTCTCGCTTAAAGATGAGCTAAACAAATATCAAGGAAATGTTACAGGTCGCCTTGAAACCATGTTGTTGCAATCAAACCAAGTAACGGAAAACATTAATCAGTTAAAGATAGGCTTACAAGAAAAATTAGATCAAAAGTTGACCCAGTTACTTTCTGAGGCTAGAGAAGAAAGAAAACTCGCCACAGATGCCCAATCAAAAGTAATTGAAGAATTACGATCAGATTTAAATCAACGGCTAGCGTTACTTACTCAAACAATCAATGAGCAACTTACAGGGACCAGTCAGCAGTTAAGAGAAAGTATTCAAAAACGTTTAGCAGAAATTCAAGAAAATAATGATAAAAAATTAGAAGAGATGAGAAAAACCGTTGATGAAAAGCTTCATGCCACACTGGAAGAGCGTTTAGGAGAAAAATTTAAACTGGTATCAGATCATCTTGATAAGGTTCATATTGGGTTGGGAGAGATGAAACAATTAGCTGAGGGTATGGGAGACTTAAAGAAGGTTTTCACTAACGTTAAGACTCGGGGTACTTGGGGTGAAGTTCAACTGGGTATCTTATTAGACCAAGTACTCACTCAGGAACAATATAAAAAAAATGTGATTACAGTTCCAGGATCAAATGATCCGGTTGAATTTGCCATTAAACTGCCTGGAGCAGACTCTGACTCGCATGTCTGGCTACCAATTGATGCTAAGTTTCCTATTGAAGACTATCAACGATTGGTTGAAGCGATTGATCAAGGTGATACTGAAAAAGCGGAGTCATACAGTAAACAATTAGAACGGCGCGTTAAAGATGAAGCTAAAACAATTCGTCAGAAGTATGTTCACGTGCCCTATACTACTGATTTTGCGATTTTATTTCTGCCCACAGAAGGACTGTATGCGGAAATTTTGCGTCGTCCAGGACTGGTAGATAGCATTCAAAATGAACAACGAATTAGTATTGCTGGTCCAACAACTTTACTTGCAATTTTGAATAGTCTACAAATGGGTTTTAGAACACTTGCCATTGAGCAACGCTCTGCTGAGATATGGAAAACTCTCGGTGCAGTTAAGTCTGAATTCTTGAAATTTGGGGATGTTATTGAAGCTACAAGGAAAAAATTAGATCAAGCGACTAAGCAATTTGATGAGGTAGATCGTAGGACTCGAGTATTAAAAAGGACCCTACGTGATGTGGAAGAGTTACCGTTAAATGATTCAATGTCATTAATCCCTCCCGGTAATGATGAAGTGGACGAAGAATAAACTAATTTAATAGCGGTAAAACATAATGGTAACCAACCACACTCCACGTTTAATTGCACTGAATAAACCCTATGGTGTTCTTAGCCAATTTACTGAGGAAGGGGGATGGCGATCGTTAAAAGAGTTTATACATGAACCTCATTTTTATGCGGCTGGACGATTAGATGTGGATAGTGAAGGATTATTGTTATTAACCAACAATGGCAAACTGCAAGCACGAATAGCTGATCCGCATTTTAAACTTGATAAAACCTATTGGGTACAGGTTGAAGGTGAGCCTACCGAATTACATTTAGATTTATTGCGCCAAGGGATTAACTTAAAAGATGGAATAACAAAGCCTGCTAAAGTGACTTTGTTTGATTCGCCTCCGCTTGTGTGGGAGCGTCATCCTCCTATTCGATTTAGGCAATCCAAACCTACTTCATGGCTTGAAATCACTATTTGTGAGGGGCGTAATCGTCAAGTTAGGAGGATGACTGCTGCAATAGGTTATCCAACATTACGTTTAATTAGGGTGGCTATTGGCCCATATCATTTACATAATTTGGCATTAGGTCAATGGCGTGAGGAATCAGTAGGTTTATTAGGGAAATAGTTAAAAATTATTATTAGTCATTTATCGGCGTAATTGATTATGTCAAAACTGTTTTGTTGTACTCAATGCGGAAATTTTCGTGGACTATTCCCTCTTTATTGTGAATATTGTGGCTCACAGGATTTGCCTGTTGCGCATACTAATTTTATAAAAGTAGATATAGAAAAAGGTTTACCGCTGGTTGAAGAAGCGATTCATACTTTTGAAACATACTTGGTGCGTGCAGAGGAATTAGGGGTTCGTGCACTATTAATTTTACATGGCTATGGAAGTTCAGGGCAGGGCGGTAAAATTCGTCGGCATTTTCGTGAACTATTAGAAGCTAATCAATGGGCAAATCGTGTGAATGAGTACTATTTTGGTGAGGAATTACGTAGTTTAAGTAGTTTAAAAATTACTGCTCAGTTGAAAAAAGAACTTGAAAAGGAACGGTTTGTTTCTAATCCGGGCTGTACTTTACTGCTACTTAAACATATTCATTTAAGTTTTGTTAGTGAAATTAACGCTTAAAGAACCTAGGGTTGCTTTAACTCAACTTTAAGTTGAAATACTCACATTACCCGTGTGATCTTGGATGCAGATTTTCTGAACGCATATTAAAGCGTTTCATATGAGTTTTTTCCGCCTCTTTCTTTGCGGTAGGCTTTACTTTAGCCTTGGCTTTTGCTTCCTGGGTCAGTTTTTTTACATCTTTAGCAAGCTCAGGATGTTTTTCTGCCAACGCTACAGGTAGCTGCGCATAACTTATTGAAGATATGGCGATTAGAGCAACAGTTGATACTATTTTTGCGGCTTTCATGGTAATTTCCTTTGTTAAACTTTTACTACTATTTCACTAACGTTTATATATCAGTTTAGGTTGAATCTAATTGTGCAAAAAAAATGTTAAAAAAACATTGCACTTATGGATAATCCTGACGTGTTGGACGAACCATAATGTTACTAACATGCACATGAGGTGGTTGATTTAATGAAAACAAAATGGTGTTGGCGACATCAATTGGATATAACAATGGACCAAATTTTTCATTAAAGACGTCGGTTACGTCATCCTTATAGCCTGCCGCTTCTTGAAAGCCGCTAACTACTACCCCAGGTTCAATTAAAGTCACACGTACACCTTTAGGTCCAACTTCACGTCGTAAGCTTTCAGTCAGACAGTGAACAGCGAATTTTGTTGCACTATATGTGGCGCCAAAGGGCGAAATATGTCGTCCTACTACAGATCCAATGACCACGATATCTGTGGCTTTATGTGGAAATTGAGCGGCCTGTTGTGCAACCATTCGTCTTGCTGACTGTTGCATCAACTGAGCAGCCCCAGAGACGTTTAGTTTTAAAATAGCATCAAACTGTGACAGATCCGCCTCTTTAACAGAACCACTTAGTCCTCGTCCTGCATTAACAATGACAGCATCTACAGGAGCATTAAATTGATTAAGTGCTTGGCTAAACAGGGTTTCTAAATGCTCAGTATCTGAGGCATCACCACAAATACCAACAAAATTTTGACCAAGCGACTGGGTAAGTGCAGTTAATTTATCTTGCTGTCGTCCATCACCAACCACCCGATGACCTTCTTTGATAAGCAATTCAGCGGTCGCTTTACCAATTCCAGAGGTGACCCCAGTAATTAATACAACTCTTGATTGACTTGTCATAGTAGTAAACCTTAATTAATTAGTATGCTACCTAACCAATCATAGACCTCTTTTTCTTATAAAACAAGACTCAATCCAAACTATTTGTGCAACGCACACTAAGCTGTTGTTTAATTTGGCTTATTTTGCACTGCAAAATAACTTAATAACTGGAGTTATATTGATTGTTGCTATTAATCCAAGCTTCACCATTATTACGATCTTGTTGTTGCCTATTCGCTTCAGTAGCTAGCGCATTCATCATGACTTGATTGCCTCCCATAATGTCCTGTCTGAGTAGCTGCATTTGATTGACAAGAAGCCCTGAGATTTGGTTACCAGCTTGGAGTACCTGCATTCTTCCTACAGCATTTTGACTTAAGTCTTGAATGCTTGATAAAGAAAGTTGTTCGTTAGCAAATTGATTACTTTCAAGGCCGTACTGATTTAGAAGAGAACTCGTTTGACTTAATAAATTAGTCGTCCACTGTTGTAAATGACTACTGTATTGTTGTAGAGGTGCTGATGGAAGGCCGTAAATACTGTGTGCGCTATCGAGGGTATTGAGTGCGGAGTAGGTAAGGCCTTGAGCCGAGCCCATAAGATTAACCAATTGAGTTAATTGGCCTGATACATTAGGCCATAATTGTTGTGGTAATGTGGTTAGGTTTTTGACCTGATTGGTTATAAGTTGTAATTGTTGTGCAGTCTGAGTCACCGCCTCAGATAATTGATTCACAGCGGTAGCCTCTTGAAGCATTTGCTCGGGCAGTGTCGCTCCTGCAATCGAACTAATCCCACCACTCCCTCCTTGGGCATTCAAGGTTAATACAACTAAACAAACCATACACAGATTAGTGAATCTGTTCATGATAGTGTAACCAATGTTGAGCTGCTTCATTAAAATGATGTAGTTGTAACCAATGAAAAGGCCATAATTCATGCCATTTGTTCTGCAATGCTAGAATCTGTTCGCGACTTTTTTTATCAGCTACTCCCATAAACGAGAGTTCTACATTAGATAATCCTAACTCGAATAATCGTTTTCCATTGGGCTGAATCATGTAGTATTGTCTTTTCATAATAGCCTGACTGATAATCGAGATTTGTCTGTCGTTTAAACCGATTTTTTCATATAACGGTTTAACAGCGGGAGTATTGGCCTCACGATTAGGCAATAAAATTTTTGTTGGGCAGGATTCTAGAATCAATTCGAGTAGCCCAGATTGATTTAAATCACTGATACTTTGTGTGGCAAAAATAACTGCAACATTGAGTTTTCGCAGCGTTTTCAGCCATTCTCTAAAAGTATGACGAAAGCGTGGGTGATCAAGAACTATCCATGCTTCATCAAGAATAAGTAAGGTAGGCCTTCCATCAAAACGACGTAATAAGCGATGAAATAAATAGGTAAGTGTTGGAAGAAGGATTGTGTCTCCATACTGCATTAGCGTATCCATTTCAAATACTTGGAAAGACTGCTCAGAAAAATGGTCTTGTTCCCCATCAAAGAGCTCTCCTGCTACCCCTTGAAGAGTATAAAACTGTAATGCTTGTCGTAAATCAGTATATTGAAGTAACGTCACGAAATGAGTAAGAGTGCGTTCAGAACTATTTGAGCTACCAAGTTGCATTTGTTTTAAAACACGATATATTTCTTCACGATACTGAGCATTAACTGATATGCCTTGAAGCTCACACAGCAACTCAATCCATTCCTGAGCAAAAGATAATTCACTGTGTTCATTTAAAAAAGCCAATGGACAGAAACGATTGGCTTGTCCACCTAGCTTTAATTCATGATGAACTCCCCCTGCAGAGAGAACTAAAGTGTGGCTGGAGTACCCTTTATCAAAGACAAATACTTGGGAGTGTGGGTAACGAAATTGTTGTGCCATGATAAAGCACAACAAAGTGGATTTTCCGGCACCAGTGGGGCCAAAAATCGCCGTATGACCCACATCATCTGCATGTAGATTAAAGCGAAAAGGTGTTGCTCCAGCAGTAACCGTGAGAGCCAGTGGAGGGCTATCATGTGGATACAAGGGGTTGGGGTGTTTTTCAGAACCTGCCCAGATAGAAGTGAAAGGCAATAGATGACACAAATTTAAGGTATTGATTAAGGGGCGTCTAACATTAGCGAAATAATTACCAGGCATTGAACCCAGCCATGCTTCCATAGCATTAATATTTTCAAGACGAACGCCTACTCCTTGTTGATGAATTAATTTCATCAGTAAGCGAGTTTGTTCAATTAAGATCTGTTCATTAGGGTGGCTTAAAATAAGAACTGAAGTATAGTAGCCATAGCGCACTAAACCACTATTGACCTCTGTGATTGCAGCAATAGCTTCGCTAGCCATATCGTCTGCATCATGATTAATATGAGTGACTTCTCCGCCTGCCTGTTCTCTTAATATATTCATCGCACTTTTTCTTTTTTGACTCCACCGAGCGCGATAGCTATTTAATGTTTTTAATGCATTCTCCTGGCTAAGATAGATAAAACGTGAACTCCAACGATAGGACAACTCTTGCCGTGATAAAAAGTCCATCATGCCCGGGTATGAGAAAGCAGGATAACCTTCTAATGAAATAATATGTGTTGGAATAGTATTAATTTTTGGCATAAAGCCTGTAACAATATCAGTTAACCCAATAATGCTATCTAGATAAAAGGGTATTTCAGGTAAAGTAATAGGGCCTTTTTCTTGTTGTACACAGGTGTTTAAAAAGTTAATGAGATGGCTTGATATGGCATTATTAACGTGATGTTCTTGCAAGCGAGTAAGTTGGAGAATATGACTTAGACGATCTTCGATTTGTTTGATTTTGTCTATGAATACATTAAGTTGGTAGGTGGCTTCCCCTTCCTTTTCCTTTTCCATAAATAACTGGCTAGCACGATGCGCTCCATTGATAGGAGGGTACCAAGTTAACGTTAATACACTGTCGTTAATAAATCGATTTGAAGAGTCTTTAAATCCCTCTTGTCTAACCGCTTCAATTAATTCAGTAGTGGCATCGGGAAAAGAGCCTTGTGGTAAGGTTAAGTTGGCTGGAATACGAAATACATCACAATGAATAATCCATCCTTCATCTAATGCAAGAATTTGATTTAAATGATTCGCCATCCAATTCATTTCATGTGCATTAGCAGAATCCAAGTCGGGCCCTTGATAGCGCCAGGAAGCCAGATACCCACCCCCTTTTGTAAGTATTACGCCAGGTGCGACTAATCCTGCCCAGGGGAGTAGATCTGTGCTACTTAGTGATTTACGACGAAATGAATTGAGGGACCACATGGTTATAACCAATTGATATGTTTAGCAAAGGGGTTGGTTTGTGCAAGATATGCTTTTTGAAAACGAAGATGGCGTATGGTTACCCGGCTCAGTAGTGGATCATAACGCGCTGCTTCTGCGATAAGGATTTGTCCTGTAATCCACAGGAAAACACCTAACAGGGCAGACCATAAGTGAGGTAATGAGAATATAAAAATACCACAGACAATTAATAAAATAAGGGAAAGATGGCGTTCGCCTCCCATTAAAAGTAGAGGTCGATTAAGTGCTCGATAGAGTGGAATACTCTGATAGAGTGGATCAATAGGACTCACGATACCAATGCTCCTGTTAATCCCAAAACCATCAGAAAATTATTACCTAATACAATCATTGCAACACCTAGTACAACAAATAACGCACGTTTTGCAATACCTCCTAACTCTTCTCCAAATACCAATGCAGCACCGGTTGCTAAGAACGCAATAACACTAATTCCAGTTGCCACAGGACCGGTTAAATCATCTTGTAGGGTTTTTATTGGAGTGTCCCAGGGTAAGCCACCCATGGTGGTGGCATGGCTCAGTAATGATGTTAACAATAAGCTACTAAGCAGGAGAGGGCGTAACAGGGGTATGGTTTGGATTTTCATGGTCTACTCCGGAAAATAAATCAAGATTAATCCGTTGACCATGAAAGAAAATATCTTCTTTTAATAAATAACTTTGGCCGTCATATCCCATACATTGCACCATTTCATTGACACTACGTCCGGATTGCGTTTTTTTTATTACGATAATTAAATTCACCGTATGTGCAATTAACTGCCTATTCAGTGGTACACCGCTTTCTTCGATAAGCTGTTCTAGTCGTAGTAGAGCTCCTTTAGCATCATTTGCATGGAGCGTAGATATACCTCCAGGGTGACCAGTATTCCAAGCTTTTAATAAAGTCAGGGCTTCACTACCGCGTACTTCCCCAACGATAATTCTGTCTGGTCTAAGCCTCAAGGTTGTCTTTAATAAACGAGTAAGATCAATGAACTCACTTGTTACTAATGACAACGAGTTATGTGTGTTAAGAGCGATTTCTTGAGTATCTTCTAAGAGAATAAGTCGTTCTTGTGGATGACGTTGTTGTATTTCATTGAGTAGTGCATAAACAAAGGTTGTTTTTCCACTACCGGTACCGCCTGCAACTAAAATATTTTGGTGTGAGGATAAGGCATGAATGATTTGATCATATTGAGTAAAGTTGATGATTCCTTGGTTAATATAATCAATTAAACATATAGGTCGAGAAATCGGTTTTCTAATAGAGAAAACCGGTTGACTGGTGATGGGTTGAATGACTCCCTCAAAACGCTCATTGTTGAACGGCAGTTCGCATTCTAGAATCGGAGATGATGTATCAAGTTGTGTGTTTTTTAAACTAGCTAACGTATCCATTGCAAGACGCACTTGGAGGGCATTGAGCGGCCCTTTTTTTATTAAGCCTTCTACATAATGATCAACCCATACATAACCATCTGTATTGTAGAGAATTTCATTAATATCAGCATCTTTTAAATAAGACAGTATTTCTTCTCCCAGATATCTTTTCAGGGCATCAATTTGTCTTGTATAAAATTCGTTGTGATTGTTTTCAGTCATTTATAGACGATGCTGAATGACAAAAATAGGACATGCAATTGCAATGATGCTGACGTCATTGACTGGCCCAAAGTATCGGGAATCGAAAGAAAATAAGGCATTATTGCTACCATATACCCAATAGTAGTGACTAGGTAAGGTAAATGTTGTATTGGTTATGTAAATGCTTTTTTGTCTAGCGAGAATTTGGCTATTCAATAATAGCTTATGATTAATTTTAACTCCCTTATTATTGATAATAATCTCATCTCCTGGGATACCAACAACTGTTTTAATAAGGAAAGGATAGCAACTGGCATAATGATCTATTTTTATGAGATTGTGGCACAGTGCAACGTGGTCACCTCTTTTAATGGGTAGATTAATTGATTTTAAGCGCCAAATTCCTATTGCCTCTGAGTTGGAATAATTTATTCGATAATTTGAAATAATGAATACTATTGCTACTAAAGTAGACAGTAGAAAGACGTATAACCAATAGCATTTTCTTATAGATAACAACATAGTGATCAGCGTGATAACTGTACAGGTGGAAGTAATCTGTTTCTGAATAATTGCTCCTTATAAAATTGTATTTTCTTAGCGTAAATGGGGGCGTGGCCAGTAACTAGAATCAAGGCTCGATTGGGTGGTAGTCTCATGGCTTCATCTGCTGTGAGTAGAGGTCTACCAATAAAATGTGTGCTTTTTGATATGTTGTTTAGCATTAATGCAAAACGAGATCCAGAAAATTGTTGTTGTGGCTGTCCTAATGTGGCATGCCCTAACATTTTGGATAACAATTCTGCAGTTTCGATTTTATTTGGCGCATAGGCAACACGAATATGGCAGTTACTTATAATTGATTCATCTCTACCGTAAGCGGCATGAAGCTGACTGATATCTTGAATAATTAATAATGCTTTTAAACCATATCCAGCTATAAAAGCTAATGACTCTTGAAAAATATCGAGTTTTCCCAAACTTGGAAATTCATCAAGAAGGAGTAACAGGCGATGAGGGTACTGGCTTTTACCTAATCCGGTTTCATCAAAATGCATTTTTTCTGTTAGTCTTCTTACAACCTGGTTAATGATTAGGCGAATTAATGGTTTAAGACGATCTTTATCAGAAGGTGGAACAACCAAATAGAGGGTAGTGGGTGTCTCCATTAAACTTTCAATAGTGAAATCTGAAGTCCTTACATTTTCAGCCACTACTTCATCCTTATACAATGAAAGAAAAGATAGGGCTGTAGATAATACGCCCGAAGCTTCGTTTGCTGCTTTATTTAAAAAACTCTGTGCAGATTGAGCGACTAAAGGGTGTGGGCTATGATCTAAGTGATTGGTATGCTGAATATCTTTCATGATTTGTTCAATACTTTTACCTGGAGTAGAGAGTAATGATTGAACTCGATTAAGTGATTTATCTGTTTCTGCATAAAGTACATGTAAAATGACACCAACCAATAAATCAAACCCCGTTTTAGCCCAGTGATCGTTAAGTCCACGTCCATCTGGATCAACAATCATGGTGGCAATATTTTGTACATCTCGAGTTTCAAATTCACTGCCTAGTCGAATTTCATTTAATGGATTAAAGCGATGAGAATCATGAGAGGTAGGATCGAATTTGAGGATACGTTGTTTGAGTATACGTTGACGGTAACCACTTGTATGATAATAATTCTCTCCTTTTATATCATGCACAAGTATTGAATCATGCCATCCTAATAAAGTGGGAATAACAATTCCGACTCCTTTACCGCTGCGTGTGGGAGCAAACACTAAAATATGTTCACTGCCCTGATGACGTAAGTAATAGTGATCTCTTTTTTTCTGAAACACCCCCAAATATACGCCTCCTTTTTTAGAGGATAGTAATCCAGTGGCTTTGACTTGTTGTTCATCAGACCACTGAGCAGAACCATGATAAGTATATTGGCGTTGTTTGAGAAATGCTCGACGTTGAGAGGAGAAAATAACACCTATTGTGCTCGTGGTAATAATGAGTTGTATCAAGTCATGCCAGGAGATAACAAAGAACAGATGTTTAATATGTATTTCAATTGATGGTAAATGATGAGGGATAAATAAGCCCGACATAAACCAAATAACCACACTCAGAATAAGAAGTATGCCATAGCGTGGTTTTTCAATGGTTGTAGAGGAGTGAGGTGTATTCTCTAAAGACATAGTCCTATTAAGTAGTTAACTTAGTCGATTGGTTATCAATGAGTTGATTGTCTTCAAGTAATACTTGAATTTGATATTGTTGATTTAAAAATTTTGCGGCTTCATTTCCTTGGGAAATAGCTAAACCTATACATTGAGGATCATTCTTTAATATATTTATCCAGTGTGCTGTATAGGCTAAATGTTGCTCGTCTGTCTGGTCGGGGTGATCAGCGAGAAAGTGCAGCCCCAACTCTCTACATAAAAGATAGGCGCCTATTTCCGCTGTAATTTCTTCTATACAATAAGCGTCACTTCCAAACTCACCAGACTGATTACGTGCTAATCGATGTTCATTTCCTGACGCATGGGCAAGTTCATGGGCGAATGTACTATTACGAGCATATTCATTTATAAATTGATGACGTAATGGCAGTTTGATGATGTCTAAGTGAGGGGCATAGTAGGCTCTGTTAGACGCAGTTTCTATGACTTTAATACCCAATTGATAGGCGATTTTTTCTAATTTTATAGTCTTAAAGGGGTTCACTGTATCGGGTGAAATACTTTGAAGAGTAGGGATGCCTGTAATCTGTTGAGCATTAAATACATAAGTTGTTCTAAATTGAATAATTTTTTCCGGCAAGCTATGGCGATTTTGCTCAATGACATCGTCTCTGACGTCAGAATTTTTTAATTGCGTAATGGGTAAAAGAATTGCTGTGCCATGCTCCCCTGATTTAATTTTCCAGCCCATTTGTTGTGCTTGATGAAATCCCATCCAACGTGGGTCGTCAAAGCCAAGGATGTCAGAGATGAGGGATAAATGGAGTGCATTGAGTCCTCTATAAGGTTGTTGAGTAATGGGATTATGTGGTTTTGAATTCTCAAGACCAAATTGCGGATACCAAGGTTTTTGCCAGGGAGGTAATTTATTTTTATTTAAAAGTGTTGTTAGATTCTCAATAAAATTATTAAGAATGTCTTTACTGGATCTATTCATAAGGATACCTATAAGCGGTAATCCTAATCAGGATGTGAGGAAACGAAAAAATAGTTTTTCAATAAAGAGGAGGATTTTTAATATAAAATACAGAGTTAAAATTACTTAACTAACTGAAAAATAAAAATATATTGAACTATAATTTTAACTTATAGTTTTACTTTAAAGCCTGTAACCCACTTCTTATAATGACCTTACATTTTCTTCAGTAAGATATAAATCAAGACAATTTAATACTTATAGGTGAATTATGGCGGTGTATAACTTCAGTGCAGGCCCTGCAGTACTTCCGGCGGAAGTAGTAAAACAAGCTCAAGTTGAACTAACTAATTGGCATAACAGTGGTATGTCTGTGATGGAAATGTCACACCGTGGGCCAGAGTTTATGTCTATACATGAACAAGCCAAACAAGATTTAATTGATTTATTGGCAATTCCGTCAAATTACAAAGTGTTATTTCTACAAGGCGGAGCAAGTCAACAGTTTTCTATGGTACCTCTTAATTTGGCCGCTACAAACAATCAAGTTGATTACTTGCACACAGGTGAGTGGTCTAAAAAGGCCATTGCCGAAGCCAAAAAAACCACTCAAGTAAATATTGTGGCAAACGCTGAGGATAAAAATTTTAGCTATGTACCTCATTTTAGTTCATGGAAGCTCAATGCCAATGCGGCATATCTACACATCACACCAAATGAAACGATTGGTGGAGTAGAGTTTTATGATTTACCTGATACGCAACAAGTACCTGTCGTAGCAGATATGTCCTCGACCATCTTATCGCGCCCTATTGATGTTAGTCGCTATGGTGTTATCTATGCCGGTGCGCAAAAGAACATGGGTATTGCAGGTTTAACAACAGTTATCATACGCGAGGATCTAATTGGCCAGGCAAAAGCAGGCACTCCTGCTATGTTGGACTATAAAACTCACGTTGATAATGATTCGATGTATAACACTCCTCCTGCTTTTTCAATTTATATGGCTGGCTTGGTTTTTAAATGGTTAAAAGCTAACGGCGGATTGGAAGCCATGGCAAAAATTAATCAGCATAAAGCTCAGTTAATATATGACACCATAGATAACAGTAATCAATTTTATCGTTCTCCTGTCGCAATCTCCAATCGTTCTTGGATGAATATTCCCTTTACCTTGAAAGATGATGCACTTGATAAGCCATTCTTGAAGCAAGCTGAAGAGAGAGGATTACTTCAGTTGAAAGGACATAGATCTGTTGGTGGAATGCGTGCTTCTATCTATAACGCCATGCCCGTTGATGGTGTCATTGCTTTAACACAATTTATGAAGGAGTTTCAAAAACAACATGGCTAATTTATTTTCTATTCAAACACTTAATAAAATTTCTCATGAGGGATTGAAACGTTTTCCTCAACCACAATATTTAATCGGTAATGATGTAGATAAACCAGATGCCATACTGGTCCGTTCACAAAGTATGCATGATATGGTTATTCCAGCTTCCGTTAAAGCGATTGCTCGAGCAGGAGCGGGAACCAATAATATTCCAATTCCTGCAATGAGTGAGCGGGGCGTACCGGTATTTAATGCAGCAGGTGCCAATGCCAACGCTGTGAAAGAGTTGGTTCTCTCTGGGATGTTAATGGCAGCCAGAAATATTATCCCTTCACTACAATTTACAGCATCACTCAGAGGCGATGATGCGACTTTGCATCAGTTAGTTGAAGATGGTAAAAAGAACTTTGTTGGTTCAGAACTCAAAGGAAGAGCTCTAGGTGTAGTCGGACTAGGTGCTATCGGACGCTTAGTTGCAGATATGGCTATTAGTTTGGGTATGAAAGTATATGGATATGATCCTGAAATCACTGTCGATGCCGCTTGGAGTCTTTCTGCGTCAGTTAAGAAATCTAATTCCATTGAAGAATTACTTAAACATTGTGACTTTGTTAGTTTACATGTGCCATTGCTACCTGCAACGCGCGGATTAATTAATGCCCAACGTTTAGCGGCTATTAAGAAAAATGCCATTTTACTTAATTTTTCACGTGATGCGATTGTTGATACGGAAGCAGTTGTAGCTAGCCTTGAAAATAAACATCTACGCTATTATGTTTGTGACTTTCCTGAAGTAAAGCTACAGGGTCATCCTCAAGTCATTGCACTTCCTCATTTGGGGGCATCAACTAATGAAGCAGAAGAAAATTGTGCGGTGATGGTGGCTGATCAGGTGAGAGATTATCTTGAACACGGTAATTTAACCAATTCGGTAAATTTTCCAAATATTATCATGCCAAGAGAGTCAACACATCGTATTAGTCTAGCGCATAACAATGTCCCCAATATGCTGGGTCAAATTTCTACAACGCTTGCCAATGCCTCTGTGAATATTCATAACATGATGAATAAATCCCGTGGTGATTTAGCCTACACCTTGGTTGATAACGATTCACCCATAAGCGACAAAATACTTAAAGAACTTAAAGCTATTCCTGGTGTGCTATTAGTGAGAAACTTACCCTTGTTGGATCTCTAATAAGGGAATTACGCCATCTAACCCCACCCATGATAAAGCATGGGTGGCTTGTTCTCTTACAATTGGTTTGGCATGAAAAGCGATACTAATATCAGCTTCTTTCATCATGACTAAATCATTGGCTCCATCACCAATAGCTACAACACCTTTTGGTTTTTTTTGTTGTTTTAGTATGGTGCGTAACCAATACGCTTTTCCTTGTGCATCTACAATATCGCCTAATACTCGCCCTGTTAGATAACCATTTTTAACTTCAAGTGTATTGGCTCTTGTATGAGTTAAATTCAATCTTTTTTGTAATCGTTCAGTAAAAAAAGTAAATCCACCCGAAACCAGTAATGTTTCAATACCGCTATGTTGTAACTTTTGTAAAAGTTGTTCGGCTCCAGGGGTGATTTTAAGCCGCTCGTTATAAACTGATAACAGTGTGGATTCTGGTAAGCCCTCCAGAAGGCTGACACGTCGTCTTAAGCTTTCAGAAAAATCAATTTCACCACGCATAGCACACTCAGTAATGGCCGAAACCTGAGTTTTAATGCCCATAAAATCAGCAATTTCATCTATGCATTCAATGGTAATTAAAGTTGAGTCCATATCCATTACCACAAGTGAAAGATCAGAAAGAGATCGACTATTAGATACTTGGGCAATATCAAGTTGATGAGAAGAGGCTAATTCTAATAATTGAGTTGTAATGGGAACGGCGGGAAGATAAACAAGTTGATTATTAATCAAACGATATGTGTTCAGTTCTGCTAACTGAGTTAAAACATCTAATGAGAGTGGCTGAGATGACTGAACAACAGTGTGAAAATTAGACATAAAAAAACGCTACAACAAAGGTTAGGGGAAACCTTTATTGTAGCAATAAGTGGGGAGGTAGGTAGTTAGATTCGCTTAGTTGGTTTCCATTTTTTTTGGATTTTGGTGATTGGCCATGGCTGTGGCGTAACCACGCACCCGTTGTTGGGCTTTTAGTAAACGAGTTTTCTGTTCTTCAATGCGAGCAAGATCACTAGCTAGCTGATCTTGTGCACCGTGAGCCACATCGCTTTGATAAACGGAGTGTAAAAGTACAAGTTGTTTTGATTCTGTGATGACGTCTTGCATACTTTGGTCATATAGAACCTTTATGAGATCATTGGTAATATTTTGTGAATGATTACCTTGATTAAACTGAACTCGTTCATTGTATTCATCTTGTATAGCTTGTTTGGCATCATAATTTTGCGCATGTGCCATGAATGAACCTGTGGACATAGCAAATAAGGCTAATAAAACACTACTAATACGAACAAATTTTGAAGTCATGACAAACTCTCCTATGTAACATTGCAAACAGTGAAAAAATTATTTTATAAAATGGGAAAATTTCCCATATGTGTTTATTGTACTTTACTTCTGGGAAAAAATCCCATAAAATTTTCTTATGGTTACAAAAAAATTAAAACTTGACCCTGAATTAGTACTAAAACAGACTCTGATCATCATGCAACCACTCATTTTGTGGCTGTTACGTTCGGGTGTCCGTCATCCGGAGTTTTCCGTTGCTATTAAACAGGTCTTTCTTGAACAGGCTTCTCAGGAGTTAACACGTTTGGGTGTTAAACAAACTGATTCTGCTTTAAGTCTTTTATCAGGGCTTCATCGCAAAGATGTGCGAGCTCTAATCCCTGTATTACAAGACTTGATTGAATCAGGTGGGGATCATCCTCGTGAATTATTAGGTAAACCAACCCTTCCTTCACAAATCATGACTAGATGGCTTGCTAGCGGGTGGCAAGATAAATTGCCACTTACCGGGTCTGGTCGAAGTTTTGAAGTTTTGGTCAGGCAAGTTTCAACAGATGTACATCCTCGTTCTATACTTAATGAATTAGAACGCCTCGGTATGGTTGAAGTTGTTGATGATCATGTACATTTAATTCGGGATGCTTTTGTTCCTGATCCTAACATGGTAGAAGCTGGTAATTTACTGGCAGGTAGCACAGCTGATCACTTGTCAGCTGGTGTTCATAATCTATCTGATACGGATGAACATAAGTTTCTTGAACAGAGCGTTTTTGCTGATGGCTTATCCAAAGAATCTATCGCCGAACTTGAACAACTAGCTAAAGCTCTATGGTTACAAGTGATGAGTACCCTAATTGAAGCTGCTGTGCCATTAAGTGATAAAGATGAGCCAAATGGTGGTGATCAACGAATTCGTGTTGGGATGTTTTGTTACACTGAATCAATGCATCCCAAACCCAGCACTCTACCTAAAAAAGATAAATCTAAAAGTACTAAATCTATAACTACTACAACTAATAATAAGATCGCTCGCTCTGACAACGATACTGCAACTCGACGTACTGTTAAAAAAGTACCTAAGGGAGATAAATAATGTCTTTATTTCACTGTCTGCTCAAACGAACCTCTTTTACGATTTTGTTTGCTGCTCTCGTTTCTCTTTTTATATTGAATTCCTGTGGCGGAGGTGCTGCTGCTATTGCCGGCGTAGGTAGTGGAGGAACAGGTGTTGGCTCTGGTACTATTGTTCAAGGGCTTGTGACTGGTTTTGGTAGTATTTTTATCGATGGTACCGAGTATGTTGTTGGCTCAAATACACAAGTTAAAGAGCAATTTGATGGATCCTCTCAAACAGGTTTATTTTCTTTAGGCCAAGTTGTAACTGCTACTATAGATAATACAAATACAGTGGTTTCTGCTGAAATCTCTCCTGATCTACAAGGTGTTATTACCTATAAACCGGTAGGGTTTGCGACGGGTACAAATGGGACCTGTTTAACTACCACAGATTATTATGTCTATGTATTAAATCAAAAAGTACGAATTGTTACTCAAGCCTGTAACACCCCTTTAGGTGTTACTACAATATTTAATGAGCCCTATGCTTTGTGTACCGCAAGTAATAATTGCTCAACTACATCTATAAATGGTTTGCCATCCTATGTCGGCGGATTAGTCTCAGGTAGTGAGGTTAAAGTCCATGGGTTTTGGATTATTAACCCTTTAAATAATTTACCTGAATTAGTAGCGACTAGGATTGATCAATACTACATTCCAAGCACAGCAAGTGGTGTTTATAACGCTCAGGCTATTGGCATTAACCAAAATCTGTCCGCAAATGTCTATGAGTTAAGTGGCATAGTAACTTCGATTACTTCATCCAATATTGCGATTAATGGAGGTAATGGTACAAATGGTAACAATGGTGGTTCGTTAGTTACCGCCGCTTCCTTACCTACTTCTTTATCAGTTAATCAAGTGGTATCAATGAATGTGAATAAAACTGACTGGTTTAATTATTTTGGCAATACATATGACACTTCTATTACTCCCACTACTATTTTGCCTGTAAACGCTCTTACAATTAATTCAGCTACCAGCTTCACTTCAACTGCCAATCCAAATCTTCAGGTAAGTGGAATAATTTCTTATTTAAATGGAAATATTGCGACCGTAAATGGAACGCAAGTAGTTTTACCTACGACTTGCTCAAATTGTGCGGTTGGTGATTATATCCGTGTTAAGGGGACTGGAACAAACTCACAGGGAGAGTTAGAGAGCTCTAATATTGAATACTCTGCAAACTCACAGATAACACTAAAAGGAGTATTAGTTTTTCCAACGATCACGAGTAATACTGCAACCGTGGTTTTTCAAGGTACCTCTGTTTTTGTGCCTAGCACGGTAATGAGTTCAAATTGTGTTTCAAACTCATCACAGTACGTAGTTGTAACTGCTAATTACGCAGCGGGTTCTCTTCTTACAGCGAATTCAATAAGTTGTACAAGTGTCACGACAACTAATTTGCAAAACTCAGCTGTAGATTATGTTGGTTCAACATCAAATTACTCTAGTAATTCGAGCCAATTTACTTTAAATGTAAATGGAACTGTCTATACTGTTAATTATAATTCCAACACTTACATAGAAAAAGATTTAAATTCAGCATCGCCAACTACCCAATATATTGAAGTAGTAGGCCAAGTAACAGGAACAAATACTATTAGTGCATCAGCATTGAAGGTAGCAGAAAATAATAGTCCTAGATCAAATAGTGACTAATATTTTAGATATATACAAGAATAAGAATAGTAACGGTTGATGTATTAGATAAGTAATTAAGCTATTTTTACCCAAAACAGAAAACAAATTCTTTTTTTTGTTTTGGGTTTGTAAAGTAGTAAAAAATTTATTTAATGATAAACCAATCCAAAATAGCCCTAACCATGGAAATAAGGGAGCGTAATCTTCTGTTGCCGGTTTGATGCTATTAAGTCCAATCCAGTTTAAGTAATTGGGGTTCATCGCATCAATATGTAAAAATTGCGAGCTTAATAATATGGCTATTCCAAGTGCTAGTGTAATCTTTTGATGTTTGATAGGGCGTGTAACAATGGTAGCAACGAGAAAAAAATGTATTACTCCAAAATAGATAAAGCGTGAACCAAACAGATAATAGCTCACTATTGAAATAGTGATAGCAGCCATCCCTAGTCGAGTAATACGTTGATAGAAGTGGTTGATATCATCAGTAGTGAGTGAATAGCTTGCTCCTGATATCAATACAAATAAACTGACAATAAGTGTTCTGGATGTTGTCCAGAAGGGATCAGTAAGTATCGCGAAATGTGTATAACCAAAATAATTAAGGTCATAACAGAAGTGAAAAGCGACCATTAAACAAATGGCCAACCCTCTCAACTCATCGAGAAGAATAATCCTAGGTTGGGTTTTATTAATGGTGTTCGACACTAAGGCCATTGGGAATGGATGTTTTTGAACTCAGTGTTAATGTTTCTGAGCGTCCCTGACGCTCAACAATAATATGGTTATCAGCGACTTCTTTAAGAAGAATGCCTGAGCTAATTTCATAGCCTTCTCGGTAGGGATGAGCTACACCGTTATTTATTGATATAACTGCAATACCATCATGATTGGTACTTGCTATTACCCCTTTGAGTGATAAATTTGCGTTAAGAAGACTTGGACCTATAAATACACTCTTAGCGTCGTTGTAAACTGAGTTATTGGTTTTTTCAAGTGTATGTATTGGTACGGGAAGGGGAGAGGGAGCGAATAGTAGACTTACCCAATGCCCAATAGTACCGGCTAAAATGAATACACTAATTAATTGCAAAAGAGACTTAAAGTGATCTTGTTTGGGTATTAGTTGCCAATTTTTTAACATGAGATTAACTCAAATAAATTAACGCGAATTCAAGTTTGAAGTGCAATGCCTGAGTTAAAGAATACCTGATTAGGTGTTTTATAACCAAGTGTTTTTCGAGGTCGGTTGTTTAGCCGATCCATTACCATATTAATTTCTTCCTGGGTGAT
>JAJZPN010000025.1 GCA_021811145.1 Pseudomonadota bacterium
TCGTTAATAGAAAATCAATCACCTGATTATCTTTTTTTGGTAGCCGACTCATTTGTTGAAACCATGAAGCAATTAAACCGAACAGATGAAGCGATCTTACTATTAAGAGGCTGGACTGAACGTTTTTCGACACTTGATTTATTGTCAGTTCTTTTTAAAACCATTTTAGAATGTCGTGGCCCAGAAGCGGCTTATCAAGTAATCAAAGATGAGTTTAAACGTAATCCTTCACTAGGTTCTCTTGATAAGTATCTTGAAGCACAGCTGGTGATTGTGTCACCGGAACAACGTTCAGATCTTCAAATGATAAGAGATCTTGTTCATCAACATAATCAAAAGACCTCTTATTATCAATGTACAAGCTGTGGATTTAAAGCAAAAACTTACTTTTGGCATTGCCCTGCTTGTGGTGGATGGGATACGTATCCACCCAAACGAAATAGTGATAGTAGTAGCCAAGTCCAACCTAGATTAAGTATGTAACCCATGTCCTCTTTAGATAAAAAACATATCATAGTTGCTTTAGATTACTCTGATGAAAAGGCTGCCTTAAATTTTGTTTCTCAGTGTGATCCCAACCTGTGTCGTTTAAAAGTAGGGAAGGAGCTTTTTACGAGCGCAGGTCCACAGTTAGTAAAAAAAATAATTGCCCAAGGTTTTGATGTATTTTTAGATCTTAAATTTCATGATATACCTAATACTGTTGCCTCTGCTTGTCGTGCTGCTGCAGATTTAGGGGTATGGATGTTAAATGTTCATGCATCAGGTGGTATATCGATGATGGAAAAAGCACAACAGACACTCAATGAATATGGTGAAAACAAACCTAAACTAATTGCTGTAACAGTCTTAACAAGTATGTCGCAGCAAGATTTAGAGCAAATAGGGATTATTGATTCATTAGATCAACACGTTTTACGTTTAGCTACCTTAACTCAATCAGCTGGCCTTGATGGTGTGGTATGTTCTGCTCAAGAAACTCAATTATTGCGCTCACGTTTAGGTAAGAACTTCTTACTGGTGACACCAGGTATCCGCCTTGTTTCAGAAAAGTTAGATGATCAGGTACGTATTGTTACCCCCCAGAAAGCGGTAAGTAATGGGTCAAATTATTTGGTTATTGGAAGACCAATTACACAAAGTGCCGATCCTATTGCTACACTTTTATCGATAAACGCTTCTTTACAGTTATTACAATCATGAAAATTTCTATTATAGGTACAGGGTATGTAGGTCTAGTCAGCGGGGCTTGCTTAGCAGATGTGGGAAACCATGTGCTTTGTCTTGATGTAAACCCTGACAAAATTGCTATTCTTAAAAACGGTGGGATTCCAATTTATGAACCCGGCCTTGAAGAAATGGTTAAAAGAAACGTGGCAGCAGGTCGCTTACACTTCACAACCAATATCAAGGAGAGTGTGGATTATGGTGAGGTCCAGTTTATAGCAGTGGGAACACCACCCGATGAAGATGGGTCTGCGGATTTGAAACATGTATTAGCAGCAGCACGTAATATTGGGCAATACATGAATGGGACCAAAGTTATTGTAGATAAATCGACGGTACCAGTTGGTACAGCTCTAAAAGTTCATACTGCTATTCAAGAAGAACTTGATAAACGAAATTTATCAATTTCTTTTAGTGTGGTCTCTAATCCAGAGTTTTTAAAAGAAGGGGCAGCCATAGAGGATTTTATGCGCCCTGATCGTATTGTGGTCGGTGCAGACGATGCTCATGCTATAGAGGTCATGAGAAACCTTTATGCTCCCTTTCAACGCAATCATGAACGTTTAATATTAATGGATGTTAAATCTGCTGAATTAACCAAATATGCAGCTAATGCTATGCTGGCAACTCGTATTTCTTTCATGAACGAACTTGCAATATTAGCAGAAAGACTTGGTGCAGATATTGAACGAGTGAGGCAAGGCATTGGTTCTGATCCACGTATAGGTTACCAATTCTTATACCCAGGTTGTGGTTACGGTGGTTCATGCTTTCCTAAGGATGTGAAAGCGTTGATGAAAACCGCCAGTGAAACTGATTTGGATTTGAAAATATTAAGCGCTGTAGAAGCTGTAAATGCACGACAAAAAACCGTTTTACTTGATAAGGTTACTCAAACTTTCGGGGATACATTGGTTAATAAACGCTTTGCTATTTGGGGTTTGGCTTTTAAACCCAATACGGATGATATGCGTGAAGCACCATCAAGAGTGATTATTGATGGGTTATTAAATATGGGGGCCAGTGTTGTCGCTTACGATCCTGTGGCAATCAACGAAGCAAAACATATTTATGCAAAACAAAGTAACGTGTCTTTTAGTCAGTCTCCTGAAGACGCACTAAATAATGCTGATGCCCTACTTATCCTTACTGAATGGAAAGAGTTTAGAAGCCCAGATTTCACTAAGATTAAAAGCTTACTAAGACAGCCTTATATATATGATGGCAGAAATATTTATGATCCACAACAAGTTAGATCTTCTGGATTACATTATTCGGGTATAGGAAGGTTGTAATGTTAGATAGACAGCACATTAGAGATCGTTTTAAGAAACCACGAATATTGGTGGTTGGTGATGTAATGCTTGATCGCTACTGGTTTGGTGAAGTGAGTCGTATTTCTCCTGAAGCGCCAGTTCCTGTGGTGTTAGTTAACAAATCTGAAGAAAGGCCTGGTGGAGCAGCTAATGTTGCGCGGGGTGTTTCTGCGCTGGGTGCTAATTGTATATTGTTATCTGTTACAGGTAATGATGAAGCAGGCTCACGTTTACAAGAGTTATTACAAGAAGAGGGTGTTCAGACAAAGCTCTATCGTGATGCGCAAGTTGATACCACAGTAAAGTTACGTGTTATTGGAAGGCAACAACAGTTATTAAGAATTGATTTTGAAACTCATCCAAGCCATGAAATTCTTTTAGCAAAACTTACTGAGTTTTCTAATTTATTAGATAACATTGATTTGGTTATTTTATCTGATTATGGAAAGGGTGGTTTAAAACATATTGAAACGATGATTAGTCAGTGTAATCAACGGCATATACCGGTTTTAGTGGATCCAAAGGGAGAAGATTATTACCGATATAGAGGTGCTACATTATTAACCCCTAATCGTTCAGAATTTAAGCAAGTTGCTGGCTCCTGGAAAGATGATCGAGAGTTAGCTATTAAAGCCCAAGAATTAAAAGATAAACTTTCTTTGTCAGCTTTATTGGTCACCCGATCTGAAGAAGGAATGACGCTATACCAAAATAATGAGGTTTTTCATGAACCAACACGAGCGCAAGAGGTGTATGACGTCTCCGGGGCTGGTGATACTGTTATAGCCACACTGGGGGTTGCTATGGCAGCAGGTTACTCACTAAAAGACGCGGTAAAATTAGCTAATCTTGCTGCAGGTGTAGTAGTAGGTAAATTAGGCACAGCAGTTGTGAATACTGACGAATTGTGCCATGTTATTCCTAATTAATGAATAAGGATTGAAAATGGTAATTATTGTCACAGGTGCTGCTGGATTAATTGGTTCTAATATAATTAAAACGTTAAATGAGAACGGTATTACCAATATCCTGGCTGTTGATAATTTAGAACAAAAAGACAAGTTTTTTAATTTGTCAGATTGTATAGTCGCAGACTATCTTGATAAAAGAGAGTTTATACAATTAATTGAATCTGACTCGTTAGATAAAAATGTCCGTGCAATACTTCATCAGGGTGCATGTTCCGATACGATGGAACACAATGGTCGGTATATGATGGATAATAACTTTAGATATACAGTTAAATTATTCCAATATTGCCAAGATCACGAGATTCCGTTGGTCTATGCTTCATCTGCTGCTGTATACGGTGGTAATACAACTTTTAAAGAAGATCCATCCTGTGAGTCACCCTTGAATGTATACGGTTATTCAAAGTTAGCATTCGATCAATATTTTAGAAGCCATGTTCAAGAAACTGGGTTGACTGCACCATGCGTTGGTTTACGTTACTTTAATGTATACGGTCCACGAGAACAACATAAAGGACGTATGGCATCTGTCGCTTATCACTTTTATAATCAATATTTTGAGAATGGTTTTATAAAGTTATTTGAAGGTTGTGATGGCTACGATAATGGTGAGCAGCGTCGCGATTTTATTTCTATTGAAGACGTAGTTAAGGTTAATCTTTGGTTTCTTGATCATCCTGAAGTATCCGGTATTTTTAACGTGGGTACAGGCGTAAGTCGGACCTTTAATGATATGGCAGTTGCCACATTAAACGCGATAAGAGCCACGAATGGAGAGGATGAAATTTCTCTTGAAGAAATGCGTGAGAAAAATTTAATTCAGTATATTCCTTTTCCTGAAGCTTTGACGGGTAAATATCAGAGTTTCACTGAAGCCAATATCTCAAGTTTACGTGCTGCTGGCTATTCAAATGATTTCTTAGATGTGAATGAAGGGGTAGCGCATTACGTAGCCGTGCGACGTGGCGCACTTATTAAAGAATAAAATGACTATTAAAACAATAGAACAATGTATTGGAGATACGCCTTTGGTAGCCTTAAAAAAGTTACCAGGTGTGACTTCAAATCAATTATTAGCTAAGCTTGAAGGCAATAACCCTGCTGGGTCTGTTAAAGATAGACCTGCGTTATCGATGATTTTAGGGGCTGAAAGTAGAGGCGAAATCAAACCTGGTGATACTTTAATTGAAGCGACCAGTGGTAACACTGGAATTGCATTAGCTTTAGCTGCATCAATTCGTGGCTATAAAATGATTTTGATTATGCCTGAGCATCTTAGTATAGAACGTCGACAAACTATGAAAGCATTTGGGGCGGAAATCATTTTAGTGTCTAAAGAAAGTGGTATGGAGGGGGCTAGAGATTTAGCTAATAAAATGATGGAAAGTGGCGAGGGTAGAATACTCGATCAATTTAATAATCCTGATAATCCATTAGCACATTATAGAACCACCGGTCCTGAAATCTGGCAGGCCACTCAAGGTAAAGTTACTCACTTTGTGGCTACAATGGGCACTACAGGTACCATTATGGGGGTATCTCGTTATCTTAAAGAACGTAATCCCCATATTAAGATTATTGGTGTCCACCCAGCAGAAGGAGCAAATGTTCCAGGCATTAGAAAATGGCCTAAAGAATATTTACCAAAAATTTATAATGAAAGTCTGGTTGATCAAGTACTTGAAGTGTCACAAAATGATGCAGAAGATACAATGAGACAACTTGCTGAGCAGGAGGGTATATTTGCTGGTGTTTCTTCAGGTGGTGGGTGTTGGGCTGCATTACAGATTTCAAAAACAGTATCTAATGCAACTATAGTCCATATTGTATGCGATAGGGGAGACCGTTATCTCTCAACGGGTGTTTATCCTGCCTGATTATACTATGCACTAAAACAAAAAAGGAGGATAACTAATCCTCCTTTTTTATTAGATAAGCTAGAAACCTTTAACCTAATAAATGATTAATAGCTGCTCTTTCCTCTAATAGCTCATTATGCGTAGCTTTGATTTTTTCAACACTAAATTGACTTAATTCTAAGCCTTGAACTATTGAGTAATTACCATTATGACAGGTTACTGGATAACCAAATATGACCCCTTCAGGAATACCATAACTTCCATCAGAGGGGATACCCATAGTAACCCAATCATTAGCTGGTGTACCCATTACCCAATCACGGATATGGTTAATTGCTGCATTTGCAGCAGAAGCAGCTGATGAAAGACCACGTGCCTCAATAATTGCAGCACCACGTTTTTGTACTGTTGGAATAAAGGTACCTTCTACCCATGATTGATCATTGATTAGTGAAGAAACCTGTTTACCATCAACACTAGCTTGGAATAAATCTGGATATTGGGTTGCTGAATGGTTTCCCCAAATGGTCATTTTTTTTACACTAGTTACAGGTACCGATAATTTATTAGCTATTTGTGAGAGTGCACGATTATGGTCTAAGCGCATCATCGCAGTGAAGTTATGCGGTGATAAATCAGGAGCATTTTTCATCGCTATCAAAGCATTAGTGTTAGCTGGATTACCAACAACCAAAACTTTGACTTGTCGGCTAGCAACATCAGATAAAGCACGTCCTTGTTCCGTAAAAATAGCGCCATTCATTTCCAACAAGTCTTTTCTTTCCATCCCTTTAGTTCGTGGGCGGCTACCAACTAGTAATGCAATATCTGCATCTTTAAATGCGACTCGAACATCATCTGATACTGTAATGCCGTGTAATAATGGAAAAGCACAATCCTCTAACTCCATTACCACACCCTTAACAACAGGTAATGATGGAGTAATATCAAAGAGTTGCAAAATTACAGGCTGGTCAGGTCCTAACATTTCTCCACTTGCAATGCGAAATAAAAGACTATATCCAATTTGTCCGCCAGATCCAGTTACAGCAACGCGTACAGGTTTTTTCATAAAACACTCCAAATAAAGTACTAATTCAACAATTCACGTAGAACATAAGGGAGAATACCACCATTTTTGTAGTAGTCTACCTCAATTGGCGTATCTATACGAAGTAATAATGGTACTTCTTGTGTTTCTCCGTTGGCTCTGCGAATAACTAATGTGATGGTTTGTTGAGGTTTTACTCCGTCATCAATTCCCACCAAATCAAAGGTTTCGCTACCATCTAGCTGTAATGATTGGTGGGTAGTCTCACCAATAAACTGGCAAGGCAATACCCCCATACCAACTAAATTACTTCTGTGAATACGCTCAAAACTTCTGGCAATAACTGCTTTTACTCCAAGAAGTTGTGTTCCCTTAGCAGCCCAGTCACGAGAAGAACCTGTTCCATACTCTTCACCAGCAAAAATCATAGTTGGTACTTTATCAGCCTGATATTTCATTGCTGCATCATAGATAGCCATTTGTTCACCACTAGGTTGATGAACAGTGATCCCACCTTCTGAGCCAGGAATCATAAGATTTTTAATACGTACGTTAGCGAAGGTACCACGCATCATAACGTCATGATTACCCCTACGCGAACCATAGCTATTAAAATCTTTAATTTCAACGCCATTCTCTTGTAGGTATTTTCCTGCAGGAGATGAGGGCTTAATTGAACCAGCCGGGCTGATATGGTCAGTGGTAATGGAATCACCAAAAATACCTAATGCACGAGCATTTTTGATGGGTTGTATATGACCTGTGGTCATCGAAAAATCTTTAAAGAATGGAGGTTCTGCAATATAGGTTGATTTTTCCCATTGATAAACCATACCAGTAGATGAAGGAATGTTGTTCCATAACGGGTTATCTTTAGTAAAGTCTGCGTACAGTTTTTTGTATGTGTTAGCGTCAGTTGCATAACGCATTACATCTGCAACTTCCTGTTGTGTGGGCCATATGTCTTTTAAGTATACTGCTTGACCATTTTTTCCACGTCCAATTGGTTCTGATGACATATCAATATTGACACGACCTGCTATGGCAAAAGCCACTACTAGTGGCGGGCTCATTAAAAAGTTGGCTTTAATATTAGGATGAATGCGTGCTTCAAAATTTCTATTGCCAGAGAGTACTGCACAACCTACTAGATCATTTTTAACGATAGTATCTTCAATATCTCCATCTAATGGGCCAGCATTTCCAATACATGTAGTGCATCCGTAACCGACTAATTTAAATCCTAATTGATCAAGAGAGTCTTGTAATCCAGCGTTTTTTAAGTACTCCGTCACAACACGTGATCCAGGTGCAAGGGAAGTTTTTACCCAAGGATTAACGGATAAGCCTTTTTCAACGGCTTTTTTTGCAAGAATACCGGCTGCGAGAAGAACGCCTGGATTTGAAGTATTCGTGCAAGAGGTAATTGCTGCAATTAATACATCAGCGTCTTTTAGAGGTATGTGCTTAGCGACACTATGGAATAGTTTCTCTGTGCTGTTAGTTTCTTTTCCGTAACCACCTTCTTTAACAGATGTGGTGAGTAGCTGACTAATTTTTTCTTTTAAGCCTTTGAGAATGATACGATCTTGTGGTCGTTTTGGACCTGCCACGGACGGTTCAATTGTTGATAAATCAAGTTCTAATAACTGACTGTAATCACATTGTCCTTTTTGAGGAATACCAAACATGTTTTGTGCTTTCCAATAATTTACGAAAGCATTAATTTCATCTTCAGTTCTACCTGTATTTTTAAAATAGGTAACTGTTTCTTCATCAACTGGGAAAAAACCCATTGTTGCGCCATATTCCGGGGCCATATTAGCTATAGTAGCTCTATCAGGTAGCGAGAGAGAGGCGGTACCTTCACCAAAAAACTCAACAAACTTCCCAACAACCTTAGCCTTACGTAGCATTTCAGTTATGGTTAATACTAAATCAGTAGCAGTAACACCTTCTTTTAATTTACCAGTTAAATTAACTCCAACAACATCTGGAGTGAGAAAGTATACTGGTTGTCCAAGCATTCCAGCTTCAGCTTCAATGCCTCCCACTCCCCATCCAACTACACCAATACCATTAATCATTGTTGTATGTGAATCTGTACCAACTAAAGTATCGGGATAGAAAACCTGATCCTTCTTAATGACACCACGTGCAAGATATTCAAGGTTAACTTGATGGACAATCCCTATTCCAGGTGGAACAACTTGAAATGTGTCAAACGCCTGCATACCCCACTTCATGAATTTATAACGTTCTGAGTTACGTTCAAACTCTAGTTGCATATTGTCTTGTATTGCAGTGTTGGTATTGTAATGATCTACTTGTACTGAATGATCAACCACAAGATTAACAGGGACCAGTGGTTCAATGGCTTTGGGATTTTTTCCTTGATTAACAGCCACGTTTCTCATGGCAGCTAAATCTGCTAATAATGGAACACCTGTGAAATCCTGCAAAACAACGCGAGCAACAACGAAAGGAATTTCTTCTGTTCTTGTCTCAGTTGGTTGCCAATTAGCAAGAGATTTAACATGCTCTTCTGTTATCCGTTTTCCATCAACATTTCGCAGTACAGATTCCAATACAATACGAATAGAAACAGGCAACCGATTGATGTTTTTAAAGCCTGCATCGGCTAGGGCAGGGATGGAATAAAATTTACCAGTACCTTGATTAACTGGAAATTCTTTCAACGTGTTAAAAGTGTTATGTAACATAGGATACTCCATTGACTACATTAAATGACAAAAAGATCAACAAATTCATTAACCGGTGTTTGTTCTAGTTTCTTCTGATCAAGCGCGAGACTTAGAATTGTTTGTTGTTGTTTTAATGGAAAACGTCGCGCTAGATTTATTTTAAATTTTTGTTCCAGTAGAGGAATCCCCTCTGAACGACGTCGACGGTGACCAACTGGGTATTGTACTTCTACCAACTCTGATTTTGAGCCATCTTTAAAGTAAATTTGTATTGCATTAGCAATTGATCTTTTTTCAGGATCTAAATAATCTTTACTATACTGAGTATTTTCAACGCATTCCATTTTTGCCCGTAATTCATCAATACGTGGATCCTGTGCTCGTGAATCTTCGTAGTCAGCAGCCGTTAGTTGACCAAAAATTAAGCCAATAGCTGTCATATATTGAATACAATGGTCTCTATCAGCTGGATTATTAAGTGGGCCTTTCTTGTCTATAATACGAATTGCTGACTCATGAGTGGTTATTATGATTTTTTCTACATCATTAAGACGGTCTTTAATTTGGGGATGTAGTTTTAGTGCACACTCAACAGCAGTTTGTGCATGAAATTCTGCTGGAAATGATATTTTAAATAAAACATTTTCCATAACATAACTACCGTAGGGGCGTTGAAATTCAAAGGCTTTTCCCTTAAACAACACATCATAAAAGCCCCATGTTTTTGCTGTTAGTACAGAGGGGTAACCCATTTCACCCTTTTGTGCCATGAGTGCTAATCTAACAGCGCGACTAGTTGCATCACCCGCAGCCCAAGATTTTCTAGATCCAGTGTTGGGTGCGTGTCGATAGGTTCTTAAGCTTTGACCATCTACCCAAGCTAGAGATACCGCATTAATAATTTCTTCTTTACTCAATCCCAATAGTTTTGCGACAACTGCAGTTGAAGCGACTTTAACTAACACAACATGATCAAGTCCTACACGATTAAAACTATTTTCAAGGGCAAGAATACCTTGAATTTCATGGGCCTTAATCATGGCTTCAAGTACTGAACGCATAGTTAATGGATCTTTTCCTGATGCCACACGGTTTCTTGATAACCAATCAGCAACAGCCAAAATTCCACCTAGATTATCTGAAGGGTGGCCCCATTCAGCAGCAAGCCATGTATCATTAAAATCTAACCAGCGAATCATACAGCCTATATTAAACGCAGCATGTACTGGATCTAATTGGTATTGTGTACCAGGTACTTTCGCGCCATTGGGAACAATGGTACCAGGAACAATTGGTCCCATAAGTTTGGTACAAGCTGGATAGGAGAGGGCTTCTAATCCACAACCTAAAGTGTCTATCAGGCAGTTTCTTGCTGTAACTAATGCTTCGTCTGAAGAAATAACAAATTGATCCACGTAATTTGCGATATCAACAAGTACCTGATCAGGTGTGGGTCTTTCATTTGAAATATGTGCTGACATAATCACTTTTCCTAAATATTAACGAAGATCAATTGGTGTGAAGGTTTTAGGTTCTGGACCAGTGTAGTTTGCACTTGGTCTGATAATTTTATTATCAATACGCTGTTCTATAACATGGGCAGACCAGCCTGCTGTTCTTGCAATAACAAATAGTGGCGTGAACATTGCAGTAGGAATTCCCATCATGTGATAACTGGAGGCGCTGTACCAATCTAGATTTGGGAACATTTTTTTCTCAGACCACATAACTTTTTCAATAGTCTCTGAAATATCGAATAAAGTTAGATAACCTGCTTCTTTACAAAGATTTCTTGAAATTTCCTTAATGATTTGGTTACGTGGATCTGATATTGTATAAACAGGGTGACCGAATCCGATTACGATTTCTTTGTTAGCAATACGTTGTTTGATATCCTGCTCTGCTTCATCAGTATTGTGGTAACGACGTATAATATCCATGGCAACTTCATTAGCGCCGCCGTGTTTTGGTCCTCTCAGTGTACCAATACCAGATGTAATTGATGAATACATATCAGACAATGTTCCCGCTGTTACCCTTGCGGCAAATGTTGATGCATTGAATTCATGTTCTGCGTAAAGGATAAGTGATGTATCTAGAGCTTTGACATGAGAGTTGCTTGGTTTTAAACCGTGAAGTAAGTGAAGGAAATGCCCAGCAATTGTTTCATCATCTGTTTCCACATCGATTTGGCGACCATGATGAGAAAAATGATACCAATATAGAAGCATTGAACCAAATGATGCCATTAACTTATCAGCAATATCACGTGCTCCTGTAATATTGTGATCTTCTTTTTCTGGTAATAATGTTCCTAAAACAGACGCGCCAGTTCTGAGAACATCCATAGGATGAGCTGCAGCTGGAATTTGCTCAAGAACAATTTGCAATTGAGCTGGAATACCTCGTAATGCTTTTAATTTTTTTCTATATTGCTTTAATTCAGATTGTGACGGGAGATGATCGTGAATTAATAAATGAGCGACTTCTTCAAAAGAGGCGTGTCGTGCTAAATCAAGAATATCAAATCCACGGTAATGTAGATCATTGCCACTTCTTCCTACTGTACAGATAGCTGTATTTCCAGCAACTACACCTGATAGTGCAACGGATTTTTTTGGTTTGCTTGTTGTATTATTATTATCTGTACTCATTATTTCTCCTCCTCCTTCGAAAATAACTCATCTAATTTTTGTTCATATGAATGATAATTAAGAAAATCATATAACTCTGCTCTTGTTTGCATAATATTTACGACATTTTTTTGGGTACCATCTCGTCGTATAGCTTCATATACAGTAAGAGCTGCCTTATTCATCGCACGATAAGCGCCGCAGCAGTAAAGGACAATATCCACACCAACTGAGTTAAGTTCAGAAGTGGTATATAAAGGTGTTGCGCCAAATTCTGTGATGTTGGCTAATATAGGTTTATTTATTTTATTTTTGAAAACCTGATACATAGACAATTCAGAAATTGCTTCTGGAAACAACATATCAGCACCAGCTTCAATACAAGCCTGCGCTCTATCAAGCGCTGAATTAATTCCTTCAACAGCAAGGGCATCAGTGCGAGCCATAATAACAAAATTATCATCTATCCTCGCATCAACAGCAGCTTTAATACGATCAACCATTTCATCGAGAGTAACTATTGCTTTATTGGGTCTGTGTCCGCAACGTTTTGTTTGAACCTGATCCTCTATATGTAGTCCTGCCGCACCTGCTTTAATCATACTTCTAACGGTTCTAGCAATATTAAATGCTCCCCCCCATCCGGTGTCAGCGTCAACCAATAGCGGGAGGGTAGAGGAATCAGTTATTCGTCTAATATCAGTAAGGACATCTTCTAATGTGGAAATTCCTAGGTCAGGCATACCCAATGAATTGGCTGCTACTCCACCACCAGACAAATAAATGGCTTTATAACCAGTTTTCTCTGCCATTCTTGCAGTAAACGCATTAATTGTACCAACCATCTGAAGTGGTTTTTCTGCGCTAACTGCCATGTGTAATTTCTTACCTGGGGTTAGATTTTCCATAGTAGGTTCCGATGAGAAAAAATGATGGATTTTTTTTATACTTTATATTAATGTAAAACAGTTTTGTATGTCAATTAATATATATCTTATATAAGATATATTTTACTAGCAAAGGCTACTCAGGCATGTTATATTGAAAAAGTAACAGAGGAGATGTTATGAATAGTCTGGTATCACCGAGTTATAGACCACTATACGATCAAATAAAAATACTCATTACACAAAGCTTAATTGCAGGAGAATGGAAGCCTGGCGACGCTATACCTAGTGAAATGGATTTGGCTAGCAGATATAAAGTCAGTCAAGGTACGGTGAGAAAAGCAATTGATGAACTTGCTGCCGAAAATATCTTAATTCGCCGTCAAGGTAAAGGCACGTACGTTGCCAGCCATACTACCGAAAGATCTTCTACACGCTTTTTACGAATCAACCGTGACGATGGTCAAATAGAATATCCAACTAGCCAATTTATTTCTGTAACTCGAGAAAAAGCCCCAGAAATTTCTGCCAACTTACTTGAACTTAGGGCCGGTGCAGGCATCTATTGCATTAAAAGATTATTAAGTTATCAAGATTTACCACAAGTTTATGATGAGATTCATGTCCCTGCCACGTATTTTAAAGGCTTGGATGAAAATATGGTAAAAAGTTATTCTGGCTCTTTATATAGTTTTTTTGAGACGAGATTCGGTATTGCTATGATCAGGGCGGAAGAACATATTAAAGCCGTATCGGCTTCTTCTGATGTGGCCAAATTATTGAACGTATCAGAGGGTTATCCTCTGCTACAAGTTGATCGAGTGGCTTTCACATATGGCGACCGTCCAGTAGAATGGAGAAGGGGATTGTGTCATACCGACCAGTTTTCTTATGTGACAGAAATGAGTTGAGAGGATAGCGATGAGTGTAATGACAAAAAAAAGACCGAAAAACCTTGATTTAACAACTATTAAGTTACCTGTACCAGGCATTGTTTCAATATTACACCGTATAAGTGGGGCATTATTATTTTTAATTGGAATCCCACTATTGCTCTTTACACTACAGTCTGTAATGGGTAATCCATCTGATTTTCAGATTATCCAAACCCTTTACGATAATTTTTTAATCAAATTAGTGCTTCTAACGATCTTATGGTCCTTTTTACATCACTTTTGTGCGGGTATTCGTTATTTATTATTAGATATGCATATAGGTATTGAACTGGCTGGAGCACGTTTATCCAGTATGGTTGTTTTGGCTGTAAGCATTATTCTTACCATTTTGATTGGAGTTAAATTATGGTAAAACGAGTGATAGTTGGAGCACATTACGGTTTAAAAGACTGGGTAATACAGCGTGTAAGCGCTGTTGTTATGGCTCTGTATACAATTGTATTTTGCTTAACAGCATTAATTAATAATAAGTTCAGTTATCAAGATTTACATCAGATATTTTCTAATCGTTTTGTAAAGATAACAACTCTATTATTTTTTATTTCTCTTTTATTACATGCGTGGATTGGTATTCGTGACATATTTATGGACTATATCAAACCAACTTCCTTACGTTTTTTATTACAAGTAAGTGTCATCATTGCCTTATCTGGCTACGGTATTTGGGCATTACTAATTCTTTGGAGTTAATGAATGGCTTTAAATAAACAAATCTTTGATACATTAATTGTTGGTGGTGGTGGCTCAGGTTTACGGGCAGCGCTACAACTTGCTGAAGCGGATCATCGTGTTGCTGTTTTCTCAAAAGTTTTTCCAACCAGATCTCATACAGTTGCAGCACAGGGGGGGATTGGTGCCTCGCTTGGAAATATGCAGGAAGACAACTGGCTTTGGCATATGTACGACACCATTAAAGGGTCTGACTATTTAGGTGATCAAGACGCCATTGAATTCATGTGTCGTAAAGCAACTGAAGTTGTTTATGAACTTGAACACTTTGGTATGCCTTTTGATAGAAATCCTGACGGAACTATTTACCAACGTCCTTTTGGTGGTCATTCACAAAACTTTGGAGAGAAACCTGTCCAACGTGCTTGTGCCGCTGCAGATAGAACCGGACATGCTATGTTACATACCTTATATCAGCGTAATGTAAGAGCACGTTGTCAGTTTTTTGTTGAATGGATGGCTCTAGATTTAATTAGAGATTATGAAGGTGCCGTTGTTGGACTGGTTGCAATGGAGATGGAAACTGGGCAAGTGATGTTGTTTCAATCAAAAGCCGTTGTTTTAGCGACTGGTGGCGCCGGGCGGATTTATCGTTCAAGTACCAATGCTTACATTAACACTGGTGATGGTATGGGTATGGCTGCTAGAGCTGGAATTCCACTAGAGGATATGGAGTTTTGGCAGTTTCATCCAACCGGTGTGGCTGGTGCAGGTGTTTTGATTACAGAAGGTGTGAGAGGAGAAGGGGGGATACTTCTTAACTCTCAGGGTGAGCGCTTTATGGAACGCTACGCACCAACGATGAAGGACTTGGCCAGTCGAGATGTTGTCTCCCGCGCCATGGATCAGGAAATTAAAGAAGGGCGCGGTGTTGGGCCTGATAAAGACCATGTTTTATTGAAGCTTGATCATCTTGGTCCTGATGTAATTAATAAGCGTTTGCCAGGTATACGTGAAATTGCCATTAAATTTGCACACGTAGATCCTATTAAAGAACCTATTCCGGTTGTGCCAACCTGCCATTATCAAATGGGAGGTATTCCTACCAATTATTACGGACAAGTTGTTGTGCCTAAAAATGGTAATCCGAACTCTATTGTGCCAGGCTTATATGCCATAGGTGAGTGTGCATGCGTATCAGTTCATGGTGCAAACCGCTTAGGTACAAATTCGTTACTTGATTTATTAGTGTTTGGGAAAGCTGCTGGTGATCATTTAGTTGAATGGCTAAAAACCAATCCACAACATCGTGATTTACCAAAAGATGCAGGTGACTTTTCATTATCTAGATTAGCTAGACTTGATAGCTCGTCAAGTGGTGAAAGTGTTCATGAAGTCGGTCAAGAATTACGTCGTACCGTACAAAACCATGCTGGTGTATTCCGCACTGAGCAACTTTTGTCTGAGGGCGTTGAAAAGATTAAAGAAGTTGCTGAACGTGTAAAACGCACCCATGTTAAAGATAAAAGTAAAGTATTCAATACGGCACGTATTGAAGCCCTTGAACTTGAAAACCTTATCGTTGTTGCTGAGGCTACGCTGGTGTCTGCAGAAGCACGTAAGGAAAGTCGTGGTGCTCATGCGAGAGATGATTTTAAAGAGCGAGATGACAAGAACTGGTTAAAACACAGCTTATGGTACCAAGAGGGTAACCGAATGGATTATAAACCTGTGAATTTAAAACCACTTACAGTTGAATCATTTGAACCAAAAGTCAGAGTCTATTGATTTGGAGTAAACAATGAAATTCAGTATTTACCGTTTTAATCCAGAAGTTGATGAAAAACCATATATGCAAGATTACGATATCGAGTTGGCACCAACTGATAGGATGCTACTTGATGCAATATTAAAAATTAAGGCCTTAGACGATAGTCTGGCCCTCAGAAAATCCTGTCGCGAGGGCGTCTGTGGTTCTGATGGCATGAATATCAATGGAAAAAATGGTCTGGCTTGTATTACACCCTTAAAGGATTTAAAAGAGCCAGTAGTGTTACGTCCTTTGCCAGGTTTGCCTGTAATCCGTGATTTAATTGTGGATATGGGACAGTTCTTTAAACAATATCATTCTGTAAAACCTTATTTAATCAATGACAATCCTCCTCCTCAAAAGGAAAGACTTCAGTCACCTGAAGACCGAGAAGAGCTAAATGGATTATATGAGTGTGTTCTTTGTGCTTGTTGCAGCACTTCATGTCCCTCTTTTTGGTGGAATCCTGACAAGTTTGTTGGGCCTGCAGGACTGCTCCAGGCATATCGTTTTATTGCTGACACGCGTGACGAAGCAACCAATGAAAGGCTTGATAATCTAGAAGATCCTTATCGTTTATTCCGTTGTCATACGATTATGAATTGTGTGGATGTATGCCCAAAGGGGTTGAATCCAACCAAAGCCATTGGCAAGATTAAGGATGCCTTACTCAAAAGATCTGTTTAAACCATGCAACTAGATAAAAATAGAAAGGAAAGAATCATCTGGCGTAGTAGACGAGGTTTACTCGAGATGGATTTAATTCTAGAACGGTTTTTATCGAAACATCTTGATTCATTATCTGAAGATGAGATTCTAGTTTATGATGGTTTTTTACAACTTCCAGATAATGATTTTTTAGATATGGCCATGGGACGAAAAGATCCACAAGACATTCTCGAAATCGCTTTAATGAACAAGATAAGAAATTCTTAAGTTTTATATTTTATATTTAGTGTAGGGAGTAAATCATGGATAGCAATAAAAGCGCAAAGTTAACAACACCAGATGGCACAACAGTAGAGTTACCCATTTATTCTGGCTCAATTGGTCCTGACGTTATTGATATCCGTGGTTTAGGTCAAACTGGGATGTTTACTTATGATCCTGGTTTCTTAGCGACTGCAAGCTGTAAGTCAGAGATTACATATATAGATGGAGACCAAGGTCTTCTTTACTATCGTGGTTATCCTATTGAACAATTAGCTGAACAATCAGATTTTATGGAAGTTTGCTATTTATTGTTAAATGGCGAATTACCTAATCAAAAACAACGTATGGATTTTGAGCAAAATATCAGACAACATACGATGGTACATGATCAGTTAACTAATTTTTTTAAGGGATTTAGACGTGATGCACACCCAATGGCAGTGATGGTGGGTGTAGTTGGTGCTTTATCTGCCTTTTATCATGACTCGTTGAATATAACTAATGCAGAACATAGAGCTATTTCAGCCACACGTTTATTAGCTAAAGTGCCCACTATTGCTGCAATGTGTTATCGCTACAACACTGGCTTACCCTTCATGTACCCAAGAAATGATCTTAGTTACGCAGCTAATTTTCTGCATATGATGTTTGCGACTCCCTGTGAGGAATATGTTCCTAATCCAGTACTAGTAAAAGCTTTTGATCGAATTCTTACTTTACATGCTGATCATGAACAAAATGCATCAACTTCAACTGTTAGGTTGGCTGGTTCAAGTGGTGCTAATCCATTTGCATGTATTGCTGCCGGAATCGCTGCGCTATGGGGGCCTGCTCACGGTGGTGCGAATGAAGCTGTATTAAAACAATTAGCTGAAATAGGTGATGTCTCTCAGGTCGGTAAATATATTGCCCGTGCTAAAGATAAAAATGATTCCTTTAGACTTATGGGATTTGGTCATCGTGTTTATAAAAACATGGATCCACGCGCAGGTGTAATGCGTAAAACCTGTCATGAAGTTCTTAATGAATTAGGTTTACATGACGATCCAATGTTTAAATTGGCACTTGAGTTAGAGCGTATTGCTCTTGAAGATGAATATTTTATTTCTAAAAAACTCTATCCTAATGTTGATTTTTATTCTGGGATTGTCTTAAGAGCGCTAGGTATTCCTGTAAGTATGTTCACTGCAGTATTTGCCTTAGGTAGAACAGTAGGTTGGATTTCTCAGTGGAATGAAATGATTTCTGATCCGGAACAGAAAATCGGACGCCCAAGACAGCTCTATATTGGTCAAACGAAAAGGGATTGGGTACCTGTTTCAAAACGTGGTTAATAATAAAAACACTGGTTAACGTATCGAGGAAAAATTATGTTTAAGGATGATCTTAAAAGCTCATATCTGTTTGGTTCTAATGCCCCTTTTATTGAAGAACAATATGAACATTATTTAGAGAATCCGGATAACGTAGACCCAGATTGGCGTAACTATTTTGATGAATTACAAAAATTATCGAACACAAAGTCGAAAGACGTTAATCACAGTGAAATTATTGAACAATTTGCGCTTTATGCAAAACATAAAGTTCCGACTGTAGTCTCAACGCAAGGCCAAAACCCAAAACAAGTTGGAGTGTTACAATTAATAAACGCTTATCGTTTTTTAGGTAATCGAATTGCTGATTTAGATCCTTTACAGAGACATGCGCCTGAAACTGTTACGGAACTAGATTATAAGCATTTTGGTTTAGATGATACCGATCTTGATACAGAGTTTGATACGGGATCATTGGTTGGTCCAGCTCGTGCTACTTTAAGAAACATTATTCAAGCACTTAAAGAGACTTATTGTGGTCACATTGGTGTTGAATATATGTACTTAACAAGTACTGAACAAAAACGCTGGATACAAAGTCGTTTTGAAGGATCTAGATCGAAAATAACCTTAAACCCTGATGATAAAAGAAGCTTATTACAACATATTACTGCGGCCGAAACTTTAGAAAGATATCTACATACCCGTTATGTAGGTCAAAAACGTTTTTCTCTAGAAGGTGGTGAATCCTTAATACCTATCGTTAATGAAACCATACAACGAGCAGGAGCTTCGGGTACTAAAGAAATTGTTGTTGGCATGGCTCATAGAGGTCGGTTAAATGTACTCGTTAATTGCCTCGGGAAGATGCCGAGAGATTTGTTTTCAGAGTTTGAGGGTAAACACTCTTCAGAATTGAGTTCTGGTGATGTTAAATATCACCAAGGTTTTTCATCTGATATAAAGACATCAGGTGGTCCTGTACATTTAACACTAGCCTTTAATCCTTCTCATTTAGAAATTGTTAATCCTGTAGTTGAAGGTTCAGTTAGAGCCCGACAAGACAGACGAAATGATACGCTTGGTGATCAGGTTTTACCTGTACTCATACACGGAGATTCAGCGTTTGCAGGGCAGGGTGTGGTTATGGAAACCATGGCTCTCTCAAAAACAAGAGGGTATGCAACAGGTGGGACATTACACATTGTTGTTAATAATCAAATTGGATTTACTACTTCTGATCCACGTGATACCCGTTCAACAACATACTGTACAGATATAGCTAAAATGATAGAGGCTCCTGTATTCCATGTTAACGGTGATGATCCTGAAAGTGTTTTATTAGTAGCTCAAGTTGCGCTTGATTTTAGAAATACATTCCATTCTGATGTGGTTATTGATTTGGTCTGTTATAGACGATTAGGCCATAACGAACAAGATGAGCCGATGGTTACTCAGCCATGGATGTATAAAAAAATTAACTCAAGACCAACTACTAGAAAATTATATGCAGATTTATTAGAGAATCACGATGTAATTGCTAAAGGTGATGGAGATAAATATGTACAAGCATATCGTGACGCCCTTGATGCAGGTGTGTTACTAGATCAGACAGTAATTCATGGATATCAAAGCCCTTTCACAGCAAATTGGGGTATTTATAATCAATCAGATTGGCGTGCTAATGCATCAACCGCCTTACCACTTAAGGTATTAAAAAGACTCAGTGAGAAGGTGACAACTATCCCATCTGAATACAAGTTACATCCAACCGTTCAACGTGTTTTTGATAATAGAAAACTAATGGGTAACGGTGATTTACCCCTTGACTGGGGGATGGGTGAAATATTGGCCTATGCATCATTATTAGATGAAGGGTTTGGAATTCGTCTGTCAGGTCAAGATTGTGGAAGGGGGACTTTCTCTCATCGTCATGCAGTGATACATGATCAAAATAGACAAAGCTGGGATTCGGGTATTTATGTTCCACTGCAGCATATAAAAGATAATCAACCATCTTTTACAGTTATTGATTCAATTTTATCTGAGGAAGCAGTGTTAGGGTTTGAATATGGATATGCTACTACTGAACCCAGGCAATTAATCATTTGGGAAGCGCAATTTGGCGATTTTGCAAACGGCGCCCAGGTAGTCATTGATCAGTTTATAAGTTCTGGTGAAAGTAAGTGGGGCAGATTATGTGGTTTAACACTTTTACTTCCTCACGGTTATGAGGGGCAGGGGCCTGAACACTCTTCTGCACGTTTAGAAAGATATCTTCAACTATGTGCTGAATACAATATTCAGGTTTGCGTACCAAGTACACCTGCTCAAGTTTTTCACTTATTAAGAAGACAAATGGTAAGACCAATGAGAAAACCTCTCGTTGTTATTACACCGAAAAGCCTTTTACGTCGTAAAGAAGCAACATCTGAATTAAAAGAACTATCCGTTGGTGGATTTAAACCTGTTATATCTGAAGTTGAAAAGTTAAAGGCTGACAAAGTAGAGCGTTTAGTAGTCTGTAGTGGGAAAGTTTATTATGATTTAGTGGCTGAGAGAAAAGCTCGTGGTATTGAAAATATCGCCATCATACGTTTAGAACAACTTTATCCCTTCCCTCATAACGAATTTGCTGAAGAAATTAAAAAATACAGTCATGCCAAATCCGTTATTTGGGCACAAGAAGAACCTGGTAACCAAGGTGCGTGGCATAGAATCCAACATTATTTAAATAGACATTTATTAAAACATCAAAAACTGTCTTATGCTTTAAGACCTTCTTCAGCTTCACCTGCAGTAGGTTATTTAGCTAAACATAACGAACAACAAAAAGCGTTGATTGATGCAGCATTAACAATTACTGCCTGAAATAAGCGGAGAATATTATGATTATTGAAGTA
>JAJZPN010000026.1 GCA_021811145.1 Pseudomonadota bacterium
AAACCATTACAGAGCCTGTAAATCAAGGGTTACCAATTGTCCCTAATAATATAAAAAACCGATCAACCTCTATAGAGAATCAAATTCATCAAACAAGATTAGTCACCTTAACTATTAACGTAGGAGAGATTGATACCGATATAGTTATGCAAGGGGATAGAATAGATTTATGGTATCGACAAAAAAATAATACTCAACTAAGTCACCTTATTACCAATGTAGAAATACAACATCTACATATAGATACCACAACACATACTATTTACTTAACAATTAAGCTCTCAGCACAACAATTAACACTATTGCCTATTAACCACTCAGATTGGCAGTTACAACTACTTTTGCATCCTTCTCATCATAAAGCAATACCAGTCAGACCCACCCCAATAGAGATCATCCGTGGAGTCATACCTTGAAAAACAATCATCACTCATTACAACATGGCAGTATTAGTATTTTGACGCTCATTATCTTACCTATATCTATAAGCTTAACTGTAATGGTGCTGTTTATTGGCCAAATTACCAAACAAAGAATGGATCTTGATCGAGCAATAGATGATGCTACCCTAGCAGGAGCTATGGAACTAGATCAAACCAATACAAGTTTCACACGATCCATTAATATTATTGATACTGTTTTACAACATAGTCATCTCAACTCACCCATCGATTTATCTCAAGTACGTATCAGCTTTGGTCACTGCCCTCACCTATCTAGTACGCTTGATGGTGTGATTAATCAACAACAACTTAATTGTACTTTTGTTCCTGCAACAATTGCCGTTACTAATCCACAAGGCTTAATTTATGTAGCCGTTGATAGTGGTAATCAGCAAGGAAGTATTATTTTATCTATTCTTGATAACTCATTATCACTTCATCCAGGAACGCTGATTCACTCTTTAGCTGTTGCAGGATGGATTAGCCCCTTTTCATCGAGACTAACTCAATGACAAAACATCAACGAGGGGGTGCGACTATTGAAATGATTATGGTTTTACCCTTTTTTTTATTGCCACTCTGGCTTACTGTACATAGCATCATTTTAGAATGCTACCGCTTTCAACTAAATAGTAAAGCAGAACTCATTGCCCGCTCACTCTCTCTTAGTTCAGCTAGTCAATGGCCAAGCAATCTATCCACTCTCACCACTATGAATAGCTATAACAGTACATTATCATCCTTTCTCACACTTCAGTATGGCGTGAACTGCTATAACGCTCTGGGACAATTATTTGCAACCACTAACTGCATGGTGACCAATAATACGCCACCCACTTATATTGAGGTGACTATCCAAGGTACATTAAGTGGCGCTGAAGTGATACAAGGTATCTCTAATTGGGTTCGTCATGGCTAACACATCATCAGAAGAAGGTGGCGTAATAGTTGAGTTTGCCTTAATTCTCCCTATTTATTTACTAATTATTTTTTTCTATTTAGAGGTATTGCTTGTTTCATGGGACAGCTCAATGAGTCAATGGGTTTTATGGCGAGCAACGCGTTTAGAAAGCACTCAAATCGTATCACCTCAACAACTACTAAATACATTAACGACTAATAGCATAGGACAAAATCTATTATTTAACAGTACATTACTAAATAGCAATAACTTACATATCAACTTTATTAACACAATAGGAGAAACGGTTTCCCTACCCGCCAACTTTTCCCCTAGCAACAACGAAACCAATTGCCAGTTAAATAATACTTTTTGTATCCGTAGTGTTATGTTGCAGCTATGCCAAGGCGCTATTACTCCCTGTCAAAACTTAAACTCCCCCTTTGCTTTATTCGGACTTAATTTTAATTTTGTTATGAATCAATTAACACTCATTCGTCCCCTTGAAGCTGCAGGTGGATTTTATTAAGGATATCAATATGGATCTTATTCAACTGCGCCAACATCTCCACCAACGTATTATTGATCACCCTCGTATGCTTCAATTGGCATCCTTACCGGAAGAGAACAAACGTTTTGTATTAAAAGGATGGATCAAAGACTCATTAACACAGTACTCACCTAGCCTATCAAAAGAACATAACAATTATCTTATTGAACAGCTTGAGAATGAGATATTAGGTTTAGGTCCACTTGAAACACTGCTACAGGATTCTTCTATCAGCGATATATTAGTCAACGGGCCTAAACAAATTTATGTTGAAAGGCAGGGCCTGTTAAGCCTTCATCCAGATACATTTGATAATGAACAACATGTAAAGCATACCATTGATAAAATCATTTCTCCTCTTGGTCGACGGTTAGATGAGAGTCATCCTATGGTCGATGCGCGACTTAAAGATGGATCAAGACTCAATGCAATTATTCCACCCCTAGCCCTACACGGACCCATTCTATCTATTCGCCGATTTAACCAACAATGGGCAATGAATTTTGACACATTAGTTGAACACGATACATTAACCTCCATAATGGCTAAGGTATGTTATGACTATGTACAGTTGGGAGCTAATATTTTAATTAGTGGAGGAACGGGGTCAGGAAAAACCACTTTACTTAATATTCTTGCTTCACACATTGATCCGCTAGAACGATTGATAACCATTGAAGATGCAGCGGAGCTTAATATTCACCATCCCCATGTCGTTAGTCTTGAAACGCGGCCCGCTAATATGGAGGGATCAGGAGAAGTCACCGGTGAACAACTACTAAGAAATGCCCTACGCATGAGGCCCAATCGGATCTTATTTGGAGAATTACGAGGTCGAGAGGCATGGGATTTAATGCAAGCTATGAATACAGGACATCCAGGCTCTATGACTACCATTCATGCTAATAGTGCAGAACATGCTCTTATTCGACTTCAACAATTGATTGAAAGCCACCAAGGCACGCACCTCCATAATCTTCACCAACAGCTAATTCATACTCTAGATGTCATTATTCATCTTGAGCGTGATAAACAAGGGAGACGAAGAGTCATGTCTATTCATGAAATACAACCCAAAAGACATGCCCCTTTAGTGTGTCTTTTTTATTTTGATGGCGATCGATTTATCAACAAACAACAGCATTCAAAATATCACCCTAAAAAACAATCAATTGTTTTATGACATTCTTATCAGTTCTCTTTTTTATTAATGTTATATTTTGCCTGGTAACAGGGCTAGTTCTATTTAAGCGTCATATATCTCAAGGTGGGGATGTATCTATTGTTAGTTTGCCCAGTTTTACTCTGGACACGGTCAACTATAAAAATAATTCTCAATCTCTGCATACCAAACTCTTTCATCGTCGTTCTTCTACTATACCAATTGAGGAGTGGTGTCGTTTTTTTGATCTAATTGGTTTTTCTTTAAAAAGTGGACTTACGCTACGACAAGCATGTGAAAGCGTTTCTCCACATATTGATGGACTACAAAAAAAGGGAGTTGAACAACTTTTACAAGATATGACCTTAGGTTTGTCTTTCGTTAACGCTCTTTGTCGATGGCAAGATACTCTTCACGACCCTCTCCTTAAACGTTTTATTTTTATCGTTGAGCTCCATGAAACCACTGGAGGGGATATTATTCATTTGCTACAAAAATGGACACATCAATTAAGACAATATCAACAAATTCAAATTCATATTGAACAGTCTACTAAAGAGGCTCGTGCATCCGGTGTTATTCTCTCACTGCTCACTCCCTTAATTGCTCTACTCACTTGGTATTTACATCAAGATTTATGGCTTAAGGCATTGCATAGCCATTTAGGATTAAGTCTTTTTATTGCCACATTGTTACTGTGGTTGTCGGGTGTGGTGTGGACAAGATATTTAACCAATATTAAGGCCGGTGATGATGACTAATTATCAACTCGTTTATCAACTATTATCCAAAAAAACACTTACCAGTAGCCTTGCTCTCTCTTTATATCAAAGAGGTTGGGTAAATAACCTATCACAAGAGAAAGTTCAACGTGGCGTGAAGCAATATGCCACTCTCTTTATTATCTTACTCGTTATAGGTGGAATTAATATATGCATTAAAAGAAATAGCTATATTGAATGGTGCTATATTTTTCTTGTATTCAGTCCATTATTTTTACTTAATTTATTAGCCAGTCGTAAAGACCTATATCAGCGTCAAATTAATCATAGTCTACCAACTACTTTAGAAGGATTACTGTTGTGTAATGGCGCAGGACTCTCTATTCAACAGAGTATTGACCGATTAAGTCACTTTTTAGATAAACGTTATGTATTACAACGTGAATGGATGATTGCCTCACACCAATCACACTCCGGTCTCAACTTGGATCACGTATTAGATACACTATTACAACGTAATCCTCATATTGGGCTGGAAAGATTGGTTATTTTATTAAAAAGCCAATATCGTTTTGGTCATGAATTAGAAAAAGGCTTACTTGATGAAATAGAACAACATCACCGCGAACGAGAACAACATATCCAACAACTTACTGCTACCCTAAACTTAAAACTTTTAATGCCTCTATTAGGATGCTTTCTCCCTTCTCTTGTCATGATGATTCTCATTCCCTCAATAACACAATTAACCTATCTACTAAACTAAAACGCCTCGCTAAAACATCACGAGGCGTTGCAGGGGAGTGTTATGTGATTATGTTAAAAAGAGGCCACAACCCCATTAGAACGAGGGTCACTTGCACCTTCAAATAAACCGTTAGGATGACGAACAACGGCTCCGGCATGCCCAACAGTTTCATCAAAGTCATTTAATAATTCAACATCATGACCACGACGCTTTAACTCATTAACAATATCAGCGGAAAAGCGAGACTCAAGTTTTAATGTATCCGAGGTTTGTCCCCAGGTACGACCAAGTAACCAGCGAGGTGCAGTCACTGCCTGTTGCAAGGGTTGACCAAATACCACATGACGGGTAAACACTGCTGCTTGAGTTTGTGGTTGTCCATCCCCACCCATGGTGCCATAAACCATAACTCGTCCATCTTTTAATTTAGCTGCCGCTGGGTTCAAAGTATGAAAAGGTTTTTTAAAGGGCGCTAAAGCAAGTAAATGATCCTTGTTGAGACTGAAAGAAGCCCCTCTGTTCTGCCAATTAAGCCCTGTCGTAGGTAATACACAACCGCTACCATATTCGTGATAAATACTCTGAATAAATGAAACGGCCAAACCTGTGTGATCAATTGCCCCTAACCATACTGTATCAGCCGGGCCCTTACCTTGTCCCCAAGCAAGTGCTTGACTTAATTGAATAGCATCAGCTCCGGCAGATAAATGGTCTTCACTTAAAATACGTTGCGGCTCAATCGGGGCTGTCTCAGGGTCAGTCACAAAACGATCTCTTAACTTGAACGCTTGTTTAGTGGATTCCACCAGAAGATGAACATAATCCGCGCTCTCTTCTTCTATACCCTGCCAACCAAAACGCTCAGCAATGCCTAAGATAGCCAGCGACACAGCACCTTGCGTGGGGAGTGTCATGTTGTAGATTGAACCCCATTGCGAATCTAAATACAACGGTTTAACACAAGGAGCTTCATAGCGCTGTAAATCTGCAAGAGAAACGGGGGAACCAATTGCTGCCAAGTCCTTAGCAATATCCTCAGCCAATGGGCCACGATAAAAACTATCTAACCCCTCAGCCACCAAGCGCTCAAGAGTACGAGCTAATTTAGGTTGGCAGAATTTATCACCAACCGCATAGGATTGACGGTTCTTTAAAAAAGTCTCTGCAAATCCTGGTTGATCAATCAGTTCTGGTAATTTTTTAGCTGTTAACAGAGATTGGCTGGGCGTGACGGGAATACCTTCTTTAGCATAGGCAATAGCATCCTTAAGGAGAACGGATAAAGGTAATTTACCGCCACGTGATTGGCTCACATCTAAAGCGCTTTTCCAGCCACCAACAGTCCCTGCCACCGTATTGGCTGCCCAAGGACCACGAAAGGGAATCGATTTTAAACCTTGGCTGGTATACGCTTCAATGGTGGCTTTTTCAGCAGCGCCACCACAGGCACGTATGGCAATAGGTTCTCCATCAGGAGGAACAATCACCCAAAAACCATCACCACCGATGCTATTCATATGTGGATAGACCACCGCGATAGTGGAGGCTGCCGCCACCATTGCTTCAATAGCATTACCACCTTGTCTTAATACTGCAAGCCCTGCCTGTGATGCAAGAGAATGGGGAGCGGTAACCATTCCCTGTGTGCCATAAACTGTATTGAGCATACCTTTTCCTTAATAATAACGTACCTTACGACGCAAAGGCTTCAATACAAACAAGGCCAATAAAGCTGCCACAATATCCAAAGTGATTACCACTGCAAATACTGGCAACCAACTGTGCGTTGCCTCATGTAATTGAGCTGCCATGGGACCGCCTAAAATAGAACCGACCCCTTGCGCCATGTATAACAATCCATAATTACTGCTGGCGTATTTCTCACCAAATGAATCTGTTAGTGTAGAGGGAAATAAAGAAAAAATCTCGCCCCAACCAAAAAAAACTATACCAGTTAATAGCACAAATAACAGCGGGTCATCGCGAAACTGTAACCAAGCCAACATAGCTAGACCTTCCATTAAAAATGCGATAAACATGGTGTTTTCACGACCGATACGATCTGATAGCCAACCAAAAAATGGACGGGTTAATCCATTGGTTATTCGATCCACCGATAACGCTAACGGCAATGCAGCCATCCCCATGACCAACACATTAGCCACACCAAAATCTCTAGCAATTGCTGCAGTTTGAGAGATTACCATTAACCCTGAGGTGGAGAGCATGGTCATCATGATAAACATCAGCCAAAAGAGCGGGGTTTTTAACATGATATTAGCTCCCACCCCTTGCTCGTGACTCGCCACTTCACTGGTAACGGATCGATCGGTTGAGTAATCGGGTTGTTTTAAGCCTTGTGCAGCAACCGCACCGATTAACGCAAAAATCAAACCATAAATAATTAAAGTGGACTGATAACCATAATGACTAATGCCGTAGGCCACTGGAAAGGTGGTTAAGAAAGCACCAAAACCATAGCCTGCTGCAACCATTCCCACCGCAAAACCGCGTCGATCAGGAAACCATTTAACCATCTGAGCGATGATACCGATATAGACAATCCCTGTCCCCACCCCGCCAATTAATCCATAGGTTAAATAAAGCCCTGTTAGCGTTGAAACATAAGAGGCCAATACCCAACTTAAGCCACTTAATACTGTGCCAATGGTAATCAAAAAACGTGGTCCAAAGCGGTCAACAAAGTAGCCTTGCAAAGGCGAGAAAAAAGTTTGAATCACAATCAATATGGAGAAAGTAATTTGGATTTCCGATAACTTTGCCCCAATACTAGTCATTAAGGGCTTGGTAAATAAAGTCCATGTATATTGAGGGCTGGCAATGGCCATCATACAAACAATCCCTAATATCAATTGTATCCAACGGGTACGGCCAGTTAGAGGATCGGCAAGGGACTCTGAAGTGTAACTAGCTACTGTGCTCATGGATCATTTCTCCTTATTCACTAAAAATGAAGTACAACTTGAATAAAGCAACTCTCGTGCCACAACAAACAGCTATTACTCAACAACGCCATTGAGGCGTTGTTATGACCTTATTATTTTTAGACTATGTCTCAGAATAGTGCGAATACAGCGTGTTTGTCTATTTGCGGCGCAATAATAGTGCATTCGTCACCACAGTGACGGAGGAGAAGGCCATGGCGAAGCCCGCGAGAACTGGGCTCAAATAGCCCATAGCAGCCAATGGAATACCAATAACGTTATAAAAAAATGCCCAAAAAAGATTTTGTTGAATCGTTCTCCAAGTGGCTCGGGATAAATGTATGGCTTCTGCCACCAAACGTAAATCGGGACGCAGTAGCGTCACTGAGGCTGCAGAATTAGCTACATCAGTCCCAGAACCCATGGCTATCCCCACGTTAGCTTGAGCTAGTGCGGGAGCATCATTAATGCCGTCACCCACCATAGCCACAATATGTTGATGTTGTTGCCACTCTTTTAGTGCATTGAGCTTTAACTCAGGAGTGAGTTCGGCCTTTACATCAGTAATGCCTAATTGTTTAGCAACATGCCAGGCCGACTGGTAATGATCTCCCGAGAGCATACTAATACTTAATGATTGACTTAGTAATTGCTGAATCGCATCCCGGGCTTCAGGACGAATAGGATCTGTAAAAAGAAATAGAGCTAAGGCAATAAGTTGATTGTCATTCGTCACTAAAGCCAAAACAGATTGCGTATAGATAGCGTGAGTGCGCTCTGAATAAGACCCATCATTGAGTTCTTCAGGTAGGCTTCCTCCCCACTCCTTAAAGCGATAGAGGCTGATTAGTCGATAACGCTCTGTTAGTCCGTCCTTATCAACAATCACTCCCTCTACCCCACTGCCTGCGAGCACAGTTGACTCTTTACAAGGCAATACGACAATCCCCTCTTTATCTGCATAATGAAGTACCGCTTGAGACAAAGGATGGGTCACCCCCGTCTGAAGCCCCGCACTAATTGCTAGCGCCCGTGCTTTAGTGAACGAAGGGACTACCGTCACATCAACTAGCTGGGGAGCTCCTTCAGTCAAGGTTCCTGTCTTATCAAATACCACACGTTCAATGCGGTGTGTTTCCTCTAGGGCACTGGCATCACGAATAAGAATCCCCTTCTGCGCTGCCAGTCCAGTTCCTACCATAATCGATACCGGTGTGGCTAAGCCCAATGCACACGGACAGGCAATAACTAAAACAGATACTGCTCTTATTAAGGACAAATCCCACGTTTTGCTGTACCAAAAGTTAAGTATTAATGTGGTCAGTGCGATGACCAGTACCACTGGAACAAATACTTGACTTACACGATCAACCAAACGTTGAATAGGGGGTTTATTAGCCTGAGCGTCAATCACTCTACTAATAATTTTAGCTAATACACTCTCTCCTACAGGAGTGGTCACTGTAATAACCAAACGCCCCAAGCCATTTAACGTACCGGCTATAACTTGATCTCCTTGACGTTTTAAAACAGGGTTACTCTCCCCTGTTATCAATGACTCATCCACTTCACTTTGCCCTTCATCCACCACACCATCACTACCAATACGCTCTCCTGCTGGAACGAGAATACGGTCACCTGGCATGAGGTATTGAGTAGGAATAAGCCGATTAAAACGTACTGGACGACCAGGATCAATTAGACGAGACATCTCGGGTCTTAGGGATTGCAAAGAACGTATTGCTTCACTGGCTCGCCGCCTTGCACGATGTTCTAAGTACTTACCTAAAGACACCAAAGTAATCACCACTGCGCTGGCTTCAAAATAAGTTTCGTGACTACCTAATACCAGCCATTGATATGTACTTAGACAAAAAGCCGCAAGCGTACCAAGACTTACTAGTACATCCATGTTGGCGGAGCCATGACTAAGTTGACGCCAAGCTCCTTTTAAAAAGCGCCTACCATAATAAAACTGAACAGGCGTTGCCACCAAAAAGGCGATCCAATTAGGTAACATCCAGTTGATATTAAACAAAGAGACCAGCATTGACAGCACCAATGGAGTTGAGAGAAGAATACTACCCATTAGCTCGCCTCGCTCAGCAGCTAACTCTAGAGCAAAGCGTTCATTTTCTTGGTCAAATATATCCTCTTTAGCAAGTTGCGCGCCATAACCTGCTGCCACCACAGCGCGCACTAATTCTGCCTCTATATTGCCTGGCACATTGTCATCAACGACACTCACCTCAGCGCTTTCCGTGGCCAGATTAACCACTGCTTGATTGACCCCAGGTACCCGCAAAAGCGCCCCTTCCACGTGAGCCACACAGGACGCACAGGTCATACCAGAAATAGACAGCTGTTTTTTCATAAAAAAGGGATCGCTCGGGAATTCACTGTTTTTATTGTAGAATAGCCAAATGAATTTGTCAGTGAAAGATCTTAGTTGCCAGCGCGGTGAGCGTTTATTGTTTGAGCATGTTTCCTTTCAATTGGAGCCTCATCAATGGTGTCACGTTACAGGCGAAAATGGTGCCGGGAAAACCAGTTTATTAAGACTGTGTGCCGGGCTAAGCTCGCCACTATCAGGTAGTATTTCTTGGGGGGGAGTCAATATCCCTGATGATCTGGATGGCTTTCACAAAGATCTTTTGTATCTTGGTCATGCCAGTGGATTAAAAGAAGAATTAACCCCTTTAGAAAACCTCACGCTCATGAGCCAAATTGATGGCCAGCCTGCCACGGAAGACGCTATTTTAAGTGTTCTATCCTTTTGGGGATTAGCAGGACGTGAGGACTTACCTGTCAGAGTCTTGTCAGCAGGACAACGTCGTCGTGTTTTATTATCCCGTTTGTTATTAAAATCCTGTCCATTATGGATTTTAGATGAGCCCTTCAATGCTCTTGATAAAAAGGCTATCAATACACTCTATGACTTGTTGAACAACCATGTATCTCAAGGTGGATTATTACTGGTTACCAGTCATCAACCCATGGAAATGGCTGAAGGAATTGTATTGAGCCTATGAATTTGTTCTCAACCATTTACTGTATGGCGCGTCGTGATTTGACTCTTGCGCTACGTCATAAAACAGAAATTCTTACTGCCCTGTTCTTTTTTGTGATTGTGGTCAACCTATTGCCGCTTGGTGTGGGACCAGACCCTAAATTACTGAGTAAAATAGCCCCTGGAGTGGTATGGATTGGGGCCCTCTTAGCAACGCTTTTAGGTCTACCACGTCTGTTCGCCCATGATTATCAAGACGGGACATTAGAGCAACTCTCCCTCTCTCCTCGCTCATTTACACTCATTGTACTTGGTAAAATCATGGCACACTGGATTGTAGCGGGGCTCCCTGTTGTACTAATTACCCCATTACTTGGAATTCAATTTAATTTATCTGGTCCAATCATTGGTGTATTAATGCTCACCTTGGTGTTAGGTACCCCGGTATTGTCGCTAATTGGAGCCATTGGTGCTGCTCTCACTTTAGGCGTACGCGGTGGTGGAGTACTGTTATCATTACTCATTTTGCCTCTATATATTCCCGTCCTCATTTTTGGAGCGGGAGCGGCGGAAGCCTATCGAGCTGGACTTGATATGACAGGATACTTGTGGTTATTGGCAGCGCTAGATTTATTGGCTTTATTTTTTGCCCCTTGGGTGAGCGCTATTGCCCTCAAGGTTGCTTTGGAGTAGAGAATGTCGATGGTTAATTGGTTTAAATACGCCTCACCGGCTAGTTTTTATCCACTTGCAGGAAAGCTGATTCCTTTTTTTTCAGCTATTACTGCTATTTTGCTGGCTGTAGGTCTATGGATTAGTTTTTTTATGGCCCCCACAGACTTTCAGCAAGGCGAAGGATACCGAATTATTTTTGTTCATGTTCCTGCAAGCTGGATGTCCATGTTTATTTATTGCGTCATGGCCTTTTGGTCAGCTCTCGGTTTTATATTAAATACTCGCTTATCCGGCATGATGACTCAAGCCTTAGCACCAACTGGGGCTATGTTTGCTTTTCTCTCTTTGGTGACTGGTTCTCTCTGGGGTAAGCCCATGTGGGGGACTTGGTGGGTGTGGGATGCGCGCTTAACCTCTCAATTAATTTTATTTTTCTTATATTTGGGCTTTCTTGCACTGACCTCAGCGATTGACGACCCACGTCGTCGTGATAAAGCTGGCGCAATCTTGTCATTAGTGGGAGTCGTTAATATTCCCATTATTTATTTTTCTGTTATTTGGTGGAATACCCTCCATCAAGGTGCCACGGTTTCCATGACCAAAGCCCCTACCATGGCGCATACCATGCTAATGGGTATGTTAATTATGGCATTAGCTTTTTGGGGATACACCATAGCTATTGTATTAAAACGTGTACGTTGTATTATTCTAGAACGTGAAATTGCTAGTGAATGGGTTAAGAAAAATGCATTGGAATAGTCTGTCAGAGTTTTTTCATATGGGTGGTTATGGTCTCTATGTATGGGGGAGTTTTGGTATTTGTGCCGTTGCTATGATCATTGAACCCATAGTACTCAATGCCCGTAATCAAAAAATAAGACGTCAAGTGAAACGTCAAGGAGGACAGTGGTGAAACCGCGTCAAAAACGTATTCTATTTATTGTTGGGGGCATGCTAGTGCTTGCCGTTGCAGCAACCTTTGTGGTCAAAGCGTTTCGCAGTAATCTTGTATTTTTTTATACTCCAACACAAATTGCTGATGGCCAAGCACCCCATGACAAAGCCTTTCGTATTGGTGGATTAGTGAAACAAGGCTCTTTGAAACACGAAGGGGTTATCTCTTATTTTGTGGTCACTGATACCCGTAAAGATTTCCCAGTCAGCTATACCGGTATTTTGCCTGATTTATTCAAGGAAGGACGGGGAGTCGTGGCTGAAGGAAAGCTTGGTAATAATGGCGTCTTTGTGGCTTCAGAAGTCTTAGCAAAACATGATTCAAACTATATGCCACCAGAAGCTAAGGCAGCTCTAGATCAAGCTAAACAAGTTGAAGAAACCACTAAAACACTCAAAATGAATTAACTAAAAACCATTCATATAAAAAGGGGCTTTGCTTAAGCCCCTTTTTTATTTTCTCCATTGTTGTGAGCGTTCAATCCAACACCCCACTTAACTGGTTTTAAAATACTATTGAGCCACTTGATTAATAATCAGTTTAATCCCTGAGCTACCTGGCTTCACAGGCTGACTCTTACCGAACAAATCTCCAGCAGAAGGGGTAGCCGATCCTGACTTACTAATTTTTGCCTCTACAGTGACTTCACTTACGGTAGCCAAATTAAAATTAGGACTCATAGCCATATTTTTAGTGAGTTCAAAATGATAAGGCAATTGAGACACTGGTACACGAAGAACAGCCAAAGGCATACGCGGTCCATTGGTGGCTCTTGCAAAAATAAAGACTATTTCTTGACCAGTTAACTGTGCTTTCAGTTTAGGGTCCAATGATACATCACCACTCAGAGAAGTCGCCTTCAAATCTTTAGAGGAAGCCAATGTCTCGGGAGTGGTTACCGGCCCCTCCTCCCCTTGAAAATCATTCATTGTTAAGGCAGCTAAGTGTTGTTTTATCCGCGCTTGATTAATACTATCCAAAACAAACTTAGCATCAGACGATGAGGGATCAATCAACGGCATGAGTTTTTTCCAACTCTGCTCAGCACCTTTATAATCATTTTGTGCAAACAAAAATCCACCATGTAAATACAATCCTTTAGGATTCCCTGGTTCAAGTTTTAACACCTGGGCAACCAATACCTGCGCATGCACAAAGCCTTTATCAACACCACTTGCAACCAAGGCTTCTGCATAATCTGCCATCAGAGTAGGATCATCCTTCATGGTGCTTTCAATATGAGCAAAAGCATTTACTGCATCAATGGGACGATTGAGTGTCATGTAGGAGTGAGCCAGCATGGCCCATCCTTTAGCGTCATTGGGGTTCTTAGCCAACTTTGCCGCTAACCCTTCAACCATGGCACTGATTTGTTGGTCAGACATTGTGGTATTGTCTGGATTAAACACTTCTTTGTGCCCGCGCCACATATAAATTGATACACTTAATACTGGAATAAGTACTACAGCACCCCACACCCATCGACGATCAGATTTGTTTTCTTTCACCGCAGACTCGTCAGTGGTATCTTCCAATAAACGTCGTTGTATTTCACTATTGGCCTGCTCAAAATCTTCTTTAGAGATAGACCCTGCATCAAGTTCTGCCTGTAATTCAAGCAATTGATCTTTGTACACGGCTATATTAAGAGCTTGCTGATTATTATTAACTTGGGTTTGGCGACGAGCTACCCAGACTAAAACAGCAATAATAACGAGTATGAGAACAGCAGCAGAAATAATAAAAGAAATCATAAATTACTCACGTAAGAGTTCTGTGGCATGTTGTTGTTGTTGAGCTGACAAAGGAGCTTCTTCTGATTGGCTATTACGCTTTCGCACTACCGAAATCAACACTCCGATACCCACTAATAGCAATAGGAACGGGCCAAACCAAAGAGCATAGGTAGTGGCATCAACAGGCGGTTTATAACGAATAAAATTACCATATCGTTGAACCATATAGTCGGTTATTTCTTTATCTGTTTTACCTTGATTAATCAATTGACGAATCTGATCACGTAAATCTTTCGCGAGATCGGCATCGGAGGCAGCGAGTGATTCATTTTGGCAGACCAAACAACGCATATCCTTTGATAAATCAATAAGACGTGCCTCAGTAACAGGGTCACGGGCAACAGGGGTTGCTTCTTTAGCCAAAACAGAGACTGACATAAATAACGCGATTAAAAGAGTACCTAGTGTTTTCATTGTTGTAGCTCTTTAATTAAAGGTAACAAGGTGTTTTTAAGTGCATCCTCTGTGATAGGGCCAATTTGCTTATAACGAATCACCCCTTTTTTATCGATTACATAGGTTTCTGGTACTCCATACACACCATAATTAATACCAACACGCCCATCTAAATCAACAGCAATTTTAGTATAAGGATTACCATAATTCGTCACCCAACCCTCACCATCCTGCGGCCGGTCTTTGTAGTCAAGGCCGATTAAAGGAACGGAATAGTCACGAGCAAATTTTAATAAAATCGGATGCTCATCACGGCACGATACACACCAAGAGGCCCACACATTTAGAAGCCATACTTGCCCTAATAAATCATGCGGAGAAAAGGTTTCACTCTTCCCTAATTGCGGTAAAGTAAAGTCAGGGGCGCTCTTGTTAATTAAAGGAGAAGGAACTTCATGTGGATCATGGCGTAACCCTAACCCCATGAAAGCCACCAATCCAATAAAAACCAATAAGGGAATCACATACCAAAAGTTGATGGATTTTTTCATGCTATCTTTTTCTCCCGTTTAGCCTGGATACGATAGCGTTTATCGCTGGCAGCCAGAATACCCCCTAAGGCCATAAAGATGCATCCACCCCAAATCCAATTAACAAATGGTTTGACATACACTCTCATACTCCAAGAGCCATCACCCAATGGTTGTCCCAAAGAGACATAAATATCACGGGATAAGCTTGAATGTATAGCAGCTTCTGTGGTGGGCATGGCGGAGGAAAAATAAGAGCGTTTTTCTGGAAAAAGCTGACCATCTAATTGACCGTTATTCGCGTAGGTGACAGTTCCTCTGACAGCAGAGTAATTAGGTCCAGGCACCTGCTCAATGCCTACCAATCTAAAAGTAGTGCCGTCAACCGTTAATGTATCTCCAGGCCCCATTTTCACATCGCGCTCTAACTCATAGCTTTTAACCATGGTGACACCAATCACAAATAAGGCTAAGCCAAAGTGAGCAAGTTGCATTCCCCAAAACCAAGAAGGAATTTGTGACATTTTTCGCCACGCCCAGAGTTGTTTGATTACCGCAAGAATGATCCAAGCGGCCACAGCAATACCCACAGCAGACATGAGATGAAATTGTCCCATTAAGACTGGAGTGACTCCCCCCACCACCAATGCAATCACGAAGTCCCAGCGTAAATCCTTAATCAATTGCCAGATTTTATCGCGCTTCCAATTAGAGGCTGTTCCAAGAGGTAAAACCAATAGCAACGGTAACATTAATGGTACAAAAACCAAATCAAAGTAAGGAGGCCCTACCGAGATTTTCCCCATATTCATGGCATCAACAACCATTGGGTAGATAGTTCCTAATAGTACGGAGGCCGCAGCCACCACCAACAATACGTTATTAACTAACAGAAACGTTTCTCGTGAGACAAGTTTAAAGGTACCGCCATCACCCACCTTAGGAGCGCGCCAAGCAAAGAGTGTTAATGACCCGCCAATAACAAAAGCTAAAAATATCAAGACAAAAATACCGCGTTTAGGATCAGAGGCAAAAGCGTGTACTGATGTAAGTACTCCTGAGCGTACAATAAAAGTACCTAACAAAGATAAAGAAAAAGCACTGATTGCAAGTAATACAGTCCAGCGTTTAAAGGCGCCTCTTTTCTCTGTCACGACTAAAGAATGAATTAGCGCAGTTCCCATTAGCCAAGGCATAAATGAGGCATTTTCCACTGGATCCCAAAACCACCAACCACCCCATCCTAATTCGTAATAAGCCCAATGGGATCCAAAGCAAATGCCTAGTGTCAAGAAAATCCACGCTGCTAGAGTCCATGGACGTGACCATCTAGCCCATGCTGCATCGAGTTTTCCTGAAATCAACGCAGCAATAGCAAAAGCAAAAGCTACCGAGAAGCCCACATACCCCATATACAGCATAGGTGGGTGGTAAACCAAGCCAGGATCCTGTAGCAATGGATTTAAATCTCGTCCCTCTGTTGCAGCTGGGATTAATCGATCAAAGGGGTTAGACGTTAATAAAATAAATAATAAGAAACCTAGCACTACTAATGCCAGTACACCTAATACTCTGGATACAACTGGGTCAGGCAGGCGCTGAGAAAATACTGCCACTGCAGCAGTCCAAAGAGTTAAGAGTAACACCCATAAGAGCAATGACCCCTCATGACCACCCCACACTGCAGACAATTTATATTGAACAGGAAGTTGCGAGTTAGAGTGTTGTGAGACATACAACACGGAAAAATCATTAGTAATGAATGCGTAGGCTAGACAAACAAATGACAATCCCACCGTCAAGAAAAGCAATATTGCCATAGGTCGAGATAATGCAATCCACAACGCGGAGCCTCTCTGCGCACCCGCAAGAGAAAAAAACGATAAAAACAAAGACAAACACAAAGCAACGATAAGTGAAAAGTGGCCAAGTTCTGGAATCATTCTTTTATAACCTTTCTAAAAACCTATGACAGTTTACCTTGAGATGAACGCTCACGCTATAATTGATTTGTATCTTATATTTCAGTTCCGGGAGATTGTCATGTTTCAACATATTCTTATTCCCATTGATGGGTCTACCCTATCACACAAAGCCTTAGTAGGAGGTATTGCTATGGCTAAAGCGCTCAATGCAAAAATTACCATTTATACGGCCGTTGTTGAGTTTTTACCTATGACTGAGTTTGCTGTGGAGACTCCACAAAGCGTCATGGAAGAATTAGAAAAAGAAGCCAATAAACACCTTAAAGTAGCAGAAAAAGAAGCTACAACTGCAGGAGTTCCTGTCAATGTAATTAAAACCACTGAATTCTCACCTTATCAAGGGATTATTAATACGGCAAAAGCCGAAAAATGCGATTTAATTTTAATGGCCTCTCACGGAAGACGTGGCCTAACAGGATTCTTGCTGGGCAGTGAAACACAAAAAGTTCTCACTCACTCAGAAATCCCTGTATTAGTTTACCGCTAAACAATTATCTAACTGCTCCAGGCGGTACTAAGGGCAAATGTTGCCATGCTCCAGGACAGCTCTTAACTTGCGGATAGATGCCTTTATTGTCTGGACAGAAAAAATAGCCTGTATTTTGTGCTGGTACAGATGAGGGAGCCATTGTGTTCATCCCAGTAGGAGGAATGTAAGTTGTTCCTTGAGGTGTTAAGGGAGGCGATGGCGGTTGTGTTACCACGACTGTTGGAGCAGGAGGATAATACATAGGGGCGTAATAGGGAAAAGGCGACCAGAACGGATCTCCCCAAAAAGGTGGGCCAAAACCAAAACCAAAGCCTACGTAATTTCTTTCAAACCCCTCACGACCATACCATCCTTCGCGACCATACCACCCCCCGCGATCACCCCATCCCTGACGGCCGTAAAAACCACCACGCTGAAAACCATGTCCTTGAAATGCTGCATGTCCTCTACCGCCACCACCATGGCCAGCAAAAGCCCATGCACTAGATGATAGAGCACAAAATAAAGTTAAAAAGGCTATTTTGGATAAAGTGATAATTGTATTTTTAGTCATGATCGTTCCCATTTATATCCCTTGCCAATTTGACTTGAGTCAATAAGGTAAGTTCTTCATATTATTAGGGAAAATGTTAATAAAAGTAAATCTGTTATGGCTAAGATTCTTTATATCGAATTGAATAAGAGGCCACAAATACTTCAATCAATAAACACAGCAATGACAATACAAATGAGCCAATCCCTACAACGAAAGTATTTAATACCACGTGGGACAGCTGCAAGCGTCCAGAGGCTGTCTCACTAACAAATAGGCCTAACACAGTAAGACCAATTGATAACCCACAAAAAACCACCAATGCCATGGAAACATTAATAAGTTTTCCGCGCAGAGCAAGGTGTCCTAATTCTTTTCGATAGTCTTCTTTATCATAATGTGGATGAATTTCGTCTTTTAATAAACCCTGTAAAAAACGTGAGCGATCCACAACGCGCGATAAGCGTGAGGTCAGTGCTGATACTAAGGTTGCCACGGCAGTTAATAAAAACACGGGAGCTAAGGCTAGTTGTATACCTTGGCTTAAGAAAGACGGTTCTAAATTATTCATAGCGCAAGCTTAGTAAGGGATATATGATGCAATAAAAGGAATCACGACCGCCCCTAAAATACCATGTAACCCCATGGCAAGACTCGCATAGGTACCCGCTTCAGGATGTACACTAAAAGCTCTTGAAGTACCAATACCGTGAGCGGCAAGACCAATAGCAAACCCTCTTTGCCACCATACTTTCATACCTAAAATATCAAATACATAACGCGCAAATACAGCACCAAATATACCTGTAATCACGGCAAATACTGCTGTCAGGGTAGGTGAAGTATGAATACGCTCAGCAACTCCCATGGCAATGGGTGCCGTTACAGATTTGGCTATTAATGCACCGACAATATCATTACTTGCCCCCATATACCGAGCCACTGATACGGCAGAGAATATTGATGTCATCGCACCACATACCAATGCAATCACTAAGGGAATCATTCTACCTTTCAAGCCTCTGATACCACGGTAAATTGGGATAGCCAAAGCAACCGTTGCTGTGCCCAATAAAAAGTGTACAAATTGTGCTCCTTGAAAGTACTTAGAGTAAGGCATGTCGATGATCTCTAAAGCACTTGCTACTAAAATAACTGCAATAGCAACGGGGTTAGCAATAGGTAGTCGATTACTCTTTTGATAGATAGTAAAACCAATTTGATAAGCAGACAGGGTTAGAATTAAAGCCAGTAATGGACTACCTGACAAATACACCCAAATCTCATGAATTTGTAAGGGTTTATTCATGGGGCGTATTCCCACTTAGTAACCTTAATACAATCACTGTAACTGCTACAGTGGCGACAACACTCACTACCAAGGCCGTGAATACTGCAAGCGCATGCTCTCTTAGTTGCGGCAAAAATAAAATAACACCGGTTGCTGCAGGAACAAACAACAAACCCAAATGCTGGCTTAATCCATCGGCGACCAAGCCCATTGCATCAGGTACACGATCACGCCAAATTAAAAAAACCAATAGTAAAACAAGCCCTATAACGGGGCCAGGAATAGTTTTTAGCCATTCGTGAGAAATCAGCTCACCTAGCCCTTGCCACAATAATATTTGAACAAGCCCTGAGATCATGACTCAAGAAGAGATCTCAACATCCAAGCTGTTTTCTCATGAATATCCATACGCTGAGTAAGTAGATCAGCAGTAGGTTGGTCATTCGCTTCACTCGCTACATCAAAGATACGTCTGGCTGTAGCAGCAACTTTTTCATGGCCCTTAACAAGCGTTTCTATCATTACCCCTGCTTTAGGGGGTTTAGCGGGGACATCGGGAAGGCTCGTTAATTTTGCAAACTGAGTATAGGAGCCGGGTGCAAAAAAACCCAGAGAACGGATACGCTCAGCGATAGGATCCACAGCATTCCACAGTTCTGTGTATTGCCCCATAAACATCGTATGTAACGTATTAAACTGAGGACCTGTTACATTCCAGTGAAAGTTATGAGTAGTTAAATAGAGTGTATAGGTATCAGCTAGTAATTGACTTAAACCATCGGCAATATGCTTACGTTGCTTTTCAGGTATACCAATTTGAATGGATGTAGTTTTAGCCATAATCAGCTCCTTGTGCTTATTAGTTAAATAATTTTAGCTTCAAGACCAATCTGATCCACCACCAGAGTCAAACCCACCACCTAAATCACCACTGTTATCCCATGATGAACCAGAGGAATCATCCCATGACCCTGAGTTAGACACACCAAAATCTTGTCCACCCATATCATTGTTAACATTCGAGGATCCAGTAAATCCATCATTAACCACTTGATTAGAACCTGGGGCACCATCAACCAAACGGTGAGCTAACGCTTCTCCTGCAACCATACCTGCGCCTAAAGCAGCACCTGTAGCAAGAGAGCCCATTAATCCTGACCCCATCCCTCCACCACCTGATGGATACATGGGTTGACCTCCACCCATTGGCATACCATTGGGATAATAGCCACCACCCTGTGGATTTTGAGTAACTACCACAGGGTTTTGTTGTGTCATACGACGCACCATCCAGACAATAACAAATAACGCGATGATCCCGATGATTAAAATAGTACCCCAAGAAGTACCTGACTCACGGTGGGTGGATACTGTTTGAGGAGCCAAAGCAATTTCTTGCTTTAATGCAGTTACAGCATTGGGGTTTGCAAAGGGCAATCCTGGCTCAAGCTTATCTGCAACAGCCAACTCAGAGCGAGCTGTCGACATATCACCTGAGCGAGCTAATACTTCGGCATTAACGTAATGTGCTTTAGCACTGTTAGGATGGGCTTGCACAACCTCAGCCATCATGTTTCTGGCTTCAGATAAATGTCCTGTTTTAGCAGCATTATAGACTTGGTCCATTGTAGGCTCTGAAAAAGCCAATGTGGTGGCAAACAATAATGCTAAACCAACCGAAAACTTCATAAAGCGGTTCATATAGATCCTCCTCGAATCTTAGTGGTGCAATGAGTTAAAACCATAACACAAAGCTCTATATGGAGACTAATCATAAGAATTCAAGATACACAATTCGCTCAAGCTAAGCAATACACATAGAAAGCGGATCAGTTTTAAATTATAATCCGCGAATTCAAGTTTGAAGTGCAATGCCTGAGTTAAAGAATACCTGATTAGGTGTTTTATAACCAAGTGTTTTTCGAGGTCGGTTGTTTAGCCGATCCATTACCATATTAATTTCTTCCTGGGTGAT
>JAJZPN010000007.1 GCA_021811145.1 Pseudomonadota bacterium
GCACTTCATACTTGAATCCGCCCATTATTACAAAAATCTTTGACTGTTTTAGAAATTTACTATTTAGTTTTTACTGTCTTTCAATTGGTTTGGGCTTATCATCATCCTCATCTTACAATCGCTAATAATGATGGCGTAAATATCCATGTCTTATTACTTGGTTTCTTTGTTAACTACATTATGTTTTTCGGTTTCTTGTTACTTTCAAAAGAAATCACTGATAATGAATTAATTGTAAAAGCCACTACTGACTACTTAACTGGTTTACTCAACCGTCAGGCCTTTTTCGATATTGCTGAAAAAATATTTTCATTACAACTTAGAAAAAAAGCTAGCCTTTCTCTTTTATATATTGATATCGATTTTTTTAAATCAATTAATGACAATTACGGCCATCTTACTGGTGATTATTTATTGATATCTTTTTCAAAAAAATTAAGTCAATCAATGAGAAAATCTGATTTTATTGTGCGCTTAGGTGGAGAAGAATTTGCTGTATTGATGTTTGATACTTCACCTACTATGGCAAGTGAAGTTGCAGAGCGTTTTAGAAAAGAAATTGAAGAATATACCTTTTCTTATTTAAACTATACAGCATTAAAAATGACTACAAGTATTGGCGTTTATGGTGAGTCAGTGGTGTCAAGTGATAAGTTTGAACAATTTATTCATCTTGCTGATGAAGCACTTTATCGCGCTAAAAAAACGGGAAGAAATAAAGTTGTTTTGTATAACTGATCTATTATTAATTGGGTAGCAACAAGGCTACCCATATTGTTAGAAACTACCCATTTTTCCCGGGTAACTGACTTCTTGTAATTTACCTGTATCTACATCATAGATATATCCACGTACTGTAATTTTATCAGGACCCTCAGTTGGTAACCATGGATGATTTAAGATCATCGACATACTTTTTCTCACATCCCATTCCAAACGTTCAATTTGCTTTTCGTTAATAGGAGCATCTAATGGCTCGAGTTCACCTCTAAAAGCCTGGAAAGCTGCTGGAGAATGGCTGGCACAGCCACATGGAACAAATTCACGACCAGTTGCTGATTTGAGAATTTCTACAGCGTTTGAGTCTCCCTCTAAACCCATTCTAAGAAGCTCATCTGTAAATGACAACATTCCACAACGCGTATGATGTATTACCATAACATCTTTTGTATCTAACAGATGGTGAGAGATAACGAGACAGCGAATTACATCATCGGTAACTATACCACCTGCATTTCTAATAATATGTGCATCACCCGTTTGTAACCCAAGAATGTCTTCAACATCCATTCTTGCATCCATACAGGCAATAACTGCTGTTCGTTTTGCTGGTTTAATGGGTTGCGGACCAGGATATGAGGCCTTATGTAAAACCTTTCCTTGCGCATAATGCTCATTATTATTCACTAACGTGTAGAAAATATCATCTGCCATAGTAACTCCTAGAGTTGGTTTCAGTTGATACTATGGCAATGAAGATTAGATTGAGTTCAATTTTTTGAATAACTATTCAAATGGATGTCTTAACACAATGGTTTCTTGTCTATCGGGCCCAGTTGATACTACATCAATTGGGACTTCGCATAACTCAGCCATTCTTTCCAAATATCGTCTGGCGTTAATAGGCAATTGATCATAATTTTCAATGCCTACTGTACTCTCTGTCCAACCAGGCATTTCTTCGTATATAGGTTGGCATTCCTCAATTGCTTCTGCACCAAAGGGTAAGATATCTGTTACACCCGCTGATGTTTTATAACCAACAGCAATTTTAACGGTTTCAACCCCATCCATTACATCAAGCTTAGTCACACATAGACCCGTGACGCCGTTAATCTGAATAGAACGTTTAAGAGCAGCCGCATCAAACCATCCCGTGCGTCTGGGGCGCCCTGTAACAGCACCAAACTCATGGCCTCGGGTAGCTAACTGCTTACCCACTTCATCATCTAATTCTGTTGGGAATGGGCCTGAACCAACTCGCGTAGTGTATGCTTTGGTGATACCTAAAACATACTCCAATTGTTGTGGTCCTACCCCACTTCCTGGCGCTGCAGCACCGGCCACACAGTTACTTGAGGTCACAAAAGGATAAGTTCCATGATCAATATCAAGTAGTGTCCCTTGTGCGCCTTCAAACAGTAATTTTTGGCCCTGTTTCGAGGCATCATTCAATAGTCGCGACACGTCTCCAACCATAGGTAATATTCGACTAGATAAAGCCATCACCTGATCAAAGGTTTCATTTAAATTAATCGCTGAGGTATTAAAATATTGAGTTAATACAAAATTATGGTAATCAAGTATCTCTTCTAATTTATTTTTAAAACGTTGTGGATGGGCTAAATCCTGCAGACGAATTGCTCGTCTTGCCACCTTATCCTCATAAGCAGGGCCGATACCTCTTCCTGTGGTACCTATTTTATTGTTTCCTTTTTTGTTTTCTCGTGCTTTATCAATCGCCACGTGATAAGGCATAATTAATGGGCACGCATCACTGATTATCAGTCTTTTAGAGACGTTAACATGGGAGGCTTCAAGCATATCAATTTCGCGTAATAGGGCATCAGGAGCTAATACCACGCCATTACCGATATAGCACTGAACATGCTCTCTTAAAATACCCGCAGGAATCAAACTTAATACGGTTTTTTTCCCACCAATAACAAGCGTATGACCCGCATTATGTCCACCTTGGAAACGTACTACACCATTAGCACGATCGGTTAACCAATCTACTAACTTACCTTTTCCTTCATCACCCCATTGGGTACCAATTACTACAACATTTTTTGCCATAAAGGCATTCTCCCAATAACTATCGTTTAAACGTAATCAATTGTCTTAAATCTAAGCTAAATCCAGTTGCAGGACGTGATCTTCCAAAGGCACTTCCAACCTCATCATAACGACCACCCCTGGCTAGCGCCCCCTTATAGTCGGCACTGTACACCTGAAACACAAGGCCATTATGGTAGTGATAGCCACGTAATTCACCTAAATCGAAAGATAATTTTACTCTAGTAGTAAAACGCTCTCTAACTGCAATCAACTGGTCTAAGGCTGCCTTTATTTTGGGTGTGCTGGGTAAAACCTCTCTTGCTAAATCCAGAATTTCACCGCCACCGTTAAGTTTAGGTAAACTTAATAAAGCTTGACGAAACTCTGTCGTAATACCCTGCGTTACTGATTGAAGTGATGGAATATCTTTGTGTTGTAAAAGCTTAAACCATTCATTCTCTGTTTTGCTGTCAATTTCTAGGGCTTCCATTAAGCCTCTAAAAATCCCCACATGCCCCACATCTAAAATAACATCATTGAAATCAAGTTCGCTAAGCGCATCTAGCATTAAAGATTGAATTTCAATATCGCCAGCCACCTCACTTAGTCCAAAAATCTCCGCTCCTACCTGATAGGGTTCGCGTGATTGGCTAAGTACATCAGGCTTTGTGTGTAGTACCGGCCCTGCATAACACAACCTGTTTATATCAACGCGATTCATACTATGAGCATCTATACGAGCGACTTGAGGGGTAATATCAGGTCTCACGCCAATTAAACGACCACTTAACTGATCAACCAACTTAAATGTTTGGAGATCCATATCATGACCCGTACCTGTCAGGAGAGACTCGACATATTCAATCAAGGGTGGAATCACTAAACTAAATCCTCGATCTTTAAACAAATCAAGTAACTTACGTCGGGCATTTTCTAAGGCCCACGCGTCATCGGGAAGTATATCTTCACAGTATTCTGGTAATAGCCAACGGTATGTCATCGATTCACTTGTATAATTACAATTCCTAAAATCATAGCCAGTACGCCAATCCAACGTACTTGCCCATCGCTTAATTGTGTTAATTTTAACAGGGTATTACGCCATTGGCGTGGCGCAATGACTGGCATGACTCCCTCAAAAATCAATACCATTCCTAATGCAACAATAAAAATACTCCTCAATTTATTTTGCCCCTGCTGTTCCTGGAGGATTTTTTAAGTATTTAAAAAAGGGAGAACTAGGATCTAACACCAACACATCAGATTTGGTTTTCAAGCCCTCTTGGTAAGTTTGTAGACTACGATAGAAAGCATAAAACTCAGGGTTACGTTTATACGCTTCCGCATAAATTGACGCCGCCTTAGCATCTCCTTTCCCCTTTATTTCTTGGGCTTGACGGAAAGCATCAGCGAGAATCACCTCTCTTTCTCTGTCAGCATCTGCCCTTATTTTTTCAGCTTCACCAGCACCAGTTGATCGAAGCTGATTGGCAACCCGTTTACGTTCAGCCTGCATACGGCGATATACTGAGTCGCTTACTTCAGAAGTTAACTCCACTCGACGTATACGTACGTCCAATACCTTAACCCCTATTTCCTTGGCATCTTGGTCTGCGCGTAAACGCATATTAGCCATAATACTCTCGCGTTCACCTGATACTGCTTCATGAACGGATCGTTTTGCAAATTCCGCTCTTAATTCATCATTCACCGTTTGAGCTAGTCGTATTTCAGCCCTTTTAACGTCTCCTCCCACACTGACATAATACTGCTTAACATCTGCAATTTGCCATTTAACAAAGTAGTCAACCAGTAGTGGTTTTTTCTCTGAGGTAATGAAACGTTGTGGTTCATTGTTATCTAGCGTTTGTATACGGGTATCAAATAAACGAACATTTTCAATAAAGGGCGTTTTAAAATATAAACCTGGGGTGGTTTTTACAGAAACAATTTTACCTAACTCAAACACCAAGGCGTTTTCTGTTTGCGAGACGGTAAATACACCCATGGAAGCCACGACTAATAGGAATATTAAAGCAATAAAGTAAATACCGGCATTCTTCATTATCTTTCCTCACGCTCTCTATTTTTAAAGGCATCTCGAGAACGATCAACATCTACGTTTTGTGATGGAACTGTAGATTGACTGACAGACGGATTGTTTTGAATAGATTTTTCTTCTCCACCAATCACACCAGAGGGATTTTGTGGCTGATTGTTTTTACCGTAATCTGATCCTTCACTTCTACCTTCTTTTTGTTGACCAATTAGTTTATCAAGAGGTAAATAAAGAAGATTGGAACCACTCTTATTATCAGTAATTATCTTAGTTGTATTACTTAAAACCTGTTGCATCATATCTTGATAAAGTCTTTCTCTGGTCACTTGTGGAGCTTTATCGTATTCAACCAATATTTGTTTAAAACGGCTAGCATCACCTTGAGCGCGAGCAACAACGCGTTGTGCATAAGCTTTTGCTTCTTCAATTAAAGCCGAGGCAGTGCCTTTAGCACGTGGAACAATATCGTTTGCGTAGGCTTGACCTTCGTTATTTTGCCTTTCTCTGTCTTGACCTGCTTTAACGGCATCATCAAAGGCCGCTTGAACTTGTTCTGGTGGTTGGGCGTTTTGCATATTTACTTTACCAATCAAAATGCCCGTTTTATATCTATCTAAAATTTGTTGCATTAAACGTTGGGCTTCATCAGCAATTTGCGAACGCCCTTCATACAGTACAAAATCCATTTTATGTCGCCCCACAACTTCTCTAATTGCTGTCTCCGCTACTTGCATTACGGTCGCATTGGGATCTTTGTTATTAAACAAAAACGCCACTGGATCCTTGATGGTGTATTGAATGGCGTATTGGTTATCAATAATGTTTTCATCATCTGTCAGCATTAATGATTCATGTAACACTTTCGATTTTAAATTATTTCGATAACCCAACTCTACTGTACGCACCTGAGCAACATTTACTGGGCTACCTGATGCTTGTGCTTCAATAGGATAAGGAAAATGCCAATGCGGTCCTGGGTTAGTGATTTCCTGAAACTTACCAAAACGCAATATGACGCCTACATGTCCCGCATCAACGATATAGAAACCAGAAATAAGCCAAAAAAATACAATTGACCCGATAATAAGTAAAATAAAACTTTTTCCACTGGGTAAACCAATAGGTTGATTAGGATTATTGTCGTTACCAGGTGAAGTATTATTGGATTGTTTAAATCGTTTTAAAAAATTACGCCAGATTTCGTCTAAATCTGGTGGACCATCTTTAAGGTGTATGATCCAACTTGGTATTTTGATCGCCATAGTCGAGTATTAATTCATCATCGTTGTTGATAGAAATGTCATTATTCTGCTTTAGAGCATCGATACGTTCGACAAAGGCTTGTCGGATAAATTCCAACCCTTGACCAAGTATAGCGCTAACATGTACTTCATCAATTGTACCATAGGGGCCACGAATAAGACCCGCCTGCCAATTATCCAGTTGATCTATCTTATTTAAAACCACCAATTGAGGGATATGGTCTGCTCCAATTTCCTTTAAAACAGCATTAACAGATTGTTGATGTATATCGCGATCTGGATCAGCACAATCAACCACATGAAGCAGTAAATCTGATTCAATTGTTTCATCTAATGTAGCCTTAAAGGCTGCAACCAAGGTATGTGGTAGATTTTGAATGAATCCCACTGTATCTGATAACACCATTTGCCCTAAACCTTCCACATAAACTCGTCTAGTGGTTGTATCCAATGTGGCGAATAACTGATCAGCAACATACGATTTGGCATGAGTGAGTTTATTAAATAAAGTCGATTTCCCTGCATTCGTATAACCCACTAAAGACACTCTTAATATTCCAGCTCGGCGTCGAGAATTACGTTGTACCCGATGGCTCTTTCTAACCTTTTCCAAACGATCTTTCAGTAATTTAACGCGCTTACTTAATAAACGTCTATCTGTCTCTAACTGAGTCTCCCCAGGACCTCTTAGACCGATCCCACCCTTTTGTCTCTCCAAGTGAGTCCATCCACGGACTAATCGTGTGGCAAGCCTCTCTAACTGAGCAAGCTCCACTTGTAGTTGGCCTTCATGACTACGGGCGCGTTGAGCAAAAATATCTAAAATCAAACCCGTCCGATCTACAATTCGAGCTTGTAGTACACGAGCTAAATTTCTTTCTTGTATAGGCGTGAGTTCATGATCAAAGATAACCACACCGGCTTCATACTGACGAAGTTTTAAGCGGATTTCTTCAACTTTTCCACTACCAATAAATGTAGAGGGGTCAGGTTTAAACCGTTTACCAGAAATCAGTTCAGCAACCCGTAACCCCGCAGTTTGAGATAATAAAATAAGTTCGTGCGGATTATTTTTATTCCGTTCACTATCTATTTGGATATGAACCAGTAGAGCTACATCGAGATTACCAAGAAAAACGTCATCTTGCTCTAAAGAACCACTTTCTTGGACAGTATTTTTGTTAGAAGCTTTGCGACCACGGCCAATCAACGGACCCTTGTCCGACATTAGATATTAATCCTCAAGGGTTGTCTCATTGGGCATGGATACTGATCGTGCAGGTACAACTGTGGATATGGCGTGTTTATATACCATTTGAGTTGTTGTATTTTTCAATAAAACCACATATTGATCAAATGATTCAACTTGACCTTGCAATTTAATGCCATTTACTAAATAGATAGAAACAGGTATGTGTTCTTTTCTTAATGCGTTTAAAAATGGGTCTTGTAGTAATTGGCCCTTAGTGCTCATTTCGTGATCTCCCGAAAATGTATTAATTATTGTCTCTCTCGCCCATCATTAATGTACTTGATTTTTCAGACTTTTACCACTATTCTTTAAAATTGTTACAATTTATGATTTTCCGAATAACTTCCTACCACGCCTTCTTTTACGTCTTAAACGATTCTCTTCTGCTTCCGTTAAAGGCTTAGGTTTTCGGTCTGCAAAGGGATTGTGACCTTGCCTAAATTCAACCCGTAAAGGGGTTCCTTTTAAGTCAAAAGCCTTTTGAAACGTATTTTCTAAATATCGTTTATAGGAGTCGGCTATATGATTAATCGCACTGCCATGAATAATAACAATAGGTGGATTATGACCACCCTGATGCGCATATCTTAACTTAGGTCTAAACGGACCTGCCTTGGCTGGTTGATGTTGGGTCACTGCATCGTGCAACACGCGCGTCAGTTTCGGTGTTGACAATTTTGCCATTGCCGCAGCATAGGCTTTATCAATGGAGGGCAATAATCCTGACACGCCACTTCCCTTTAACGCAGAAATAAAATGATATTGAGCAAAATCTAAAAAGAACAGTTTTCTTGCTACTTCATTTTTAACCTTATCTTTTTGATAATTATCTAATCCATCCCATTTATTAATAGCTACAACGACAGCACGCCCAGTACTGACTACATAGCCTGCAATATGGGCATCCTGTTCTGAGATATCCTGCTGGGCATCCAATGTCATTACAACTACATTGGCACTTTCCACAGCCTGCATGGTTTTAATAACAGAAAACTTCTCAATGGCCTCAAAAACCTTACCACGACGTCGCAGTCCTGCCGTATCAATTAATAGGTACTTTTTTCCTTGGCGTTCAAATTCAATTTCGATACTGTCTCGTGTCGTCCCAGGTTGATCAAAAGCAATCACTCGCTCCTCACCCAGCAATTGATTAATTAATGTGGATTTTCCTACATTAGGACGACCTACTATGGCAATACGCGGAATACTCTGATCAACTTCCTGCTGAGGGTTAGATTGTTGCTCTGGCGTTAAACCTTTAAAAACCTCTTCTAATAAATCGTGTATCCCTTCACCATGTGCCGAAGAGATTGCCCAAGGCTCGCCCATCCCAAGCTCATAAAACTCTGCAGTTGCCATATCAACTGGCATCCCTTCAAGTTTATTTACTGCAAGAGTGACATGTTTTCCCCTTAACCGTAATTCTTCGGCAACACGCCTGTCCCCTGGTGTGAGACCAGAGCGGCCATCGGTAAGAAAAATAATACGATCAGCTTCATCCATTGCCTGTAATGTTTGTTTGGCCATTTCAAGCAAAATGCCATCTTTAGCAACAGGCTCAAACCCACCTGTATCGACAACAAAATACTGAAAATCCTCAAACCTTGCTCGACCATAGTGACGATCACGTGTAAGCCCTGGTAGGTCAGCTACCAACGCATCACGAGTTTTTGTTAATCGGTTAAATAACGTTGATTTGCCAACGTTAGGTCGACCAACGATAACAATCGTTGGAATCATATGTATCCCCTAAGCTTATTTATTTTCTGCAGTAATAACATACACATGACCTTCATGTGTTTGAATAAAAAAGGTATTACTGTTGATCACTAAGGGTTGTTTGGTAATAGCCGATCCATCTGTATCTATTCTTGATAGTTCACTACCATCAATACGACTTAAGATATGAACAACCCCTTTGATGTCTCCCACAATAACATAGTCAGATGTGGCTGCAGGGGCCGATAAAAAACGTCCCTCAAGTGATTCATTCTTCCAATCTATGGCGCCACTTGAACGATAGTAAGAATAGATATTCCCTTTTTCATCTGCGGCATAAATTTTATTATCAGCAGCAGCCACTGCACCAACTGTATTAAGGTCATGCGCCCAAATGATACTCCCTCTAGGTAAATCCATGCACGCAACTTTACCCTGATAACTGGCTGCACATACATCCGCCTCTCCTAAAGCTGGGTGTCCCATTACATCATTCATGCGTTCAAGTTCTGTAGCACCCTTAGGAATTGATACAGCAGACTCCCAACCAATATTGCCTGTATTCACGTCAATTGCAAGTAAATGGCCTCCAGGAACCCCAACAAATGCAGCGCCTCTGGTAACAGTCATTCCTGTTGCATTACGCAATACGAGGGAAGGCATATTTCTAACTAACAACCACTTTTGCGAGCCATCTTGTGCAGCAAGTCCATAAATATGGCCGTCTTCAGTTGTTACAACAATTACATCATTGGAAGACTGTGGTGCTGATGACATCTCACTACCTAAAGGGACATGCCACTGCGCTTTACCTTGTAGGTCATAGGCGTAGAGTATCCCTTTGTTATCAGCCACAAAAATATTACCAGCGCCGTATCCAACCCCAGCAGTTAAGTTTGAATTTGTATCTATATGCCAGTTAGTATCACCATCGTTGATTTTGTAAGAATAAACTTTACCTTTATAAGTACCTACATATATCGCATCCTCAGTCACCACCGATTCCAATAGGGGATCTTTAGCTGACCCAGGATGATCAGACCACTTAATAGTAAATTGTTGCTTATCTTTTAATGGTTTTAATTTTGATACGACAATAGAACTGGAACTACAACTGGAGAGAAAAAAGAAAATCATCAACCACTTGATGTGCTTTACTAAAAAATTGTTACTCATTATTTACTTCTCCCGCCAAGGGCATCTAACTTAACCTGCGCAAGTTGTTTAAACAGAGTATTTTGAGAACCCGTTTGATCAATAATTTGTTGATAACTACTTTTTGCTTCTGCGTTTTTTCCAAGCAGAGTATAAATATCACCTTTCAAATCGAGAGAAGCCGCGAGCATTGCAGGGTCTTTATTTTGGCTTAATAAATCTAGGGCTTCATTGTATTTTTTTTGATCAGCTAGAATACCCGCATGTCGTAATCTCGATAAATCAACTAACATTGCTTCATGAGTATGTGACTCAACCCAATTTAATTCATTAACAGCGTTATCATCATGACCTGTCTTGTGACTTAAAAAAGCACTTATTAACGCCGCTCTACTTGCTAATGGACTTGAAGGATAAGCTTCCTGAAGACGTTTTGCAGCACTCAGTGTTTGATTCGTATCTTGCGTACGAAATGCATTTTGAACAGCCTCGAACAACACGCCCGCCTTTTCATTTTGTGATTGTTGATAGTAGCTATAACCCTGATAAACAGCATAACCAATAATCACAGCAACCACGCCCAAGCTGACATATTTACCATAAAGTTTCCACCAGGCCTTTATATCTTCTATCTGTTCTTGCTCTTGATGATCGTACATATTTTATTTCTCGTTAAAAAAATTAATTAACTCAGTCTGCGAAAGTAATTGTTGCTCGCCCTGCCCTCTAAGTGGTTTAAATACATAGCGACCTGTAGTCAATTCATTCTCACCAATTATAAGAGCATAGTGCGCTTGAGATTGATCAGCTCGCTTCATTTGATTTTTAAAGTTACCGTCACCACAGTACATAAGTACACGAATACCTTGATCGCGTAACATTTCCGCGAGTTTAATAGACATTTCAAGAGTACCATTTCCCTGATGTATAACAAACACCTCAGGATAAGTAGGTAAAGAAGTTAAGCACCCTTCTTCTTCAATTAACGCAAGCAACCTTTCAATACCCATAGCAAAACCGCAGGCAGGTGCTGCTTTACCGCCAAGCTGTTCAACCAATCTATCATAGCGGCCACCACCACAAATTGTACTTTGCGCACCCAATAAAGTGGTAGTCCACTCAAACACAGTCGCATTGTAATAATCAAGACCACGCACTAATCTAGTATTAATTTGATAATGTATGCCAGCATAATCTAACAAGTGTTTTAATTGTTCGAAATGATTCTTCGAATAGTCATCTAATTCATCAATTAACTTGGGCGCATTTTCAATTAATGCTGTCAATTCAGGATTTTTACTATCCAGTATTCTTAACGGATTAGAGTGTAAACGCCTTTTACTGTCATCATCCAACTTATCTTGATGAACAGTAAAGTAGTCAATTAACTTTAAGCGATACGCCTGCCTAGTCTCAAGACTACCAATACTGTTGATTTCCAAGTTGACATGCTTTAAGCCTAAACGCTGCCATAAGCGGTGCGTCATTAAGATCATTTCAGCATCAATGTCCGGCCCACTAAAGCCAAGTGCTTCAACACCACATTGATGAAACTGGCGATAACGGCCTTTTTGTGGCCGTTCATGTCGAAACATTGGTCCTTGGTACCATAACTTTTGAGGACCTGAGTAAAGTAAATTGTGCTCAATAACTGAGCGCACACAGGATGCAGTTCCCTCTGGTCGCAGTGTTAAGCTATCTTGATTAAGGCGATCCTCAAAACTATACATTTCCTTTTCAACAATATCCGTTACCTCTCCAATTGAACGAATAAATAACCCCGTCTCTTCAACCATTGGAGTACGAATTTCTAAATAACCATACTCAGTCAGCCATTGTCTTAATTCTTTTTCCAAGGCTCCCCATAACGCTGAGGATTGGGGAAGAATATCATTCATTCCTCTAATACCTTGAAATTTTAATTGCCCCATAACAAACCAACCCTTTAACTATTGATATTTTCTTTTTATATAATCTGTCACTATTGCTTTAAATTCTTCTGCAATACTGTCTCCTTTTAAGGTGACAGTCTTCTCACCATCAACATACACTGGAGCAACAGGTCTTTCTCCTGAACCGGGCAAGCTAATTCCTATATTTGCTAACTTACTCTCTCCTGGTCCATTTACTACGCAACCCATTACGGCCACGTGTAGATTTTCAACACCCTTATACTGAGTCTTCCATACCGGCATTGAGTCTCTTAAAAACTCTTGTATATCACTTGCCAACTCTTGAAAGTAGGTACTAGTTGTACGACCACACCCAGGACAAGCAGTGACCATTGGCGTAAAAGCCCGTAATCCCATAGTCTGCAAAAGTTCCTGTGCCACTCTTACTTCCAGTGTTCGATCACCTTGTGGTTCCGGTGTAAGTGACACTCGTATTGTGTCACCAATTCCCTCTTGCAATAAAATACCCATGGCCGCACTTGAGGCGACGATTCCTTTACTACCCATACCCGCTTCCGTTAATCCCAAATGCAATGGGTAATCACAACGCTTAGCAAGGTCACGATATACATGAATCAAATCTTGTACACCACTTACTTTACAAGACAAAATAATCTTATTTTCCTGCAACCCTAATTTCTGTGCCATCTGAGCGCTCTCAAGAGCAGAGGCCACCAACGCTTGCCGGGTTAATTCTTCGACGGTCAAAGGATTAGCCCTGGTTGCATTTTCGTCCATAAACCGTGCCAACATCTCTTGATCGAGACTACCCCAATTCACACCGATACGAATTGGTTTTTCATAACGGATAGCCAATTCAATCAAGGTAGCAAATTGCTCGTCTTTTTTGGAACCTCGTCCAACATTACCAGGATTAATACGATATTTATCTAAAGCTTTAGCACACTCTGGAAACTCTGTAAGTAGCTTATGCCCATTAAAATGAAAATCTCCAACCAAAGGTGTGTCACAAGATTGACGACGTAGTTCTCTAACAATAACAGGTACACTTTGTGCAGCTTCTGCTGTATTGACAGTAATTCTCACAACCTCCGAACCTGCCTTTGATAAAGCCATAATTTGCTCAATGGTTTTATCAATATCCGCTGTGTCGGTATTAGTCATTGATTGAACTACAATAGGAGCATTACCTCCAACACGAATTTCACCAACCTTTACCTCACGACTCTCTCGTCTTTTGATTATCGTATTCATTTTTAATTATTACTTTTTTGCATAGTATTAGACGACGCTTTATCCTGACTGTCACCAGATGGAGATATATCACCCTGTTGCCCTGTAGCTGTGACAGGTGAGGATAAGGGTTGAGCGGGAGAGGCTAAAGGGTGATTCACTGAATCAGTTGTGTTAACTTGATTGGTATTATTACTGTTTGTTGCCAGTGGCTTATTCAAATCTGGAGAGACTGTTTGCGTATTGGACTTATTGAAATCAGTTTTATCTGTTGACTCGATTTTTACAGGTGCCAATCCGACTTCACTTTTATGGTTATGTGATTTTTGAAACCATAAAAATAATGATAATAAAAGTATCAGAAGAACACCAACTAATATGATTTTAAAGCCAAAACGATTTTGTGTATTTTTACTCGTAGAGAAACTAACGTTTTTTGGTTTCACAGCTACTGCTTGTTTATCAAAAGACTGAACTCTGGCAGCAGGTAGCACTTTTTCTAATTCTGCAATGAGTGGATCTTCAGATAAAACAAGAAACTTTGCATAGGCACGTAGCATTGCTCTTACTAGATAAGGGCTTAGCAATTGATCAAATTGATTATTTTCTAAGTAAGTTAACTGTTTAACAGAAAATTTTAATTTATCGCTTACTTCAACGAGAGCTAATCCTTTAGCTTCTCTCGCTTGTGCCAACTGTTGACCAAGGCTTAAGTTATTCTCGTCATGAGTATTTATATTCTCAATCATCTTTCAATCTCCATAAATTTCTCATGGCGTCGGCTTTTATCTATTACTTTTCCAGCAAGTTGACCACAGGCAGCATCGATGTCATCACCTCTGGTTTTTCTTACTGTGACAATAAAACCGTGCTGTATCAAAATATCTTTGAAACTTTTAATACGTTGACTGGTTGAGGTCTCATAACCACTTCCAGGGAATGGATTAAAGGGAATCAAATTAAATTTACAAGGGATATCCTTCACTAACTGAATGAGTTCTATTGCGTGCTTATCTGAATCATTGACATCTTTTAGCATAACGTACTCAAATGTAATGAAGTCTCGTGGCCCAGCTTTAACATAAGACTGACATGCTTGCATCAATTGGTGTAACGGATATTTTTGATTTATCGGTACTAAAATATCGCGTAACGTATCATTGGGTGCATGCAAAGATACAGCTAAGGCTACCGGCATTTGCTCTTGTAAACGTTGCAGTGCAGGGATAATACCAGATGTGGATAACGTTACTCTTCTTCTAGATAAGCCATATGCCATATCGTCCAAAAGAATTGATAAGGTATTAATAACAGCATCAAAATTGAGTAATGGTTCTCCCATACCCATCAACACTACATTACTAATCACCCTCTCACCCTTAGGATTTTTCCCTAAGGCTTTGTAAGCCCACCAAATCTGACCAATAATTTCTGAAGTGGTTAAGTTTCTATTAAACCCTTGACGTCCTGTTGAACAAAAGGTGCAGGCAAGCGCGCAACCCACTTGCGATGAAACACATAAAGTACCTCTGTCGTCTTCAGGAATAAAAACAGTTTCAATGGCATTGCCGGGAGTTAATTCAAGCAGCCATTTTCGAGTACCGTCGGATGATATTTGTTCATTTAATAGCTTAGGAACTGATACAACTGCAAGCTCAGCAAGTTGTTCGCGAAGCCCTTTGGCCACATCGGTCATCTCATTAAAATCAGAGACACCCAACTGATGAATCCATTTCATCACTTGCTTGGCACGAAAAGGCTTTTCTCCAAGTCCTACAAAAAACTCGGTAAGCTCTTTTTGTGTTAATCCAAGCAAGTTAACAGTCATTGTTCGATTCTTAGCGTGAATATACGTTAAGAGTTGGGAAAAAATAAGCAATCTCAACTGCAGCCGTTTCCGGTGCATCTGATCCATGTACTGCGTTAGCATCAATGCTGTCAGCAAAATCAGCACGGATAGTACCTGGAGCCGCTTTTTTAGGATCTGTTGCACCCATCAAATCACGGTTTTTAAGGATGGCGCCTTCACCTTCTAAAACTTGGATCATAACTGGGCCTGAAATCATGAAAGAAACTAGGTCTTTAAAAAATGGACGCTCTTTATGTACTGCATAAAACCCTTCTGCTTCAGCTTGAGACAACTGAGCCATTCTGGCTGCAACAATCTTTAACCCAGCCTGTTCAAAACGGCTGTAAATTTGTCCGATTACATTCTTTTTAACTGCATCGGGTTTAATAATAGATAAGGTACGCTCAATAGCCATGAAAAATACTCCAAAAATAATGTAAAAAGCACTAGATTTTAACATGCGCCATGTCACCCTGGCCATTTATAAAGTGAAAACGCCAGGTAAGCTCAATACCCCACTCATTTTGCCCAGCCTGATGTGCCAACTCAATTCCTACCCCTGGGATGGCAACCAGCCCTTCTTCATTAGTGATAAAAGGCCATCTTTCCCGTTGCCAAAGAGGAATTTGTAACTCTTGAAAGAGCTGTTTTATTTCTTTATGAGGTCGCTTAGAATGCACTTTAAGACATTCTCCACCCTCTCGTCTTTTAAGCGTAACATGCTGATTTAATGAGGATTCTTTAATCCCCCTACCCAATACGCGCTGACTAGTTAATACACCAACATCAGGAATCTCGATTTCACCTAACTGCCATGAGGATAATGTCATTGCTTGCCATGGAGCGATGTTATTGATTACATACCAATAATTATTATCACTAACTAGTGAAATATGGGCAAAATCAAGGCGCGGATGAGTATCCTGTTTACGAGTACTAACTTGTTGCCACCAAGATTGCCATTGTGCTTCTTGTAAAACAGGGAGCCTTGATTTTACTAACCAATAACGAACTAGATTAGCGGCCCGTTCTTCCCCTAATTCAACGACTTGTCGACCATCAAGTCTGTTATCAACTAAACACTGTTGAATATCAATAAGCGCTAAAGCATCAAGTAATTGTTGAGATTTGGCGAGATGTAGACTTGTACGATTGAGGGTATCCAGCCAATGCGGAAACTTGTTGTCTATAACCGGTGCTAGAACTTGTCTTATATAGTTTCTTATATAATAACTATCTTGATTGGTCGGGTCTTCAATCCAAGCTAACTGTTGCGTCTGGGCGTAATCATATAAAGTATTTCTCTTGACATGAATTAACGGCCTCAGTAATTGAATAGAGGTGGGTCTTAATAATCTACTCTCTGGCATTGCAGAGAGCCCAGGTAACCCAGCCCCTCTAAAAAGCTGTATTAAGAAAGTTTCAGCCTGATCATTGGCATGATGCGCTAGTAATAAAAAATCCGTATTCAATGTTTTATAAACATCATAACGAGCTTGTCTTGCTGATCTTTCAAGACCGAGTCCTGAATTAAGCTCTACATTAACAGCAACTACTTTTAGAGGAATAGATAAGGTCTGACATAATTGAACAACGTATTTTTCCATATCATCATTTACAGCTTGTAATTGATGATTAATGTGTACTGCAGATAGGCAAAAATGTAATTGGCCGCTTAACAGCGCACAAAGATTAAGTAATACTACGGAATCCAATCCCCCGCTCACCGCAACGGTGACATGAGAATTGTGGTCAGTAATATATTTTTTTAAGAACTGACCAACCTGATCAATGAGATTAACTGCGGATTTCCTTGAATTTGCCATAACTCATCAGTCTTTCAAAACGACGGGCGAGTAGCTCATCAATAGATAGTTCATCCACAGTTTTAAGCGCTTCTTGTAAGGTGCGACGAAGAGTTTGTGCCATATTTTGCACATCACGATGCGCTCCACCCAATGGCTCGTTAATAATCTTGTCAATCAAACCCAATGACTTTAAGCGTGGCGCTGTAATATTTAATGCCTCTGCCGCATCGCTTGTTTTATCACCCGTTTTCCAAAGAATCGCAGCGCAACCCTCAGGTGAAATTACCGAATAAACGGAATACTGCAACATTAGAGTCATATCACCCACAGCAATGGCCAAAGCCCCGCCAGACCCTCCCTCACCAATTATGGTAGAGATAATAGGCGTTTTAAGCGCCGCCATTTCATACAAGTTTCTACCAATAGCCTCTGACTGACCGCGTTCTTCTGCACCGATTCCAGGATAGGCCCCAGGGGTGTCGATAAAAGTCATGATTGGCATATTAAACTTTTCAGCTAGGCGCATCAGTCGTAATGCTTTTCGATATCCTTCAGGACGTGCCTGACCAAAGTTACGGTAAATCCGATCTTTTGTATCACGGCCTTTCTGGTGACCAATAATCATTACCGGGCGCCCCTGGAAACGTGCTATACCACCAACAATAGCAGGATCATCAGCAAAACCTCTATCGCCATGTAACTCTTCGAAATCGGTAAAAATATGCTCGATATAGTCAAGCGTATAAGGACGTTGACTATGTCTGGCCACTTGAGCAATTTGCCAGGCACTTAAATTTGAGTAAATGTCTTTGGTCAGAGTTTGACTCTTCTTTTGCAGCCTCTCAATTTCCTGTGAAATATCCACAGCCGAGTCTTCCTGAACAAAACGAAGATCTTCAATCTTAGCTTCGAGTTCACCGATCGGTTGTTCAAATTCTAAAAAAACAGTTTTCATACAGTTATTGACTTTATTATGGCAAGATTAAGAACAAAGTGACATTATAACGGTCTGTGACAAAGTAGGCCAACAAACATTTAATTGAGATAAACATGGGAAATAGACTGACTCGCCTTTATACCAAAACAGGAGATGCTGGAACCACAGGCCTAGGAGATGGAAGTCGTGTCAATAAAGACCACTACCGAGTTGAAGTAATGGGAGATGTTGATGAGCTAAATAGTATTATAGGTTTACTGCTTACCTATGAGATTCCTCGTCACATTGAAGAAGAATTAACTCGAATCCAACATGATCTATTTGATCTTGGGGCTGAAATTTGTATTCCAGGTCACTTGGTTATTGAGGAAAAAAGAGTGCAAGAACTAGAAGCTGGTTTAGACGCTATTAATGCCAACTTGAGTTCTTTAAAGGAATTTATATTACCTGGTGGAAACCGAGCGGCGGCAATTTGTCATCATGCAAGAACAGTGTGTCGACGTGCTGAGAGACGTCTTGTTTCCTTGAGTCATCACGAAATGATTTCGGCTTATGCAATGCAATATATCAATAGACTATCTGATTACTTGTTTGTTATGGCAAGAGACATCAATCGGCATGCCCAAACACCTGATATATTATGGCGTAGTCTAAAAAAACAGTAGCCTGTTAATTGTCAAAGATAGGCAAAGAAGGCCAAAGCTATTCCTATCAACGCTCCAACTCCCGTTGGAACCAGTAACCACTTGCGATTAGTCAATGCAGTTACTGAAGCCAAAGCGATTGCAATTTGTAAAAAAGTCATGGCTCTTGCAAGATAGTGGTGTGGATGAAAGGCTTTCTCAGCTAATTTGTTCTCAGCTTCTGATTTTGCTTCAAACTCTTCTGCCTTGGCTTTGATTTCCGCCTTTTCCTTTTCGTAACGCCCTACCTCATTAGCGTATTTTTCCTTATCTTGACCTGTTGCAAACTCTTTTGCAATTGCCACAATATTGCCTTTCATGCTTTTGGCCTGGTAGAAACTCCACTGATCACTGGCATGGGCTTTGTAGAGTACCGCCTCATTTTTATGGAAAAGAGCTTCATTTTGAGCGTTACTACCAAGATAACTCACTACCGCACCAATTGAAGCTAGGATAGCAGTAAAAACCGCAACTTGTTGCGCTAAAGGAACGCCATGACCTGCCTGATGCTCCAGTTCATGCTCATGAGAGCCGTGTACATGAAACCCCTCGCTCATTTCCTCTCCCCCACGATAGATTATTTTTTATTTTTACGGCGTTGTTGAATACTGCTTGCTAATCTCTCAAAAACAATTTCAGTATCTACAAATGAAATACAAGCGTCTGTAATACTCTGGCCATAAGTTAAGGGTTTACCAGATTCTAAGTCCTGTCTACCAGCCACAATATGACTTTCGATCATAACTCCCATAATTCGTGTCTCACCTTGGGTAATTTGCTGGGCAACATTATCAGCAACTGATATTTGTTTTTGCGGGTCTTTTTGGCTATTGGCGTGGCTAAAATCTATCATGACTTTAGCGGGTAATTGGGCTTTAACAAGCTCATTAGCTGCAGACTCAACGCTTTCTGCATCAAAATTGGTTGTCTTTCCACCACGTAAAATAACGTGGCAATCCTCGTTACCATTGGTTGCAACTATGGCAGAATGCCCAGCTTTAGTTACGGATAAAAAATGATGGGGTTGTTGTGCGGCACGTATTGCATCTACGGCAATTTTCAAGTTTCCATCTGTACCATTTTTAAACCCCACTGGGCAAGATAGGCCGGAGGCAAGCTCTCTATGTACTTGGCTTTCTGTGGTACGGGCACCTATTGCACCCCAACTAATTAAATCAGCAAAATACTGTGGTGTAATTAAATCAAGAAATTCTGTTCCAGCAGGAACCCCCATCTCATTGATATCTAATAACAACCCTCTTGCTAATCTCAAGCCTTCGTTAATTTGGAATGTACCATCCAAATGAGGGTCATTAATTAACCCTTTCCAGCCCACTGTTGTTCTTGGTTTCTCAAAATAAACACGCATGACAATCAATAATTCACTGGCATACTTTTCTTTTAGAGACTTCAAACGTGTTGCATAATCAATAGCAGCCTTTGGGTCATGTATTGAACATGGGCCAACTATTACTAATAAACGGTCATCATCATTACGTAGTATGTTATGAATTTGTTGGCGAGTTGCTGAAACAACTGTAGACGCATTTTCTGATAATGGAAACTCACGTAATAAGTGCGATGGAGGAGACAACTCTTTTATCTCACGTATTCTTAAATCATCCGTCTTAAAAAGGTGATCAGTATTCATTGAATTTATTGAACCTATGTATTTAAATTTTTCAAAAAGCTATTTTAGCAGACTATATGGTTCCACCTACAGTCAGACCATCAATCCTCAAGGTAGGCTGCCCCACCCCAACTGGCACACTCTGCCCTTCCTTACCACATACCCCAACACCAGGGTCTAGGGACATATCATTACCAATCATCGATACCTTTGTTAGTACATCTGGGCCGTTTCCAATTAATGTTGCCCCTTTTACTGGATAAGTTAAGCGACCGTTTTCAATCATCCAAGCCTCTGCAGCAGAAAAAACAAACTTACCGCTAGTAATATCTACCTGCCCACCACCAAAATTTACTGCATAGATCCCTTTATCAACAGAGGCAATGATCTCCTCAGGAGCCATATTACCGTTTAACATATAGGTATTGGTCATTCTGGGCATGGGAAGATGAGCAAAAGATTCTCGACGTCCATTACCAGTCACAGCCATCCCCATTAGTCTTGCATTAAGAGTATCTTGTATATAACCCTTCAAAATACCATCTTCGATCAAAACAGTAGCTTGAGTGGGGTTTCCTTCGTCATCACAATTTAAAGATCCACGACGATTAGCGATAGTACCATCGTCAAGCACAGTGACCCCAGGCGCTGCGACCCGTTGCCCAATACGCCCAGAAAACGCAGAAGAGCCTTTTCGATTAAAGTCCCCTTCTAAACCATGACCAATCGCTTCATGTAACAAAATCCCGGGCCAACCAGGACCCAGTACAACAGGCATTGAGCCAGCAGGCGCCGGTTTCGCGTCTAAGTTTGTAACCGCTTGATGAACCGCTCTTTTAGCGTAATCTTCTAATAATTCATCAGTAAAATACTCGTAGCCAAAACGACCTCCACCTCCTGCAGAGCCTTGCTCTCGTAGACCATTTTGTTCAGCGATAACTTGCAATGATAAGCGTACTAAGGGTCTAATATCTGTCGCCATATGCCCATCACTTCTAGCAACCAACACCACTTCATACTGCCCAGCCAGTGATGCCATTACTTGAGTGACTCTAGGGTCCATGGATTTAGCAATCTTCTCAATTCTCTCTAGCAAGGCTACTTTTTTATCATCAGCTAAAGTCATTAACGGATCAATACTAGGATAAAGCTGTCTCGACTCTACGCTATGAGTTAATTTTGACAGGCTAAATTGTTGTCCACTCTGCGCTATTGAACGGGTAGCGTTTGCAATTTCTTGAAGGCTAGATAACTGGATATCATCAGAGTAAGCAAAGGCAGTTCTCTCACCAGTCACAGCCCTCACTCCCACTCCTTGCTCTATATGAAATGAGCCTGATTTAACTTGTCCCTCTTCTAAACTCCACCCTTCAGCGCGGCTATACTGAAAATACAAGTCAGCATAATCAACTTGATGAGTAAGAATTGATCCTAATACTTGATCTAATTGTCCTATTCCTAGACCATATGGCTCCAGAAGAATAGATTGAGCGTTTTTAAAGGTGGCGTTCATAAATTCTATATCCTTATTTCATCTCTCAATAAGATTGAACCTTGAGAGTTTTGTGTGTTAGTGCAGGTAAGCTGGTGCGAAGTTCATTTAAGTGGACGGGATTAACCCCAGCAATAACAATTCCTGAACCTCTAGAGAGACGATCAAGTACGACCCCCCACGGGTCTACGATCATGCTTGAACCATGTGTTTCACGACCGTTCATATGGTACCCACCTTGGGCAGGTGCTATGACGTAAGCCAAATTCTCAATAGCACGAGCACGCACAAGCGTCTCCCAATGGGCTTTACCCGTTGTCTCGGTAAATGCAGAAGGAATAAATATAAGATCACATTCACCCATTGCCCGATACAGCTCTGGGAAACGTAAGTCATAACAAATGGATAAACCAATTTTCCCAAATGGGCTATTTAGAGTGACAATTTGATCACCAGGCTCTATGGTTTTAGACTCATCGTACTTTTCAACACCACGTTGAAAACCAAATAAATGGATTTTGTCATAACGCGCAACACATTTACCCGTATGATCAAACACAAGAGAGCTATTACGAATTTTATTATGTTGTTCCGTTTTAATTGGTACAGAGCCACCCACAATCCATACGCCATAACGTTTGGCTGAGCGTGACAAAAAATCTTGAATAGGCCCAGAACCAAAAGACTCAGCAACCTTTACCTTATCAGTATCTTTCATACCCATAATAGCAAAATACTCAGGTAAACCTATAATAGCAGCGCCTTGGTCTGCAGCCATTTTAATCAGTCTACCCGCCTCTAAAAGATTGGCATCAACATGAGGGCCAGAGGCCATCTGAATTGCCGCAACCCTAAAGTTACCTAGTAATAGTTTTGCCTTACCAAAACCTGAATCTTTTTTCTTGGTTGTCGATTTGGTCATAATACTCTCATCATAAATTACTAATTTACTGTATCACCATTAACAGAATCAATTTGTGGATTGTCCCAATCCCCACGAATTCGATACTGATAGGATAAAACTTTATCTAAAGGATTACGTAAAATCTTTTGTACAAGGTAAGTTGCAGCACCCACCACAGGACCACCTATTAGGGTGCCTGCAAGCGACAAATCTCCTCCGACCGCTGGATCAACCTTAGCGATTAAATCTGAGGTCTCATTAGGAACATCTATTTGCCCAGTCAACTTAACACGCGCTGCAGGTCCAGACATCACAAAGTCAGGAGTGCTCAATACTCCTTCATGTATTGAAAAGTCTCCTTTCACCGTATCAAAGGCAAAACCTTGTGAAAAAATATCATGAAAGTTTAATGTAATTCTGCGTGGTAGACTCTGTAAACTCAATAATCCAATAATTCTCCCAGCGCCACCTGGATCAACTTTAGAAAATTGCCCGTCTTGTAAGTCTAAATTCATAGTACCTGATGAATAATCGAAATCATAATCTTTTGGGCCACCCATCCATGACAAATTTGCGCGAATTTTCCCGTCACCACGCGACATTAACTTGTCGTACCCAAGTGCCGTTAAAAACTCACCTAAATTCTTAGCCTCAATTTCTACAGTAAGCTCCGTTTTGGTTTCTTGATCAACAGTACCAGTCCACTGCCCATTTCCACGTAACTCTCCACCTTCAGCCAATGCTAAAAGGCGATTAATATGCCAAATATTATCCTGTCCTTTTGCAGAGAACTCTAAATGTGAGAAAGATTTTTTGCCAAATTGACAGTGATCTGCCGACAACTCAATATCAGGCATTTTCGTTAAGTCTTTGAGTGTCGAAAGATCTGTGGATCGATGCTTTTTATGAGGTTTGGTTGTATCTGTACCATCAGTGGTACTGTCTTTTTTCTTAATGGTATCGGGTACTACAAGCTGAGTAAATACAGCTTTAACTGCACCTTTTCCTTCTTTTATCCAATTAATTGAACCATTTAACTGTTCTCCTCGTAAAGCAATACTCCACTGAGGATCTTGCCAGTTAGCTCGAAGATGATGGGCTAACCACTCCCTATTTCGCCAAATTACCTTATTAATATTTAAGTCAATGGCACTTATTTCACCAAATAAATTATTTTTACTTGAGCTGGAGTTGGTTTTTGTAATACCACTGTCTGTTTGCCATTGATTTTGATGTTGATTCCAATAGCTGATCAACTCATCAAGATTTGAGTTATCTAATCGACCAGTGAGCGAAAATCCAGGGCCTACTTGACCAAGATAGGGGCCACCCATATTGATAACCCCACGTGTAGCATTAAAACTACCATCATTTTTAGACTCATAGAACACCTTCACTCCAAACCATGAATCTATATTAAGACTCATCGCGGTTCTGCCACTCTCTAGTGGTTCAATAACAACGGTTAAGGGTAAAGTTTGAGTTATTGTTTTCTGGTAAGGTTCTGGTCCTAAAATACTGGTTCCTTTTAAGTTACTGGTAAAAGTAATGGTTGTTTGTTGTTGACGTTTCTCAAATCGCGCATGCCAATCAAATCCACCCTCACTAATATTCTGTAGCTTTTGCATTCCCAAACGGGATAAGGAAGCGATATCTGTGTGTCCTGATAAATCAGCGACCAACAAATGCGACAAAGATCCCTTTACGGTCATTGTCACAGGCTTTTTAAGGACTAGAGCAGCCAAGGAAAAACTAACTTGATCATTTTTTTGACTCAAAATCACATGGCCATTCCAATCCACCGAACTATCCAACGAACTTAACATGGGGTTGGGAAACAGTATAGTTAATCCCTTAATAGAGGTATTGCCATTCAAAGCAAGATCAATGAGTCCATCAGGACGCGTTGATAAATGTATATTAACGGGTTCGTTAACCAACAGAGCTTTTGAATCCAATAACACATCCGTCTTATTTGCGGTAAAAGTAATCGCTGCCGTCCAATCTGATTGGCCTGATACATTCTTGAGAAATGTATTACCATACACTCCATAAAGAGTAGATGCATCAGCTCTACCTTGGGCTTTAAGTACTGTTGCGTGATCTTGATTGGTTGTAAATATTAATTGTGCAGGGCCGCCTAAAACAGTCGCTTTAAGTTCGTCAGAGGAAACCCCTGTTTCGGTGAAATATAAATGTCCGTTTAATGCATTAATTGGGGGAATACCTTTTTTTCCATCATCTAATACTGCATCAATAAACTGGTAATCACCTTTAAGTGTTGTATCGATTGTATGTGATAAGGGAATCGTCATTTTCAAAGACAGCAAGCCATTACCAGCGCCAGTTAACTGATCAGTTACATGGTGTATATGCTCGCTTATAGGACTTTTTCTAATAAATTCAAGAGTATCTTTAACAGATGATTGTGTTTTTCCATCAACCTGAAGTATCTCATTACTGTGAACTAAATCAGCAATGGTAAGCGTCACTTCTTTCAGTTGATTATTTAAAATCAATCCTGTATTGGCTTTAAAGCCAAGACTAGGACCTCTCATGTAGAAATCTCCTCCTACATGATCAATGACTGGCCATTTTGAATTAAAGTTAACCAGTGCATCAAACACTTTTGCATTAACTTGAAAAACCCCATCTTGATCATTTACAAAAGGAAAATGTTGTAAATCACCATCGATTTTAAAGCTGATTTCTTTTGCAAGCCCTCTGACCAACCCTTGTTTTAGCCAGTCTCTTGCCTCTTGGTTGACAGTAAGTGGCATATATCGCCATACAGTACTGATGTCAGCCCGTTGTAGACTTCCCTGAAGTTGAGTTTTACCCGGGCCATTCTGAGACAAGTTCATATTGCCGGAAAAACTGCCAGCCATATCATTATTAGAGAGGCTGATTTCATTTAAATTAAGCGCGATATTCTCAGCATGACGAATCCAATTTGTATCTATGGCATATTTATCTAAATAAATAGGTTGAGAGAAAACAGTGGGGTAGTTAAGTGTGAGCGATGTACCTTGTCCTTTTACCCGTCCACCATCGTCTCTTAGATCCACGTGACCTGTAAAATCATGAATTGCCGGAGCCAATTGATAGGGGTTTGATGCGAATTGGTGTAAATCAAAGGATGCTTGATATTGTCCATTGTTGCTAGGATTACCCTGCCAATTAGCATTAAGGTTGTCGATTTCGCCTTGTAATCCCAATTTATACCAAAACTGTCTTTGGCTTTCAGTGAGGGGGATTTGATCAAGGTTATTATGAATATCATCCATAACCAATTGATTGGCTGTGACAACATTTTGTTTGTCAGACAACATCACATACATGTTTAGCGGACGAGTTAACTTAATCGTACTACTTCCTCCAACCATCAGTTGTTTGGTATTAACCTCAAAACCATTTGTTAATTGATTAAACCCAACATGTCCCTGAATTTCACCTACATTAATATTACTTAACGCATTAATGAGCCGTCCTTGAATATTATGAAGGTCAATATCTGCTTCGATACCAAACTGTAGATTGTTATGCATCATTAAGATAGCATTGACAGACCCATATCCTGACTCAATGGGTTTTAATTGATTAAACCATGGAGAAAGAGAGGTTAAATTAAATCGATTTGTCAGCCATTTAACATTTCCCTGCCAAGTGGATAAGTTATCTGATTGGCTCCCATAGATATCCCCCTCAAAACTCATCATATCGCCAAAAATGCGATCTGGAATCAGGCTACCTTTGACAAAGTGTCGACTACCTGAATTATTTAACTCAAGTGCCACATGATGAAATATGTAATTAGGACTATGAATAAATTGATCAGAGAAAATTAATTTGTTAATAGTAAGGTTACAGTGGCCTTGTTGGATGAGCCAATGCAAAAAGGGATTCTTGTTGGTATCTGATTTTGGAATGAGTAAAGAAGCTAAATACCATTGCCCTTGTTCGTCCCTTTTAACGCTTATTTCATCAATAGTAATTTTAAGACGACTAAAATCTAACCTCGCTCGAAAAAGGTTGATTAATGAGAGCCGCGCTTCAAGTTTTGGAACCGTTAATATGGGTTGTTTTTGTTCGTTATATATTACGATATTGTTAAGTAATACTCCTGGCTGTACCCGCCAAGGCGCATGGTCTATTGAACCTATCGTTATACTAAGTCCTGTTGTCTGCTGAAACATATCAACAAGTTGTGGTCGATAACGCTCAGGGTCTCTAAGCGCGAAAGCTTGTAGACCAAACCATATAAGTACAATTAACACGAACCCAACCAAGCTGAGTCGCAATAAGTGTTTGGGTAGTGCAAAAATATGTCTTTTCAGTGCATTCATAACAAAGCAATTATAACGGTTTTATTGTGCATCAACCCGCCACAATAAGGAATAAGTATTGGCTAGGAGAATACGTGAACTTCCGCTAAAATAGAGATTTTGTACTGGGAGTGCTCTATGTCGATGTCTGACCGCGATGGATTGATCTGGCAAGATGGTCAACTGATACCCTGGCGTACAGCTAATACGCATGTTTTAACTCATTCACTACATTATGGTATGGCTGTATTTGAGGGGGTGCGTGCCTATAACACGGCACAAGGACCTGCTATATTTCGCCTTAGAGAACATACTGAACGCTTATTTCGTTCAGCCCACATTCTTCAGATTCCTATGCCCTTTTCTATTGATGAGGTAATGGATGCCCAACTCACGACTGTTCGTGAAAACTCTCTCAAGGAGTGTTACATACGACCATTGGTGTTTCTAGGTTCTGAAAAGATGGGTGTATCACCAAGAGGTGCGAAAACACACATTACTATTGCTGCTTGGCCTTGGGGTGCTTACTTAGGAGAAGAAGCCATTGAGAAAGGAATTCGTGTAAAAACCTCCTCTTACACCAGACATCACCCCAATATTACTATGTGTAAAGCTAAAGCATCGGGTAACTATATGAACTCTATCCTTGCTAATAATGAAGCCATTACAGATGGTTATGATGAAGCATTATTATTAGATGTGGATGGGTTTGTGGCAGAAGGTTCTGGTGAAAATATTTTCATTGTAAGAAAAGGCGTCATTTATACACCTGACCTATCCAGCGCATTAGAAGGAATTACACGCGATACCATTATTCAATTAGCCCATGAAATGAACTTTACAGTCATTGAAAGACGAATTTCTAGAGATGAACTATATAGTGCAGACGAAGCCTTCTTTACTGGTACTGCGGCAGAAGTCACTCCTATTCGTGAAGTGGATAATAGAGTGATTGGTCAAGGTATGCGTGGGCCCATTACCCGAGCACTACAAAGTAAATACTTTGAAGTGGTAACAGGTCAAAGTACCCAACATCAACATTGGTTAAGTCACGTAGGAGAATAAACATGTCTGAAGGAAAAGCTTTGGATCAACAGGTTATTCTGGTAAGTGAAAAAGATTTGCCTCTACATTGCCCCCAGCCTGCCGTAGCCTTGTGGAATACCCATCCACGTGTATTTTTAGACATCACCAAAACAGGGCATGCTCAATGCCCTTACTGTGGTACTAAATACGAATGGCAAGGGCCTCTGCCTAAAGCTCAGCATTGAAAAGAATACTTATTATTGGCGCCTCTTGGGTTGGCGATGCAGTTCTTAGCCAACCCCTCATGAGACAGTTAAAATCCACATCATCATGTACCATTGATGTCTTGGCCCCCTCTTGGACAAAGGGTGTTTTAGAGAGAATCCCTGAGGTTGATCATATTATAGACAGCCCACTCATTCACAAACAGCTTAATATTCGTGGTTTGTGGCGTGTTGCTCGTTTGTTAGCAAATAACTATGACAAAGCCATTCTTCTTCCCAACTCATTTAAGTCAGCACTTATTCCTTGGCTGGCTCACATCCCAGTCAGAGTGGGTTATAAACGAGAAGGAAGAAGCATCTTACTCAATCATGCCATAACACTTAATACCCAGCGTCACCCTCTTATGGTGGAACGGTTTTTAGCCCTTTCTGAGAGTGAGTTTGAATTTAATGAGGCGCTCTATCCTCTACTCACTCCTGATTTACTCAATCAGCAGGAACTCATTCACGCCTATCATCTTAACCTTGATTTACCTATTATTGTTCTTTGCCCTGGTGCAGAATACGGTCCTGCTAAACGTTGGCCAACCTCACATTATCGTCAGTTAGCTACTCAACTCTTGGCACAAAACAAACAAATTTGGATTATGGGGTCCAATAAAGACAAAGCCATTGCAGAGGAAATAATGCAGGGGATAACAAGCAAGCAAATAACCAATTTGTGCGGAGTAACTAATTTAGCTCAAGCTGTGGATTTGATGGCACTGGCAGAAGCTGTAGTAACAAATGACTCAGGATTAATGCATATTGCTGCAGCACTTAAACGACCTACAGTTGCCCTTTTTGGCTCATCTAGCCCTCAATTTACTCCACCACTTTACTCTCAAGCTCGAGTAGTGAGCTTAAATTTATCATGTAGCCCATGTTTTAAAAGGGAATGCCCGCTAGGACACTTAAAATGTTTGACTGACATCAGTCCGCAACACACTATCGACGAATTGAATGCATTAATTCGTTATACTTAACCCAATCTTGTGTCTCGTCAATATCAAAAGTAATACCTTGATCCTCAGTATCTATCCATGTCACTTGAGCAGACTGTTCATCTACTATATTTCTTAAACCAACATCACCATTTAAAGACTGAATAGCTGATAAATATTCTCGTCCAACCCCCACAGGATTCCCTCTTTTACCCTTAAACCTGGGTACAACCAATTGATTGCCTTGAGCCAAATAACAGAGAATCTGATCAATTGTAGAACGGCTGACTAGTGGCATATCTCCCAAAGCAATAAGCCAGGAGTGAGAGTCAGTGGTAGCGTGAACTAAATGCTTTAGTGATTCGGAGAACGATGGAGATTCACTCACTATTTTTACCTGATAGCCTAAATGACATAAACCGGGTAGTAAAGACAGTTGATTGGCATTAATAATAGCCCACTTAACTGATAAATGAGAATACTGCTGAGCGGTATTAATAGCCAAATAGTCACTATTTCTATCAATGAGTAATAGTTTATTTTTACCAAAACGACGGCTTGAGCCTGCTGCCATCAATAATAAGGCGCAAGTAAAATCACTCATTACAGTTCAATGCCGTTTTTAATCGCTGTAATTTGCGACAAAATGGCTATTGCAATTTCAGGAGGAGTTTTGCTACCAATGGACAACCCAACTGGTCCTTTCAATTTTGCTAATTGAGTTGAATTTAAATCAAAGCTTTCCAATCGTGTACGTCGCGCTTGTTGGGTTTTTTTTGAGCCCACTGCCCCAACAAAAAAAGCCGGTGAGATGAGGGCCTCAAGCAAAGCTAAATCGTCTTGTTTTAAGTCATGTGTTAAAGCGACAATTGCCGTGTGCAGATCGGGTTGTTGCTCTCGTATAAAATCATCTGGCATGAGGGAACTCACTTCAACATCTTGGATTGGCCAGTTACGTCTAATTTCTTCTCTTGGATCACAAACAAGAACATGATAATCAAGTGCTTGAGCCATTTGTGTTAAATAAATACCAATTTGATTAGCACCAATAATTAGCAGCCGGTAACGAGGTCCAAACACAACCTCTAATTGTTGATCTTGCCAATTCACCTTAGGCGTATATTTCGTAATAGGAGTTAACTTCACTTCCCCTGTTGTTAGTGATAATTGGCGTAGTACTTTACTCCTTGAATTGATAAGAGCGCATAAAGATGAGAGTTGACTGTGTTCAGTTAAGGGTTCAATAACAAGTTCAATGGTGCCGCCACAGGGTAATAAATAACGTAAGGCCTGATTTTTATCTATTCCATAGCTTAAAAATTGAGGGAGTAGCAGAGGGTTTTCTCTAACATAGGATACTAACTGATCTTCAACACAACCACCCGATACAGAGCCAATTATATCTCCCTCATCCGTTAATCCCAAAAGTGAGCCCGCTGAACGAGGTGCAGAGCCTACTGTACTGACTAAAGTAACCAAATAACAACGACGCTTTTCTTGTAACCAACGAGTTAGCGTTTCTAAAACCAACAAATCCGCACTGTCCATATTTTTCTTTATGTATTAACTATTAACTCTAGCTGGTCTATGAGTATGACAAAGTAATTCATAAGCCAACGTACCTGAGCATTCAGCCACTTCTGCCACACTAATATTATCTCCCCATAACTCTACAACAGCTCCTAATTGCACATCAGTATGTTGTGTCACATCAACAGTAATCATATCCATGGATACCCTACCTATTAACGAGACTCTTTTGCCATTAATCCATACTGGCGTGCCATTTTTTGCTGTTCGTGGATAACCATCCGCATAACCACAAGCAACCGTTGCAACTCGCGTAGGCTGCGAAGCTGTAAATGTACTGCCATACCCCACCGACTCTCCTGCTTCAATCCAACGTAAAGCAATCACTTCCGATGTCAGTTTCATCACTGGCTTTAATCCCACTTCAGCAGCCTTGCGTCCCAGTGGATCCACACCATACAGCATAAGTCCAGGACGTGCCCAGTTAGATCGTAGGTGATGATGAAGCATAATAGCAGCCGAGTTAGCCACGCTTCCTTCACTACATAATGTATTTAAAACTCGATTAAATCGTTCCATAGGTAATTGGACTAATTCAGGTTCAATGGTGTCTGCATTGGCAAAATGCGTCATCAGTACATCAATTGATAAGCTATTAGGAGTGTTACTATTGTTGATTAAATTGTTAATCTCTTTTTCTTGAAAACCTAAGCGATGCATTCCTGTATCAAGCTTTAACCAAACACCCTGTGATGAGGCTACCTCAGTCCACCAAGCATATTGCTCAATTTGATGAATCACGGGTGTCAATTGATGGTGAAGATAATCAGGTATTTCTTGGGCTGAAAAAGGTCCCTCCAATAAAACAATGGGATGAGTTATCCCCCCTTCTCGCAGTACAACTGCTTCCTCAAGACAGGCAACGGCAAATCCTTCTACATACTCTGCCAATTGTTGCGCCACTAACAGATCACCATGGCCATAAGCATTGGCCTTAACAACAGCCAATAACTTACCACCATGAAGTTGTCGGGCAAGTTTACAATTGTGAACAATATTATTTAAATTAATAGCAATCTTGGCAGGACGTGTCATAATTCACGTAGTACCTTTTATATAATCTTACAATTCTATAATCTTAAACATCTTTTTGCATTGTCGCCAATGATGTCTAATTTTTCTTTCGAACACTTTACCACTTCGTGGTGGTTAAAACAGCCACATATTCACACTATTTACGGTGCACGCTACGTTCCCTGCCCTCATATTCCTTGGCTAAGAAAAACTGTCACTACACCTGACCATGATTTCCTAGATATTGATTATATGGAGCATCCTAACGCTCAGGCCATCGTAGTACTGATCCATGGATTAGAAGGAAACAGTCAGTCACGCTATATTAGAAGTCTTGCTCACACCGCAATTCAAGCCGGCTTTCATGTGGTTGCCCCAAACCTACGCGGTTGTAGCGGCCAAATTAATCATATGCCACGCTTATACCATGCAGGAGACAGTAAAGAATTGGACTGGCTTATCCCTCTTATTAGTAAGTCATATCCTGATTTACCTATTTTTATAGTGGGCTTTTCACTTGGCGCTAATATTTTGTTGAAATGGTTGTCTGAAAACCCCACTATTTCATCAATCAACGCTGCCATCGCCATTGCTCCACCTCTTGATTTGGAGACCGTGGCCGCAACACTCAATCAAGGCTTTAACCGCGTATATACTTATCATTTTTTAAGTACTTTAAAACCCAAAGCGCGACTTAAGGCCAAACAATTTCCTGGTCTATTTGACTTAAAAAAAGTGTTAGCTGCAAAAAATATGTTTGAATTTGATGAATACTTTATGGCACCGCTGCACGGGTTTAAAGGAGCCAGAGATTATTGGCACCAATCAAGCGCAGGCCCTCATTTAAATAGTATTTCTATACCCACACTGCTTGTTATGAGTGAAGATGATCCCTTTATACCCAGTCATCTTATTCCCCATCATTCCCAGCTCTCCCACTCTACTCAACTTATTACAACGCAATATGGTGGACATGTGGGATTTGTAAATGGTCGATTTCCTGGGTTTTTACAATGGATACCCGATATAATAATGTCATACTGCAAATCATTTAATGATTAAACTTAATTTATATTGGGAATAGAATAATGAGTGTAGCAAAAGAAATCTTTAAAGCGTATGACATTCGTGGCATTGTCGATAAGCAACTCACTACAGATTCTGTATTGTTAATTGGGAGAGCTATCGGAAGTGAAGCCAAATCAAAAGGCCTAAAAGACATCGTTATTGGTCGCGATGGACGGCTCTCTGGCCCCCATCTCAGTGCTGCCCTATCACAGGGGCTGCAAGAATCTGGCTTAAATGTAATTGACGTGGGGATGGTTGCTACACCCATGCTCTACTTTGCTGCCTACCATTGGGCAAATTTTACAGGCGTGATGGTTACAGGTTCGCACAACCCTCCTGAATATAACGGTTTTAAAATTGTATTGGGTGGTGAAACCTTATCTGGAGAAACCATACAAGCACTCCGTTTACGTATTGAAAACAATCAATTTATCTCTGAATCAGGAAGCTATCGACAAGCAGAGATTGATCACCTTTACTTATCAACCATCACCAGCGATATACATCTTGGCAAACCTCTAAAGATTGTAGTTGATTGTGGCAGCGGAATTCCGGGACGTTTTGCACCAAGCTTGTACAAACAATTGGGATGTGAAGTCATTGAATTGTATTGTGAGGTAGATGGCCATTTCCCACATCACCACCCTGACCCCTCTCAACCAGAAAACTTAGTCGATTTAATCGAATGTGTAAAACGAGAAAAAGCCGATCTAGGTTTAGCTTTTGATGGCGATGGAGATCGATTGGGGGTAGTGACTGCCTCGGGAGAAGTTATTTTCCCCGACAGACAATTAATGTTATTTGCACAGGATGTCCTATCAAGAAATCCTGGTGCCAATATTCTTTTTGATGTGAAATGCACACGACATTTATTTGCTTGGATTAGACAATTTAAGGGTGAACCCATTATTTGGAAAACCGGACATTCTCTGATAAAAGCAAAAATGAAAGAAACACAGGCTCTTTTGGCAGGTGAAATGAGTGGTCATGTGTTTTTTAAAGAACGCTGGTATGGCTTTGATGATGGCCTTTACGCAGGGGCCAGGCTACTAGAAATTTTAAGCCGCACTGATAATCCCTCACATACACTAGAGTCGTTACCTAATAGTATCTGTACGCCTGAATTACAAATCAAACTGCAAGAGGGGGAAAACAAAACCCTTATTACTCTGTTACAAGAGCAAGGTAAATTTGATGGGGCGCAGGATATTCTCACTTTAGACGGTGTTCGAGTTGAGTATCAAGACGGGTTTGGCCTAGCTCGTTCTAGTAACACGACTCCCGTTGTGGTTTTACGATTTGAAGCAGATAGTCTCGATGCACTCAATCGTATCAAAGAAGACTTTAGAGAAAATATTTTAAAAGTTTTTCCTAGCGCACAACTTCCCTACTAGAGAATTTGCTGGCACAGGCATATTGCCTGTGCTGCAATCCCTTCCCCTCTTCCTGTAAAGCCTAATTTTTCTGTGGTTGTGGCTTTAATATTAATATCACCTGAATCAATTACCAAATCCTCTGATAAATTAGAGATCATTTGTTGAATAAAGGGAGCCATTTTAGGAGCCTGAGCAATGATAGTAATATCCACATTGACAACAGACCAACCTAAGGATTTCACTAAAGATACAACATGACGTAATAACTGGCGGCTATCTGCCCCACGAAAACGCTCATCTGTATCAGGAAAATGTCGACCAATATCCCCAAGTGCCACTGCCCCTAATAATGCATCACAAAGAGCATGAATCAATACATCAGCATCGGAATGGCCCATTAAACCCAAATGATAAGGAATGGTCACACCACCAATAATTAGCTGACGATTTTCTACCAAAGCATGAACGTCAAACCCCTGACCTACCCGTATTTTATTCATAACGATCCTGTGCTTTTAAAATATATGTAGCCATATCGATATCCTCTGGATAAGTAATTTTAATATTGGTTGAGCTACCATACACAAGCTTTGGTTTTAAATTGAGTTTTTCAATCGACGATGCTTCATCTGTCATATCTTTATTATGTTGCATCAGTGCTTCTCTGAGTAGTTTATAGCGAAACATTTGAGGAGTTTGTGCGGCCCATAATCCTCGCCTATCTCGAGTAAAACTAATTCGCTCATTCTCATCGGCTTGTTTAATTGTGTCACTAATTGGAAGAGCAAGAATTCCTCCTACAGGATCTTGCTCAAGTTCTTTAAATAAACGTTCAAGATCAGTAAGTTGTAAGCAAGGTCTTGCTGCATCATGAACTAAAATCCAATCCTCATCTCTAACTACGGACGAATAATAGTGCAAACCGTTTAATACTGTTTCAGCTCGTGTATCACCCCCTGTATAGATAAAGCTTACACGCTTGTCCTCAATATCTAATTGATTTTTATATAATTCATGAGAGGGTGATAAAATAACCACTATGTGTTTAATTGTTACACAGGAGAGCAAGGCTTGAAGGGTATAATCCAACACCGTGCGTTGTCCGATTTTCAAAAACTGTTTTGGCAGTGCTGTGCCGATCCTAGCACCTACACCAGCCGCAGGCACAATGACGTAATGTGATACTTGCATTTCCTATACTCTTATTATTAGCTAATTCATGTTATCACAGACTCTCCGTCACATTTTGAATATACTTCTTTTCATGGTGAAACCATTAGGTTCACCTGAACGTGTATTCTTATTGTTACTTACCATAATGGTACTGATTGTTTTGTGGTCCTATGAACATACACAAGATAAAGATGGTGCGACATTACTCAAAGATGCACCTGTTCTCTCCCCAGTAACCAATCTTAATGATTTATCCGAAATTGTTATTGCTACACGTTTAGGCCCCACAACTTATCTGACTGATCCAGATGGTAAAACCGTTGGGCTAGAACATGATTTAGGGGTTAGTTTCGGTGAATATTTAGGTAAACCAGTACGGTTTTTAGTTTTAGATAATCTTGATCAAGTATTAACAGCAGTTAAGTTACATAAAGCTCACTTTGCCGCTGCTGCAGTCCATGAAACAAATGAACTTAAAAAGGAATTTAACTTCACTCTTGCCTACCAAAATAGTCATCCTGTTGTTGTGTACAACAATAATTTTAACAATGCAATTAAATCATTGGATGATTTAGTCGGAAAAAAAGTAGGGGTGGTACCTGATCCAACTCACTTGAGTATACTCAATCAATTTAAACAAAAAAACAGTCAGTTATCATGGGTAAGCTACCCTCGCGGTGATATTGATTTAGATTTACTGCAAAAGGTGTACGAAGGGACAGTGGATTTTGCTATTAGCGACTCAAATACTGTTGCTATTGCTCAGCACTACTACCCAGACTTAGTCGTTGCGTTAAATCTCTCTCCCTCAAGCCCTCTTGCTTGGGCCTTCCCAAAAGAGGAGAACAATCCTTTGTTCATTTCTGCGATGAGCTTTTTTAATCGTTGGGATCATGGCGGAAACTTATCTGAAGTGGTGGAACGCTACTATGGCCATATTAATGCTCTTGATCGTGAGGATTCTTCAGCCTTCATGGTAAAACGTGCGTCACGACTTCCTAAATTTACGCAGATTTTCAAAAAAGCACAGGCGCTAACTAATATTGATTGGAGATTATTGGCTGCTGTGGCTTATCAAGAATCTCGTTGGGACAACAACGCACTCTCACCAACCGGCGTGAGAGGTTTAATGATGTTAACAGCAGATACAGCCGATCATTTACATGTCAGCAATCGACTGGATCCAAATGAATCCGTGCCAGCTGCAGCGCTGTATTTAAAACAATTGGAAGAGTCTATTCCTAAAAGTGTACCTGAGCCTGATAGAGTATGGATGGCTTTGGCTGCCTACAATGTTGGTTTTGCCCATCTTGAGGACGCCAGAAAAATTGCACAACGCAAAGGGATGAATCCAAACGCCTGGAATGATATTAAAAAAACCCTACCTCTACTGAGTGTCCCTGCCGTATTTACTAACACCCAATACGGGTTTGCGCGCGGTGGCGAACCCGTGAACTATGTGGAGAACATTAGAAGTTACTATGATATTCTAAGCCGCTTCGAACCTAATTACCGACCCGGCTTCAAATTCTTAGGATTAATGAATAAATAAACTCACTTACCCATTGTTAATACGCTTATTCCACCCATGTAAGGCTGCAATGCTTTGGGGATATTAATACTACCGTCTTCATTTTGATGGTTTTCAAGAATCGCGACCAAAGCACGGCCCACAGCCACACCAGAACCATTTAATGTATGAACTAACTCAGGCTTATTCTTTTGGCTACGAAAACGAGCTTGCATACGTCTGGCTTGGTATCCTTCACAATTACTACAAGATGAGATTTCACGGTACGCATTTTGTCCTGGTAACCATACTTCTAAATCATAGGTTTTAGTGGCTCCTGCACCCATGTCACCAGTACATAACAACATCACACGATAGGGAAGTTCTAAACGCTGAAGAATGGCTTCAGCATGAGAAGTCAATTCTTCAAGTGCATCATATGATTTGTCAGGATGCACAATTTGAACCAATTCCACTTTATCAAATTGATGTTGACGTATTAATCCTCTTACATCCCTGCCATAAGACCCTGCTTCAGATCTAAAACAGGGAGTATGCGCAGTTAACCGAAGGGGAAGCGCTTGTTCATCAACAATCGTATCTTGGACAAAGTTTGTCAAAGGTACTTCTGCAGTTGGAATTAAATATAAGGGTTCAGCCTCTTCTCTTGGCACCTTAAACAAATCTGCTTCAAACTTAGGTAACTGGCCTGTTCCACGCAATGTATTAGCGGACACCAAATAAGGAACATAGGCTTCTTGATAGCCATGCTCTGTGGTGTGCGTATCCAACATAAATTGAGTAAGCGCTCTATGTAATCGAGCAAGTGAGCCTTTAAGCACTGAAAAACGTGCGCCTGATAAAAGAGAAGCTCGATTAAAGTCCATAAGCGCTAACCCCTCTCCTAAATCCACATGATCTTTAGGAGTGAAGTTAAACACTTTTGGAGTCCCTACTCTTCGTACTTCAACGTTTTGATCAGCAGACTCACCCACTGGGACAGAGACATGAGGAAGATTCGGGATACCAAGTAGTAGTTCTTCTAACTCTTTTTGAATGACAGTCAGCTTTTGTGAGGCCTCATCTAATTCTTCATTGATCAGCGTAGCCTGTTGCATTAAATGATCGGCTTCTTGACGTTGCGCTTTGGCCTGACCAATTTCTTTTGACAAACTATTACGTTGAGACTGTAACTCTTGGGTTTTCATTTGTACCTGTTTACGTTCTTGTTCAAGCGTTGTAAATCTGTCAACATCGAATTTAAAATGACGCTGTTGTAAACGATGAATCACATCATCTAATTGATTTCTTAACAATTGAACATCTAACATAACCAGTCCTTATACTTAAAATTGAGCTTCTCTTCTTTCTATAATTGCTTGCGCCAAAGTACCGCTATCCACATACTCAAGCTCCCCACCTACAGGAACGCCTCTAGCAATACGTGAAATTTTTATATTAAACGGCTTTAAAATTTCATGTATCGCATGCGAGGTCGCCTCACCTTCAACTGTAAAATTAGTCGCAATAATAATTTCTTTAATCGCACTATTTTCAACGCGTTTAATTAATCGTGGTAAACCAATTTCCTGTGGGCCAATACCATCAAGGGGTGAAATTTTACCCATTAATACAAAATACATTCCCTTGTAGGCCAATGTGTGTTCCATCATCAATAAGTCTGCAGGAGATTCGACGACACATAAAACAGAATCATCTCTACTTGTTGATGAACATAAATCACATATCAATGCTTCAGTAAAATTATTACATTGTTGACAATGATGAATGTTATTTAACGCATCTGATAACACTGTAGATAGTTTTAATGCACCATGACGATCATGTTGCAGCAAATGAAAGGCCATTCTTTGAGCAGATCGAGGTCCTACACTTGGTAGGCAACGTAATGCCTCAACCAATTCATCAAGTAGCGAGCTTTTCTTACTATCGGGCATCTTAAAACGGTAACTTTAATCCAGGTGGCATACCCATTCCTGCAGTGAAACCTGCCATACGCTGTTGCGTGGTCTGTTCTGCTTGTCTGTGCGCATCCTTAAATGCAGCGACAATAAGATCTTCCAGCATATCTTTGTCATCCATAACGCTAGGATCAATACTGATACGTTTTACATCGTGATCACAGGTCATAGTTACTTTTACCATACCGGAACCAGACTGTCCGTTGACCTCTGTTTGCGCTAGTTCTTCTTGCGCTTTTTTCATGTTTTCTTGCATCTGCTGAGCTTGTTTCATTAAGCCAGCTAAGCCACCTTTCATCATAATTAACCTCTCATTAATCGTTTTTTATTGGTTTAATACTTGATTCTATCAACTTCCCACCAAACTCATCCAATAAGGTTCGTACCAAAGGATCTTGTTCAATTGAATACTTCGCCTCTTGCAGTGCTGCTTGTTCTTTTTTTTCTTCTAGCTGCGCTGGCGTCTCCCCCTCATCTTTAATCAGCTCAATAGTCAATTTAATATCCATATCAAGAATAGACTCAAGGGCACTTTGTAATCGATCTTGATAAGGAAGTAGCGTTTTCTGAGATGGGTCAATGGTTAAATGCAGATGTCCAGCTGCAAAGTTTTTTAACTGACAATGCCTTGATAATTCATAAGCCATCCCCGCTCCAGACAATCGAGTAACTAACTCTGGCCAATTGGCGAGACTGGGAGGAATATGGGGATTTTTTTCCGGGGGCAGTGAATTATTATTTAAAACTGGCTCATTTAGCTGTTTTTTTTTACTGCTTTCACTTTTTAACTCTTGGGATTGAGATAAAACTACATCCTTTTGAGTAAAAGCCAACATTCTCAATAACGCCATACGAAAACCAGATAATTCATCTGGCGCTAGATACATATCCTGCCTTGCTTGAATGGCAATTTGGTATAACAATTGTAATGTCTGAGCATCCCAGAATTCTGTCAATGGTAAAAGTGCATCACTTAAACCTAATGCATCTTGTGCTTTTTTTGTGGCTTTAAGTAATGTTACATCATGAATTAAGCGAGCTAAGTCCTCAAGAGCCTGAACAAAGGATACAGAGCGATCAGCCATAGATTGGGCAATTGCCACTAAGTTGTAAGCATCCTGCTGACTTAATGCATCGAGTATTTGGTATAAATAATCTTCAGAAATCACCCCAAGCATATTTGCAACTTGCTCTTCTTTTACTTCAGAAGAGCCATAAGCGATAGCTTGATCTAACAAACTTAAACTGTCTCTCATTGAGCCTTGAGAAGCGCGTCCTATTAAAGTTAACGCATTATCTTCATAGACTATCTGTTCTTCTTTTAAGATATGACTCAAATGCACAGCGATTTGGTCAGGTCTCATTTGTTTTAGATTAAATTGTAAACAACGAGATAAAACAGTTATAGGTACTTTTTGTGGGTCTGTAGTTGCCAGAATAAACTTAACATGTTCAGGTGGTTCTTCAAGCGTTTTTAACATGGAATTAAACGCTGAACGAGATAGCATATGTACTTCATCGATGATGTAGACTTTGTAGCGTGCAGCCACAGGCATATACTGCGCATTATCAAGTAGCTCGCGCATCTCTTCAACACGTGTATTGGTAGCTGCATCCACTTCTATTAAATCAGGGTTACGACCTCGATCAATAGATTGACATGATTCACAATGGCCACAAGGAGTAGCGGTTAAACCAGTTTCACAGTTGAAGCATTTAGCAAGAATACGTGCGAGAGTAGTCTTACCTACCCCTCTTGTCCCAGTAAATAAATAAGCATGATGAAGACGGCCACTTTCAATTGCATTATTTAATGCTCTTACCACATGCTCTTGCCCTACCATCTCTTTAAAAGATTTAGGTCGCCATTTTCTTGCAAGTGCAATTGAGGTAGCCATAACCGTATGATGATTTAGTTAGCTTAAAACCAATGGCCTACACGTAACTGTAAGAAATTGATCCCGGGATTTGGGTTTTGAATACCTGCGTTTGATAGATGTTGAAATCGCACCATGACATCCCAGTCATGTTGTTGGCCAAGGGTCACTCCAGCACCAACGTGGTCACCAAACTGAAAATTAGTGCTCATTTGCCTATCTGCGTAGATGTCATGATTAGTAATATAATGAGCCCCCACCCCTAACTCCATAAATGGAATAAAAGATGAGTTTGATTGCGTCGGACTTACTCTCCACACCGGTGTAATACTATAGTCATTAACTTCATGGTTTCCACCTGAAGCAGCATGGGGATTCCATTTACCAACAGAAAAATCCCAGTACCCACCTAATGACCAAGCATGATTAGTAAACCATTTTTTATCCCAAGAATGATCAATACTAATTCTTGCCATGTCAGTATGATCACCCTCACCTACTTCAAAAGCGACTCCATCGCGAGTTGCCAGTGCGGTAGTGCTATATAAGGTAATAGCAATTCCTAAACCACCTAATAAAAGTTGTGTATTTTTCGTCATCTTCTGATCTTTACTTAAGTTCAAAAAATAGGGTGGCGAGCCTAACCCTCGGCACTTGTACGTTGTAGTTGTGGCTGCTTCCTTCCGGACCTGACCAGGTTCACCACTGCACAATGCGAGGAGACCCGCCATTGAACCTTTAATAATACCCTAAACCGCTCCATCATGGGAGATATTAGCTTAGAGACACAATAAAATCACAGCCAGTTTTCGCTTTCACTTCCTCCAAACTCACTCCTGGCATTAATTCAATTAACACAAGCCCCTGACCTGGGATCACTTCAAATACGCACAGATCGGTAATAATCATATTCACCACACTCTGGCCAGTAATCGGTAAGGAGCATTGTTTCAAGATTTTCGGTTCACCTGTTTTTGCGGTATGTTCCATCAACACAATGACACGTTTCACACCTGACACCAGGTCCATGGCTCCACCAGGGCCCTTAACCATCTTGCCAGGAACCATCCAATTGGCGAGATCGCCATTTTCAGAGACTTCTAACCCACCTAAGATGGATAAATCAATATGTCCACCACGGATCATGGCAAATGAATCTGCACTTGAAAAGAAGCTTGATCCAGGTAAGGTTGTGATGGTTTGTTTGCCTGCGTTAATTAAGTCAGCATCAATCGTGTCCTCAGTGGGAAATGGACCAATTCCTAACAATCCATTTTCAGACTGTAAAGTCACATTCATACCCTGAGGGATATAATTTGCAACTAAAGTTGGAATACCAATACCTAGATTGACATAAAACCCATCACGGAGCTCTTGAGCTGCGCGCTTAGCTAATTTCTCACGTGTGCCCAGAGTACTATTTGCTGCCTCTCCAGGTGGAGTAAATAGTGTACGAAACTCAATTCTTTTTTCATAATGACTGCCTTGGATAATACGATCTATATATATTCCTGGGGTATGTATTTCATCGGGATCAAGGGAGCCCGCAGGAACCAATTCTTCTACCTCGGCCACAGTTACCTTACCGCAAGTGGCAATCATTGGATTAAAGTTACGGGCAGTCTTATGATAAACCAAATTACCCAAGGTATCGCCTTTCCATGCTTTGACTATAGACACATCAGAGACAATACTTTCCTCTAATACATAGGACTTGCCATTGAACTCACGTGTGTCTTTATTTTCTGCAAGGGCTGTACCGAAAGCAGTTCTTGTATAAAAACCAGGTATACCTGCACCACCTGCTCTTAACTTCTCAGCCAATGTTCCCTGTGGTGTTAGTTGTAACTCAAGTTCACCTGCAAGAACTTGTCTTTCAAATTCCTTATTTTCACCTACATATGAGGCAATTACCTTTTTAACCTGTCTTGTTTTTAGCAACAAACCCATACCAAAATCATCAACACCTGCATTATTACCAACAATAGTAAGATCCTTCACTCCACTCTTCACTAATGCTGTAATTAAATTTTCTGGGATTCCGCATAAACCAAAACCACCCGCTGCAATCGTTATACCGTCATCTAACAATCCATTTAGTGCACTTTCGGCGTCTTTGTATACTTTATTTGTTGACATAGTTTTCTCTCTAATAAATTATTGTGCAGTCCAACCACCATCAATGGCTAAACTTGCTCCACGAATTGATTGCGCTGCATCTGAACATAAAAATAATACCGCCTCTCCAATTTGTTCAGGAGTAACAAACTCTCCAGAAGGTTGCTTTTCAGAAAGCAAACGACTTTTAGCCTGCTCTAAGGTTATCCCTTCGTTTTGCACAATTGCATCAATTTGCTTTTGAACCAAGGGAGTTAATACCCATCCTGGACAAATTGCATTGCATGTGACTCCTGACTTAGCTGACTCTAATGCCACTGTTTTCGTTAGCCCAATAATGCCATGTTTCGCTGCCACGTAGGCTGATTTATTTGTAGAGGCAACCAGTCCATGTGCTGAAGCAATATTAATTATCCTACCCCAACCTCGTTGATACATATTAGGAATTGCAGCTTGAATTGCATGAAAAGCAGATGATAAGTTAATTGCTATGATGGCGTCCCAACGATCTTTAGGGAAACTTTCTATCGGTGACACATGTTGAATACCTGCATTATTAACCAAAATATCAACTCGCCCCAATTCACTGACAGTTAAACTAACCATCTGCTCGATTTGTTCAGGTTTTTGCATATCCGCAGGATGATAAATCACTCTCACCCCAAACTCTTCAGCCAATCGTTCTCTGAGATGACGAATTTCATCTGCATCACCAAAACCATTTAAAACAATATCCGCCCCAGCACGAGCTAACTCTCTTGCGATACCAAGACCAATCCCACTTGTTGACCCAGTTATAATAGCTACCCGATTTCGTAACATCATACTTCCCTCACTCAACAATAAATAATTACTCTTTCTTATCCTCAAAAGCGACATCCATATCCAAAAAGTGTCCCATACGGTCTCGCTTAGTAAGCAAATATTTTTTGGTTATAGGATGGATATCAGTTTGTAGTGATACCCGTTGACGGACAGTTAATCCTGATTGTGTTAAATGAGTCAGCTTCTCAGGATTATTTGTTAACAGATCAATTTCGCAGACCTGCAAATCACGCAATATAGACACAGCAGCATCATAACTTCGCGCATCCACTGGAAGACCTAGTGATAAATTGGCATCTACCGTATCAAGCCCCTGATCTTGAAGCAAATAAGCCGCGAGTTTTTGCTTCAGTCCTATCCCTCTGCCTTCATGTCCTCTTAGATAAATAATAACTCCTCTACCAAGTTGAGTTATTTTCTCCATGGAGGTTTCCAGTTGTTGTCCACAATCGCATCGAAGTGAGTGGAATACATCACCAGTTAAACATTCAGAATGGATACGTACGAGTATAGGACCTGAGGTAATCTCACCCATAGCAAGTACCATGTGTTCCTGTCCATCAAAATCATAGGAACGAGCACGAAATTCGCCATAACGTGTAGGTAAATGTACCCAAGGGGGGGGCAAAGTAAGCTGTTCGTACTTCATGGAAACGCTAGTTAAGCTATAAAATACCTATAATACCAGAGCATTTGTTGTATGCTTAAGAAGTTTACAATCATTTTTTGAAATTTAGGGTTTACAATGAAAGACAAACCATCTATAGCCATGATCGTTGCCATGTCAGAAAATCGTGTTATTGGGAAAAATAATGCTCTTCCCTGGCATCTCCCTGCGGATTTGGCTTTTTTCAAAAAAACAACCTTAGGACATCCAGTTATTATGGGACGCAAGACCTATCAATCTATAGGACGTCTATTACCTGGCAGAAGAAATTTAATACTTACCCGTGATGCCTCATTTCATATCGATAATGCTGATATTTTTTCCTCTGTGAGTGAAGCCATTGCAAGCTGTAGTAATTCAGATAAGTTGTTTATTATTGGTGGTGCCGAGTTATTCACTTCAACACTTGATATCGTAAACGATCTTTATATCACAATTATTCACGCCGACATCGAAGGCGATACCTTTTTTCCAACTATCGACCTAAACCAATGGCATCAAGTCTCCTCAGAGACTTACCCACAGGACGATAAGAACGCGTATTCGATGAGTTTTATACACTACCAACGTCGTTAACTTTTTTTATCCGAACCGGATGTATTTCCAGTGGTGGTATCAGACGGTTGAATACCAGCCATTTTCATCATAGCCCAAGGCCATAGAGCTGGATTCATCATTGGGTTAGTTTCTGTACCAGAAGCATGCCCTTGTGGTTCAGTCATTTTAGTCACATCACTGACAGAGGACATTAAGGTTTTTTGATATTCAAGCGTTTTAATAGTTAAATCAATCATCCCTACATTGGCATTGAGCCAATGTTTTACTGTGGTAAGTTCATTGATTTTTTTCTCTAACTCTTTGGGATCTAAGCCTGCACATAATAAACCTTGCAGTGGAAAAGCCATCGGGTTAACCATTTTTTGAAACATTTCAAACATATCCGCCGACGGATTAGGTATGGCATCAGACATAATCAAGCCTCTTTTTCTATAAATGACTTAATGGTTGGATAAACCATTTCTCTAAAACGACGTCCACTAAAAATTCCATAATGTCCAACATCTTTGGCAAGTAATGACTCGCGTTGTTTCTCAGGAATATTAGCGCATAACACTTGAGCGGCCATGGTTTGTCCATTACCTGATATATCATCTAATTCACCCTCAACTGTTAATAAAGCAGTTTTAGTAATAGCGTCAGGGCGAACAAGCTCACCGCAAGAAACAAGCGTACCTTCAGCTAGAGCGTGACGATGAAAAACACGATCGAGAGTTTCTAAATAATATTCCGCGGGTAAATCCATAACGGCATTATATTCATCATAAAAATTACGGTGAACATTAGCGCTCTCTCCATCACCACGAACCAGTTGATAAAAGAAATCACGATGCGAATTAATGTGTCTTCCTGGATTCATAGCCACAAAACCTGCGTGTTGTAGAAACCCTGGATAAACTTGTCTTAGATAACCTGGATATTTCACAGGGACTCGATAAATTACTCTACTCTCAAACCAGGATAATGGGTGGGATTTTGCAAAATTATTAACGGTAGTAGGGTTTTTACGTGTATCAATTGGACCACCCATCATAATCATTGATTTCGGCACCAGAGGATCTTGATGAGCTGACATTAAAGATACCGCCACCAATACCGGTACTGTTGGTTGGCACACTGAAACGACATGTAAATCTGGGCCAATAAAACGTATAAAATCTTGTACGTATTTAACGTAATCATCAAAATGAAAAGCACCAAAAGACAAAGGAACCAACTTGGCGTCCACCCAATCTGTCACCCAAACTTCAAAATCTTTAACGAAAGATCGAACTGTATCCCGTAATAAAGTAGCGTAATGACCAGATAAGGGAGCAACAATTAATACCTTAGGTTGAGCTATATTCAAACCTTCTTTACTAAAGCGTTTAAGATGACAAAAAGGGTTTTCTAAAACTGTTTCTTCTAAAACTGCGTAGGGTTTTTCATCTATTTCAGTAAAATCTATACCGAAGGCGGGTTTTTCGTAACGTTGAGTGGTTCGTAAGAAAACTTCAGAACCTGCTGCCACGACACGTCCCATTGGCGTATAGCTTAGTGGACTATATGGACTACCATAGAGTTGAGCAGCAGTTTTTGCCCATGCTCGTAATGAGGAGAAAGAAGCATGTTGTAATTCGTGCAACTCGTATAGCATAGATTTTCCCCTATGTAATAATGTTTACTAGATTACCACTGTTGCCATGCAATATTCTAGCAATCAGGTAAACTTCTCACATGATTAATTTTTAGACTAATTTTAAAGTTATGCGGACATACTCTTTATTCCCCCCTATCGAACCCTTTGCAAAGGGACGTTTGGCTGTTGGTAATATTCACGAATTATATTGGGAACAATCAGGTAACCCGAATGGTATTCCTGTTGTGTTTTTACATGGTGGGCCAGGTGCTGGTGCAGGACCTATGCATAGACAGTTTTTTGATCCCGCCATGTATCGTATAGTCATTTTTGATCAACGCGGTGCAGGACGATCCACACCATTGGGAGAAACAAGACAAAATACCACGCCTTTGTTGATTCAAGATATGGAACAACTACGCCAACTATTAGGTATTGAAAAATGGCTTGTATTTGGTGGATCATGGGGAAGTACACTTGCATTAGCTTATGCAGAAAGCCACCCTGAGCGTTGTTTAGGCTTGATTCTACGTGGTATTTTTCTATGTCGAAAAAGTGAAATTGACTGGTTTTTATATGGAATTAAAGCGATATTTCCAGAGGCATGGCGCGAGTTTACTAACTATATTCCTGAGTCTGAGAGAGATAACCTACTGGTTGCCTATCAACAACGATTACAACACCCTGACCCTAAAATACATCTTGAGGCTGCGCGTCGTTGGAGCGCTTTTGAGGGTTCATGCTCCACACTGCTGCCTAATCCTTCCCTAGTAAGTCATTTTGGCAGTCATGCAGTATCCTTAGGATTAGCACGTATTGAAGCTCATTACTTTACTAATGATATTTTTCTACCAGAAAATAGCTTACTAAATAATATCCATCGTATTCGCCATTTACCGGCAACTATTATTCAAGGTCGTTATGATGGTGTCTGTCCGATTATTACAGCAGATGAACTTCATCAGGCATGGCCTGAAGCCACATATCAGATTATTCCGGATGCAGGCCATTCAGCTTTTGAACCCGGCATACTGAGTGCTTTGGTAGCGGCAACAGAAAATTTTAAGCGTTATTTTTAAGATTTTGAGTATAGGGTGTGATAGAGGTCAACTAACATACCGGCTGTCGCACCCCAAATGGTTTTTTCTTGGTACTCAAATACGTAATAGCGACGTTGACGCCCTTCGAATTCATCCTGTTTGAGATGATGACGCTGTGGGTCAAAAAAGAAACTCAGTGGTACTTCAAAAATGTGATCAACTTCAAAAGGATCAGGAGTTAAAGATATAGGTGGATTAACCCAACCCACCCATGGACTTACCTTAAATCCTGATGGAATAAAATATTCTTTCAGGGAACCCAGTATTTCAATTTTATCTCGACCAAGACCGATTTCTTCTTCCGTCTCTCTTAAGGCAGTTATTTGTGTATTGGTGTCCTCAGGATCAATTCGCCCTCCCGGAAAACTCACCTGCCCTGCATGATTATATAAATGAGAAGCTCGCTGTGTTAATAGTACTTGGATGCCTTCAGGCTTATTAACTAATGGAATGAGTACAGCAGCAGGCACTGCTTGTTGCATCTCTTTGTCCGTCATCATTATACGACCATCAAAATAGGTCATGACCTGATTATCAACTAATTGTCTTTTAATCCATGCCTTCAAAGTTGAAGGATCGTATTGGTTTCCTTCTAATGGTAAGTGAGAAGCATGAACAGATATCATTGTTAACGTGGATTAAATCGTGTTTTTAGTTTTTTAGGTACTGCCTTATTTTTCAGAATAACGTACTGAGGTAAGCCATTTTCATAGGGGGGGTAATCCTCACCTTCAATGAGCGGAGAAAGGTATCGTCTAGCCTGCGCAGTAATACCAAATCCATCACGACTAATAAAACTTTTAGGCAGCATTTTTTCTTGATTAGCAACTTTTTCTAGCGGCGCCATTCCGATTTGCCAACGATAGGGCTCATCACTGATACGCTCAATCACAGGCATCACTGCAGTATGTCCTTTTAGAGCAAATTGAACAGCTGCCTTGCCCACGGCATAAGCCTGTTCAACATCAGTTTTTGACGCTAGATGTCTTGCTGCTCTTTGCAAATAGTCAGCAACCGCCCAGTGATATTTATAACCTAATTTTTCTCTAATTAAGTTGGCAATAACGGGAGCTACTCCACCTAGTTGTGCGTGACCAAAGGCATCTTTAAGACCGCTCTCAGAGAGAAACTTGCCCTCTTGGTTACGTAACCCCTCAGAAACACCAATCACACAATAACCATATTGCTCAACACAGTCTTTAACTCGTTGCAAAAATTCTGTTGGATTAAAAGGGACTTCAGGAAAAAGTAATAAGTGCGGTGGTTGACCCTTGGCCTCAGAGGCTAAACCACAAGCCGCTGTAATCCATCCTGCGTGACGGCCCATTACCTCTAATATAAATACCTTAGTAGAAGTTCTTGCCATTGAAGCCACATCAAACCCCGCCTCACGTATGGAGGTGGCTACATATTTGGCCACAGAACCAAAACCTGGACAACAATCCGTTAAGGGCAAATCATTATCAACCGTTTTTGGAATACCCACACACACCAAAGGATAATCCATTTCTTTGGCCATAAGTGAGACTTTATGAGTGGTATCTTGCGAATCCCCACCGCCGTTATAAAAAAAGTAACCTATCTGATGAGCTTTGAATACTTCGATCAATCGTTGATAAGAAGCTTTATCTTGTTCAAGACTTTTTAGTTTAAATCGCGCTGAGCCAAAGGCTCCCGAAGGTGTATGTTTTAGAGCTCGAATAGCCTCAACAGTCTCAAAACTGGTATCAATTAAATCCTCTTCGAGTGCCCCCAAAATACCATGGCGTCCGCACAACACTTTACCGATTTTGGCTGGATATCGTCGCGCCGTTTCAATCACACCACAAGCACTGGCATTAATTACTGCCGTAACACCACCTGATTGAGCGTAAAAGGCATTCATTGGAGGTTTTTTCATCATTGATATCCTACTATTTTTCTAATGCAGCCAAAATTGACCGCGAAATATGGTCAACCGCTCCCACTCCCGCAATTTTTACATAACGTGGGGCCTGTGGATCACCAGTTTTACTCCAATTTTCATAATAGTCTACTAAAGGTCTCGTTTGATCATGATAAACTTGCAATCGTTTCTTAACGATTTCTTCTCGATCATCATCACGTTGGATCAATGCTTCACCAGTAACATCATCTTTATCAGCAACTTTGGGCGGGCTAAACTTAGTATGGTAAACACGACCCGATGAAACATGCACACGACGCCCTGACATTCTTTGAATAATTTCCTCATCAGCCACGTCAATTTCAACAACAAAGTCTAAGGCCACCCCAGCTTCTTTCAATGCTTCAGCTTGGGGGATAGTGCGCGGAAATCCATCAAATAGAAAACCATTAGCGCAGTCTTGTTCGGTAATTCTGTCTTTAACTAAACCAATGATAATATCGTCTGATACCAATCCACCACTGTCCATTACTTTCTTAGCTGCAACACCTAAAGGAGTCCCCGCTTTTACGGCAGCACGCAACATATCACCCGTAGAAATTTGAGGAATATTAAACTGCTCCTTAATAAACGCAGCTTGGGTTCCCTTCCCCGCTCCAGGTGCTCCTAATAAAATAACTCTCATAAAAACTACTCCCTTATCCTAATTTGTTTCGTGTGTTTCAAACCAGTGCCGCACACGTTGTAAATCTTCAACAGTATCCACTCCGGGTAAGGGAGCTTGATCTGTAATTTCCATAGCTATTTTAAAGCCATACCATAACACCCTTAACTGCTCTAAACTTTCCGTTGTCTCCAAAGCCACTGGAGTTAACTGCTTGTAATGTTTCAAAAAATCAGCACGATAGGCGTATAACCCCATATGATGCCATGCTTTCATGGTATTGGGCAGCGTCTTATTTTGACTGTCGCGGTTAAACGGTATAGCGGAACGACTAAAATAAAGTGCTTCTTGTTGCTGATTTAATACCACTTTTACCACGTTAGGATTGGTGAAATGAGCGAAATCCGTAATTGGGTAACAAGCACTACTCATGACACAGTCAGGACTACTCACCAATCTTTCAACTACTTTTGCAATAACATGGCCGTCTATAAGTGGCTCATCCCCTTGCACATTAACAACCACTTGATGATCTTCAAGCTGAAGAATATCAACAGCTTCAGCCAACCGATCTGTCCCAGACAGATGATCGACACGAGTCATCACAAACTCAAAACCATATTCATTTGCAGCTTGAGCTATATCCACATGATCAGTGGCAATCACAACTCGTTGTGCCCCACTTTCACGTGCTCGTAGGGCACTGTGTATGACTAAAGGATAGGAGCCAATCATAGCCAAGGCTTTGCGTGGCAATCTCGTTGATTGCATACGTGCAGGTACAATAGCTACAAAATTCTGCGACACTATTTTATTTCCTCATCAGTTGGAATCTCTCTTGCTTCTTGCTGCAACATAACTGGGATATCCTCTTTTATAGGATAAGCAAGGCGACATGGGGCACAGATTAACTCATCTTTACCGCTCTTTTTAATTAATGGTCCTTTACATAACGGACACACCAAAATTTCTAATAATTTAGAATCCATTTTTCTCTCTCAAATGGGTTAGCTTCATTGCCAACCATTGATAAAACTGCTCGTTTAATTGGGCGCTAATTTTAAGCATCCACGCATCTTCTGGAGCAAACAAATGACATTTTATCCCATCTTTTTCTGTCATTAATATTTTCTCATTTAACCACTCTTTAAAATCGTTTTCTTGATAATGGTAGTGATCTTCGAAAATTCGGGTTTCCAGAGGAACAATCCCTAAAGATGCCAAGGTATTTAAAAAACGCTGCGGGTTGCCAATAGCGCACATGGCGATACATCGCTCACCAGAAAAGGCATTGATTGGTTGGTGTATATGAGGATTTTTTATATTAATCCATACTTCAGGATGCAATGTCATATTAAATTGTGGTTGTATTTGGGACAAATACCTCTCATTTGATCCATTTACAACCACAGCATCAACTGTGGATATACGGCTTTGTGGTTCTCGTAAAGGCCCCGCAGGGAGTAAGTAGTTATTACCTAAGCCACGTTGACCATCAACAACAAGAATTTCTAGATCACGCTGTAACGCATAGTGTTGTAGTCCATCATCCGAAAGTAGAATGTTTATCTCAGGGTGCTTTTTAAGCAATTCAACACCGGCTTGATAGCGATTTTTCCCAATTGCAACTGGAACTTGGGCTTTTTTAAAAACAAGTAATGGCTCATCTCCAACTAAAAATGGACCATCTTCATTACTCACAACATGTACTTGATTTATTTGACCTCTGTAACCACGTGAAATAACCCCAGGCCGATATCCTTGAGTTTTCAGCCAATCACATAAAGCAATTACTAGTGGAGTTTTCCCAGTACCACCAACCGTAATATTGCCAACCACTATAACGGGGACTGGGAGAGAAAAAACAGGTAAAAGATGTGTTTTATAAAGCCATCGTCTTATGGTAATAAGCAAAAAAAACAATCCACTGAAGGGGACTAAAAACCAGCTTACGTATTGACTGTACCACTTATTGATTATCTTCTGGCCTACCATATCAATGATTAGAATCCTCAGTAACCAAAGTAAAGTGATTAAACCCTATTTGCTGAAAATCACTGACTACCTCCATCACTTGTCCATGCGACAGATTTTTATCTGCACGAATAACGATGTAGGTGTCAGACTTATTTGTTAAATGATCGGCAACCAGAGTCGTTAATTGAGAAAGGTTATTTGACCAAATATGGTGGTTCACACTGACTTTTCCTTGTTGATCCATATCGACTTCAATAACTTGATCTTTGGTTAATTCATTATTTTTATTACTACCACTGGGTAGATTAATATTTAATCCACGTTGATGTATGAAAGTGCTAGATACCATTAAAAAAATCAATATAACCAACAGGATATCAATCATTGGAATCAAATTAATTTCGGGATCCTCCCGACGTTGGCCTCTACGAAAGTCCATGATCTTGATTAAGAGTGAGTTCATCCACAAGCTGGATGGCTTGCTGTTCCATTTCAACAGCAAAAACGTCAATACGAGAGCGGAAAAAACGATAAAAAATCATACTAGGAATCGCTACAATCAATCCCAACGCCGTATTATACAAAGCAACAGAGATGCCTCGTGCGAGCTGATCTGCGTGCGAGGCTATGGAGTTGTCTTGACCAAATAAAATAATCATACCCACTACAGTTCCTAATAAACCTAATAGTGGACTAACTGTAGCGATAGTACCTAGAGCAGGTAGGTTTTTTTCTAAACGAACCACCATACTCCTCCCTCGTTCTTCTATCGCCTCTTTCATAAGCTCCCTACTTGACTGACGATACTTAATAGCAGTTGCCAGTACTGCTCCTAATGCTGAAGATTGGGCGATACTATTTAACTTATCCGCACTTAACCCACTTGATCTTTCTAATTGGATCATCTCCTCAAGCAATCCTTTAGGACAGACTAAAGTAGCTCTCAATGCTAGTGCTCGATCGATAATAATAGCTAGACTAATTACCGAGGCAATCAATAACAATAAACTAGGCCAGCCGGCTTCACTTAATAATTGCATTACACACCTAAAACTATAAGGATAAAATATACCAATAGTTTAATAGATTAAGTTCCTCTTGGCGACGAATTAAAGTTGTCCACAAATTCTGTGGATAAGTTTGTGAACAGTTTTTATAAAACCTATTTAACCCATTAATAAATAATGTTTTTTTCTGAGGCGAGTAAAATTTAAACAATCTAAATTTATGCGTTTTAAGCTTGACTTTATTAAAATTTCCACAATCCTAATAACTGTAACGATTTATTAAATGGTCCCTATTATTAATACTACTTTCGACGGCATTTCCCCACAAACAGCCCAACAATCCGAGGTTGTAATAAGTGTTTCAGACTTTACAAATCGATTACAGCGTTTGTTGGAAACGGCTATACCCATGATTTGGATTCAAGGAGAAATTTCAAACTTTACCGCAGCAAGTTCCGGACACTGGTATTTTCAAATTAAAGACGAACGTGCACAAATTAGTTGTGTGATGTTTCGTTTTAAAAATCAAAAGGTGGATTGGCTTCCTGAAAACGGGATGGCAGTTGAGTTACGAGGTACCACGTCATATTACGGACCAGGTGGAAAAACTCAGATAACTATTGAAAATATGCGTCAAGCAGGTTTAGGTAGGCTATACGAGGCGTTTAATGCTCTAAAAAATAAATTAGATAAAGAAAGTTTATTCGATCAATCAATAAAAAAACCACTTCCTACTCACCCAAAGGTAATTGGCATCATCACGTCACCCATGGCAGCTGCTCTACAAGATGTGTTAACCACTCTTAAACGACGAGCTCCTGACATTTCTATAATCATTTACCCTACCCGCGTTCAAGGGCAAGGAGCCTCTGATGAAATTGCCGAGGCGATCACTGTTGCTAATTATCGTAACGAATGTGATGTTGTTATACTCTGCCGTGGAGGAGGCAGTATTGAAGATTTATGGGCCTATAATGAAGAAAACGTAGCCCGAGCCATCTCACGTTCACAGTTACCAATCATCAGTGGCGTAGGCCATGAAACTGATTTTACAATTGCAGATTTTGTTGCTGATTGTAGAGCACCCACACCAACTGCAGCTGCAGAACTCGTTAGCCCAGACCGACCTCAATTAAAGAAACAACTCATCCAAAGCCAATTACGCCTTAATCAATTAATACAACGTATTGTTGAGCGGGAGACAATGAGATTTGATCAACTTCGTGACAAGTTACCTAGTACCTTAAGAATGTGGTTAAAACAACAAGTTGTCTTTCTCTCAAGCCTACAACAAAGACTAGTTCATCCAGGTCAGCGTATTCATCATCAAATCAATCATGTTAATCAAATAAGCATTAGATTAAACTTGGCCAAACAGAGGTTACTTGAGCGTCATCAAATAAAACTAAAAAACATAGACCAATCACTTCATTATCTTAACCCGCAGAATGTCATGGCCAGGGGGTTTGCCATTGTCCGTAATCAACATGGAAACATATTGAGTCGTGCAGAGGACACGCGTGTGAATGATCCACTTTCAATTCAATTTAACCAAGGTGAGTTAAACGTACTCGTGACCCAGATAAAAGAAAATATTAATAGTGACGATTAACAAAATCTCGAACCAATTGAAACAAATTATCTTCTGTCGCAATTTGATAAGGATCAAAGCTCTGCAAATTAGACCAACTTCTCAACCATGTTAATTGGCGCTTTGCTAATTGTCTGGTGGCGTAAATACCAGATTCCATCATTTTATTAAAATCATACTCTCCTTCTAAATATTGCCACATTTGTCGATAACCAACACAACGCATGGAAGGAAGTTCAGCAAATAACTGGAAACGATTTCTAAGATCTCTTAATTCATTTTCTAGACCTTGTTCAATCATTTTTTTAAAACGCAACTCAATTGAGCGATGTAGTTGTGCTCTGTCTTGAGGGATTAACGCAAGAGATAATATGGGACCTTGCCATGAACGCTTTTGTTGGTCTTGATGAAAAGAAGAAAGCGGTTGTCCAGTCAACATATAGACTTCAAGAGCACGTTGAATTCGTTGTGAGTCATTCTCTTTCAATCGATTAGCTGTATCATAATCAATCGCCATTAAACGCTGATGCATATGGGGCCAGCCCAATTCAAGTGCTTCTTTATCAAGTTGCTCTCTTATCTCTTGATTGGCGGAAGGTAATTCATTAAAGCCAAACAACAAAGCCTTAAAATACAACATTGTCCCGCCCACAAGGAGAGGGATTTTTCCTCGCTTAACAATATCATCCACAATAACAGATGCATCAACTGCAAACTGATGAGCTGAATAACGCTGATCAGGATTAATAATATCAATTAAATGGTGAGGAATATCCTGCTGTATTGCTAAGCTAGGCTTTGCCGTACCGATGTCCATGTAACGATAAATGGTTGCTGAATCGACAGAAACAATCTCGCCATTAAACTGCTTGGCAAGCATTAAGGACAAATTACTTTTTCCTGAGGCGGTAGGCCCCATTAAACAGACGATCGGGGCGTTCACTCTTATTGCCCCCGTAAAAACCACTGATCTATTTCAGACAAACCAACTTGTCGCCAAGTTGGGCGTCCATGATTACATTGATCAGTTCGATCAATTAACTCCATATCGCGCAGTAGAGCATTCATCTCTGTTAGGGTTAATTGGCGATGTGCACGTACCGCAGCATGACAGGCGAAAGTTGATAACAATTGATTGTGTTTTTCATCAAGTAATCGTGACGAGCCAAATTGAAGTAACTCACCAATCAGGTCTCTGGCTATCTGTTCTAGATCCCCTTTTGCAAGTAAAACCGGGACACTTCTTAAAGCTAATAGGTCAGGGCCAGCAACACTAAGCTCAAAACCCACTTGATTGAGTATTTCTTGATTCTCATAAACCAAGTTTAACGCTATGGGATCAACCCGAAAGGTGACGGGTATTAACAATTGTTGCTTTTGAATGATCTGATTTTTTATCGCCAACTTCAGTTGTTCATATAAAATCCGTTCATGTGCAGCGTGCATATCAACAATAATCAACCCCTGATCATTTTGCGACAGAATATAGATTCCATGTAACTGGGCTATAGCAAAACCTAAAGGATAGGAGTGATTATTATTGGTATCAATCTTTTCTTCATTACGATCCAATCCCTCAGATGGCCTATAGGAGTTTGAAGGGATTGTTTGACTAAAACCAAATTGGCTAAAGTTGGTTGTTGATCTTGGCGAGTCAATTGGCAGTGAGTTTTGTAATACTGCGTAATTATTTGTATTTGTAAAAGAAGAACTGACGTCGACTGATTGACCAGGATTAGTCTTATCTAATATTTTAGATAATCCATGAAATACCAATTGATGTATTGTTTGTGGTTCACGGAATCGCACCTCTGTTTTGGCTGGATGCACATTCACATCAACGAGATCAAAAGGACAGGTAATAAACAGAGCAACAACTGGAAAACGTTGATGATGAAGAACATCTTGGTAAGCCTGTCTTAAAGCATGACTAATTAATTTATCACGTACAAAACGGCCATTAACATATACATATTGTGACTCTCTATTACTACTACTGTAGGTGGGTCGACTTATCCATCCTTCAATTCTAACTCCACCCGCCTCTTCATCGACTGCTAAAGCTCCTTTTATAAACTCCTCACCAAATAACGCCTTCAAACGTTGTTGATGAGTTGCCTGAGGCCAGTGTCGTAGTGGTTTACCATTATGATTAAGCCTAAACTCAATCTCTGGATGGCTCAATGCCATCCGCTTTAACACCTCATCGCAATGAGCGAATTCTGTATTTGATGACTTTAAAAACTTGCGTCGTGCTGGAGTTTCAGAAAACAATTCATCAACAACAATAGATGTGCCAATCGACCTTGCCGCTGGGATTACCTCCGTCATACGACCTGCCCGACTTTGAACACGATAGCCATGACTTGCGTGTTGTTCTCGAGTAATGATTGTGACACTTGCAACTGAAGCCATACTAGCTAACGCTTCTCCCCTAAACCCCAAGCTTGCCACTGACTCTAAATCATCTAAATTACTTATCTTACTGGTCGCATGAGGAGTCAACGCCAGTACTAAATCCTCATGATAAATCCCTATACCATCATCTATCACTTCAATTTTTGAAATTCCACCATCAATCAAACTAATCTCTATATGACGTGCGCCTGCATCAATACTATTCTCAACTAACTCTTTTAGGGCTGAAGCAGGTCTTTCAATGACTTCTCCAGCAGCAATTTGGGCAATTAATACCCGATCTAGGGAATGTATTCTGGTCATTACAGTAGTTATCTGGTTCCCAACACCGTGTTGTTTTGTGCTGGAGGATTGTTGGCTAAATAGGTTTTAATTCCCGCCAAAATAGCATGAGCCAACTGATTTTGGTAGTCAGAATCAACTAAGCGTTGTTCTTCTGTTGGATTAGTAATAAAAGCGGTTTCAACAAGTATAGAGGGAATATCTGGCGACTTTAATACTGCAAATCCTGCTTGTTCAACTCTACCACGATGCAAATCATTAACTTGATGTAATTGAGTTAATACAGACTGTGCTAGTTTTAGACTATCGTTAATAGTAGCCGTTTGAGATAAATCAAATAAAGTTTGCGCCAGATAAGGATCTTTATGGTTTAAATCTACCCCACCAATCAGATCTGCATTGTTTTCATGTTGTGCGAGCCATTTGGCAGCAACAGAAGTGGCTCCCTTTTCAGACAAAGCAAATACTGAGGATCCTCTCGCGTCCTCGGTAACGTAAGCATCCGCATGTATTGAAACAAACATATCAGCATGGAGTCGTCGCGCTTTTGCCGTCCTTCCCTGCAGAGGAATAAAATAGTCTCCGTCACGAATTAATACAGCACGTAATGCCGGATCTTGATTGATTAATGCACTTAGATGTTTGGCGATAGCTAGAGTCACGTCTTTTTCATTATTACCTCCATGTCCATGAGCACCAGGATCCTCTCCCCCATGACCCGCATCAACTGCGATAAGAAAATCATGTTTAGCAGCAAGAGGTTGTTTAAGTGGTGTAGGTAGTGTTGGTGTAGACTGAGGAGTACTATTCTCAGTTGAGGAATGGTTTGGAACGGTAGTTGTTTTATCTGATAAAGAAGCCTTACTGATTGAGTTGGAAGCTAACTCTCCCTTGCCAGGTTGTACTGTGTCACTCTGTTTCTCTTGTTGATCATTCACTACAACTTGATTGGATGAGGGACTAGTTACCGACTGTTGTTTTGCTAAAAAACTCATTAATGGATCATTAGGAGTAACTGGGTAAAGATCTAGCATAAAACGATACCCGTAATTGGCGACCGGATCCAATAGTACCGAGCTTGCCTTAACGGGTACTTTAAGATCGAATACAACTCTTGCGGTAGTAGGACTGAAGTGTGCAACTCTAATTGCCTTAATATAAGGATCAGAGGAAGACAAATGCTCACTTAAGGAGCGGAGTATTTTTAAATCATTGACTTGAGAAAGATCTAACACCAATCGGTCAGGGTTGTCCACCGTAAAGAATTTAGCCTCAATAACACTCTTAGACTCTAAAGTAACGCGCGTGTAATCCTCTGCAGGCCAAATTCGTGCTGCAGCAACAGTAATCTCTTGGGCAAAAACGGCATTAGGAATCCAATAGGATACCAGTAAGAGAATTAAAGCCAACCAAGTTTTTGCCATTTTTCCAAGCATAAACTACCCGCCTCCGAGAGCGACACCACAGTAAATTCTCTTTTTTCAGCTAAGATTTTGATTTTGATACCTATATCCACAGAGGGTAGCCAGCCCTCAGCCTTTTCTGGCCATTCAACAAAACACACGCCACTGCCACCAAAATTTTCTCTAAAACCAGAATCTTCAAGTTCATTTTTATCATAGATTCGATAAAAATCAAAGTGATAGAAGTATAACCTCGAAAGAGAATAGGTTTCAAGTATAGGATAAGTAGGGCTTTTTACTCGTCCTGTATATCCCAGGCCTTGAAGCACCCCCCGAGTTAAGGTGGTTTTTCCTGCACCTAACTCTCCTTCAAGTGTAACGACTAAACCTGGATACAAAAAATCAGAGAAGCGTCTTCCCCAACTCAATGTTGCATCTTCATTTTGCAAAATCCAGGTATGTGAAACAGGATTTAACATTAAAATAGTCCTCAAAAACACATAAACTAATATGATGGATACACAGTTAATAAAAAGACAACTTATTATTTTAGCTCAGCAATTAGGTTTTGAGGGAGTACGAGTCAGTCGTCCACAATTAGAGTCAGCAAGTCGTCAACTTCAAGAATGGCTAAAAAAAGGCTATCACGGTGACATGGGCTTTTTAGAAAGACATTCTGATTTAAGAGAATCCCCTTCACAACTTCACCCTGGAACATTAACTGTTATTTCACTCTTTCATCCCTACCTTACTGAACCAATAAAAAACAGTGAGACACAACTAAACTCAAAAACTGATGGTTATATTTCATATTACGCTAGGGGCAGAGACTACCATAAAACCCTTCGCCAAAAACTAAAAATATTGGCTGAGAATCTACAACAATGGATTGGTCCTTTTAATTATCGAGTATTTACTGACAGCGCCCCAGTTATGGAAGTAGAAATAGCACGACAAGCAGGTTTAGGCTGGCGCGGCAAAAACACCTTATTAATAAGCAGAGAGGCTGGATCATGGTTTTTCCTAGGTGAGATATTTACCGATCTACCTCTTGAAATTGACCCTATCACCACAGAACATTGTGGCCAATGCAGTGCATGCATTGATGTATGTCCTACTAAAGCGATAGTGGCCCCTTACGTTCTTGATGCTAGATTGTGTATTTCATACCTGACGATTGAGCACAGTGGCAGTATCCCCGAAGAGCTCAGGCCTCATTTTGGTAACCGTATATATGGCTGCGATGATTGCCAATTAGTGTGCCCATGGAATCGGTTTGCTCGTTATACCAATGAAATCAGTTTTTTATCCCGATTTCAATCAGGAACCGATCTGGCTGATCTACTTTTGTTAGATGAACAACAATTTGAGCGCCGTTTTGAAGGCAGCGCTATCAGACGTATTGGTATTATTCGTTGGCTACGCAACGTGGCAGTGGCGCTGGGTAACGGATTAGGCCGAGAAAAAGATATTAACGCATTAAAAAAGCGCTTAGATTATCCATCTAACATTGTCAGAGAACACGTGAACTGGGCATTGAAACGCTTGTCAGAGTAGAATATTAAATTAATACAGTATTTTAGGTAGAAATTATGTTACGCAAACTATGGTTAGCTTTGTTATTAGTTGTTGTTTTCCCAGTGTGGGCTAACAACTATTTGGATAGCAACAGCCCAAATACCAATAGCAATTATTTACCTGCTACAAAAACGTTTCTATTGCCAGAACAAGCCTTTAAGATACAAGTCAATAGAACTGATAATGAGACTTTTCTACTCACCTTCACGCCTGCACCAGGCTACTATATATACAGAGACAAAATTCACATTGTTGATGATCATCAACAACCTTTGGGCAAACTTGAACTTCCTCAGGCCAGTCAAAAAGATGATCCTGTTTATGGCCATGTTTGGGTTTACTTCCAACCCTTTACTGCAAAACTAACCATTACCAAGCCCTCTTCCACAGAGCTTGGTATAGCCTACCAAGGCTGTGCACTTCATGGTATTTGCTATCCGCCAACAGTGCGTCATTTTACAATGGCGACAGCACCTAATATTCTCGTTCCTCTTGACTCACCTAACCAATTTCATCCAACCGAGCTCAATAGCGATTCTTCAAACCCTAATGACTTTGCGGCTTTTTTGGGAAGTGCCTCATTCACTTGGATGCTACTAAGTTTCTTTGTTTTTGGCTTACTGCTGTCCCTAACCCCTTGCGTTTTTCCAATGGTTCCCATACTGTCTGGCATTATTGCAGGTCAAGGAAGTGATATCACTAAACTAAGAGCATTTTGGTTATCCATTACCTACGTACTTGGCATGTCAATTACTTATGCTATCGCAGGCATCATTGCAGGTCTCACTGGTACCCTGGTTTCTAATAGTTTACAAACACCCCCTGTTGAAATCGCGATTGCGATAGTATTTATTTTATTAGCCCTATCGATGTTTGATGTTTACCAACTTCAAATCCCAGCAAGTTGGCAGACAAAACTTAACCATCACTCCAACCGCCTTCCTGGGGGAAAATACGTTGCAGTTGCCGTTATGGGTTTAATTTCTGCTTTGGTTGTAGGGCCATGTGTCGCAGCTCCACTAGCAGGTGGACTCATTTACATTGCGCAAACTAAAAATTGGCTCGTTGGAGGAAGTGCATTATTTGTCATGTCGTTAGGTATGGGAGCGCCATTGGTATTAATCGGTACCTCAGCTGGCGCATTTCTACCGCGAGCTGGTCAATGGATGAATTGGGTTAAGCGTTTTTTTGGTGTATTACTCATAGCTGTAGCCATATGGATGGTTAAACCCTTATGGATTGGCTTATTTAAAACAGAGGGACCACATTTTCAAGCAATTCACTCAGTAGCTGAGCTGGATATAGCCTTAAATCAGGCAAAAATAGCGCATAAACCAGTATTTTTAGACTTTTATGCGGACTGGTGTACCTCTTGTATTGAAATGGAAAACTCTGTTTTCTCTGAAAAAGAAGTCAAAAATAAACTAGAAACTGCCACCCTTCTTCGTGCTGATGTTACAAAAAACAGCACTGAGGATCGTGCTATCTTAGCGCGATTCGGTTTATTTGGTCCTCCCGGAATGATTCTTTACAATAGAAATGGAGAGGAACTCATTAACCTAAGAATGGCTGGTTTTGTACCGAAAGAACAGTTTATGCATACCTTAGAGGAGGCATTTCACTAATTCATTCTTAAAAAGTTATCTCGATAATAACGAAGCTCAGCAATTGACTCCTCAATATCCGCTAGTGCCTCATGTTTCCCAGCTTTCTTGAAACCGTTGTAAAGCTGAGGACGCCAGCGTTTTGCTAGCTCTTTTAAGGTACTAACATCGAGATTACGATAATGAAAGTATTGTTCTAACTTGGGTAGATATTTAGCTAAAAAACGACGATCCTGACAGATAGTATTACCACACATAGGTGATTCATTTGCGGGAACATACTGACTGACAAACTCTAGTAACTGTTGTTCCGCTGTGGCTTCATCGAGAGAGGATGCTTTCACTTTATCAATCAGGCCAGAACGACCGTGGGTACCCTTATTCCATGCATCCATCCCATCAAGTACTTCATCAGGTTGATGGATAACCATTACCGGCGCAACAGCAACCTGGTTAAGCTCACTGTCTGTAACAATTAACGCAATTTCAATTATTTTATCAGTAACGGGATTTAACCCGGTCATTTCCATGTCAATCCAAATGAGATGATTTTTATCTTGTGCCATAATAAACAGTCTACGTAAATAATGAATGTTCAAAGGTTAACAGGTTTATAGAAGGAATTGCAGTGAATTTTAATACTTTATTTTTAATACTTTTAATTTTAGTCACACTCACAAAACTGTGGCTGAGCCGTCGCCAGTTAACTCACGTTTTAGTACATCAAAATAGAGTTCCTAGTGCGTTTAGCGCCTCCATATCACTAGAACAGCATCAAAAAGCCGCACGCTATACTGCAGCAAAAGTTAAAATGTCAATGTTTAGTACAGTGATTGAGTCAATTTGGCTTTACTGCTTAATTGAACAAGGCATTCTTTCTTTTTGGAATAGTTGGCTCATTAATCATATTCAAACACCTCTATTAAGCGGTATGTTACTAATTGGCGGTATCAGCCTGATGGGGGCAATTATTGATCTACCTCTTAATATTTATAGCACCTTCGTAATTGAACAGCGTTTTGGCTTTAACCGTATGACCCCCAAAATGTATCTAATTGATTTATTTAAAAATACTCTCTTAGGGATGGTATTGGGAATTCCCATTATCTTAGCCGCATTATGGATGATGGCTTCTCTTGGGAGCTACTGGTGGCTTTACGCTTGGTTGGCTTGGATGTTGTTTAATACATTACTTCTTGCTATTTATCCTACTTGGATTGCACCTTTATTTAATCGCTTTTCCCCAGTCCCAGAGGGTGAATTAAAAAACAAAGTTGAAGAACTCATAAAAACCTGTGGTTTTAATGCAAGCGGCTTATTCGTCATGGATGGCTCTAAACGCTCTAGTCATGGCAATGCCTACTTTACTGGCTTTGGTAAAGCGAAGAGAGTGGTTTTTTTTGATACGCTTCTAGAAAGTCTTAATACTGACGAAATCCTTGCCGTATTAGCTCATGAGTTAGGACACTATCGTCTACGACATGTCATTTATCGTTTAATTAGTATTTTCATTCTGAGTTTGGCTTTCTTAGCACTACTTGGTTGGTTTTATACCTCTACTTGGTTTTATATGGGTTTAGGTCATCAAATACCAAGCAATGCGATGGCCCTCACTTTATTTATGTTGGTTATTCCGATTATTGGCTTTCCTCTACAACCCTTAATGAGTTTGTTTTCCAGAAAACACGAGTTTGAGGCAGATGCTTATGCGAGTCGCTATGCAAAAGCCAACTCTCTTATCAGTGCGCTGGTTAAACTTTATAAAGAAAACGCAGCCACTCTAACACCTGACCCACTTCACTCTGCTATGTACGACTCACATCCACCGGCAGCCATTCGTATTGCTCATCTTGAACATTTAGCACATCAGCCAGGATGAGTACACTTGAAGCAACCGTGACGGCCAATTTTGGTCGTCACTTTGAAGTTGAGACCAATCAAGGTGATATTCTTGTTGCTACTCGTCGTGGTAAAAAACAGGATATAACGTGTAATGATCGTGTATTAATAGAAACAACATTAAATAATGAAGCCGTGATCGTCGATAAGATTCCTTGTAAAAATCTCTTTTATCGCTCAGATCAATATCGGCAAAAAACTCTGGCTGCGAACATTGATCAAGTTATTGCTGTGATTGCTAATGAACCGACCTTCAGTGACGCCTTGTTAGCAAGAATTTTAGTTGCAGGAGAATCTAATCAATGCGATACAGTAATAGTCCATAATAAGATAGATTTACCATTAACTGATCGAGATCGTCAGATCCTTTATTACTACCAAACTCTCAACTATCAACTCATTGAGATAAGCGCTATAAATCAAGATATCAAGCCCTTATTGGCTGTTTTAGATAAAAAAACAAGTCTTCTTGTTGGTCAATCAGGTATGGGTAAATCGACCATTATTAATCAGTTATTACCTCATCAACCCGCCAGAACCAATGATATTTCAGCCGCGCTAGACTCTGGAAAACATACCACCACATATACCAGACGTTACACAATAAATTCAGAGACTTTTATAATTGATTCACCTGGGGTTCAGGAGTTTGGTCTTAACCATATTAGTAATGCAGGACTTGAAAACCTATTCAAAGAATTCAGCCCTTTAATTGGACAATGTCGTTTTCACAACTGTCAACATCTCAATGAACCACAATGTGCATTTAAAGAATGGGTTGCAAATGATCCAATGAAAAAACGACGACTTGAACTGTTAATTGAACTACAACAAACGAACCAACGTTAAACATGCGCTGCTAAAGTCATTAATGCATACACGATGACCCACACCACAAGAGCCCGCCAAATCAGTCCTTCAGTACTTTTAAGATGGTCCAAATCGGGTAACTCACCCAAACCAAGATCGAGTCCGTTAATTAGCCGTTGAGGTGAATTAGGGTCACCCAGACGAATACCTAATGCTCCTGCGGCACTAGCAAAAAAGATTTGCGATGTTGCCGACTCTCCTTCCTTTACCCCCTGGGTACGCCAGCAAAATAACGCATCTTCAAAGTTGCCTACAATGGCAAATGTCAGAGCCGTTAGGTAATACACGGGCCAATTAAGGTAATAAAACATTCTTCTAGAAAAATAACCAAAATCTGTTTGTCTATCTTGACCCCAATGGTTATTTATATATAAAGCAATGATATAAAGGATCACCCCATTTACTCCTGGCAAGACGCCGTACCAAAATAAAATAGCGAATAAATAAGTATGCGCATCATTTATCGCTTGCTCAATGGCACTGGCAACCTGTTGAGCACGAAGTATTTGAGGAGAGTCACCGTCTTCTTCTAGTTCACTGTTTTCTTTTAATTTAGTGCGTATTTGTTCTCCCGCACTAATCAATTTTTTTAAAATACTACGAAAACAGATAACAGAGAGTAATACCACTAAATCCACCAACCACATTAAATGGAGGTTAAGGTAAGCCAAAAGATAATCAATAAGATTGTAGACAATAAGAAGCGGCAATGTAGCTACAAACCAGGCCACAACTCCATGATGACGCTCACCAGAATTCAACAACTCATCCAAATAAACCAAATATTTTGTAAAATAGGACAGTATATGATCCTGCAAAGATTGCGGACGGTACTTTTCGGTAAATAAACTAATTAAAATTAAAAAAAGACTCATAAAATAGTAATAAGTATCAAGTATTAATCAGTATAACTATAGCTCTCTATTTTTCCAAAATATATATAAAAAAAGCCCTACTATCTAGGACATATAATAGCCGGTAAACTTCCATACATGAGTAAAGTTCAACAAGCCACTATCCAACAAGTCGACGGGACATTGTATTCGTCAGAGTTTGATGACATTTATCATTCCTCATCGGGCGCCAGAGAACAAGCACATACGGTATTTATTACAGGAAACCATTTGCCTGAACGATTTGCCGCGCTTAACAATAACCAATTTTCTATATTTGAAACAGGATTTGGTGTTGGGGTAAACTTTCTTGTTACAGCCCAATGTTGGCATGAGAACAAACAAAATAAACAAGCTCATCTACATTATGTTGCCTGTGAGAAATATCCTGTAGGCTCAACTGATTTAACTCATATTATTCAACAATATACTTTTTCAGAAAAGACTGTTCAACAACTTATTGAGCAGTGGCCTTCTTTAACACCGGGCTATCATGACATCTATTTCAAAGAAGAATCCATAACGCTTACACTTATCTTTGATGACGTAAAAAATGCCACCAATAATCTTACTATGTCTATTGATGCGCTTTTCCTAGATGGATTTTCTCCAAAAAAAAATCCAGATATGTGGCAAGAAGATATCTTGAATACCTTGGCTAAACACTGTCATCCTAACACCACATTAGCAACGTGGTGTGTAGCTGGAAGTGTGCGAGAAGCACTCACAAAAGCGGGATTTAACTTAACTCGTGAGAAAGGATTTGGACAGAAAAAGCATCGCTTGGTAGGGCAATTTAATCGAATTCCCGAAGACAAACAAGCTATTCGTCAAGAACGCTATTTCCCTCATATTTCACGCTATCTAAATCAATCCCCCAATAAACAAGTCGGCGTGATTGGCGGCGGAATAGCCGGATCGTTGTTAACTTATGCACTTACCCAAAGTCAAATTGACGTTACATTATTTGAAAAAGGGAGCCATATTGCAAACGCAGCATCTGGCAATCCTGCAGGCATTTTAAGACCTGTTGCCAGTAAAGACGACAATGTCTTGTCACGCATTACACGGCGCGGCTTTTTTTTAACCAAACAATTAATTAGCAATCTTGAACAGCAGATAGCAGAGCCCATCGCACAGTATCCTGGTGTGATTCATTTAGCTAAAGATCATGAAGAACAGATCACACAACAGGAAATCATCAAAACACTGAACTTCCCTTCTGATTATGTTACCTATCTAAGCGGTGAAGAACTTAAATCTCGCTTTCAATTAGATCATCCATTTGGTGGGCTGTTTTTTGCACAAGCAGGCTATATCAATCCTCAACGATTATGTGAGAGAGCAATTGACCGCTCTTCTGAACTTTTAACGCTGTATTTAAATACTGAAATACAACACATCAAACAACAAAAAGACAAATGGCTAGTTTTTAATACCCATAATCAACAACTAGGTGAATTTGACGCTCTGGTACTTTGTCTTGGAGCGAACCATCTCACTGTCACTGAAAAACTTGGTTTAACCATTAATCGTGGTCAATTATCTTTATTTAATCACACTCACTCTACAATGAATCTACCTGTACTTTGTAAGGATGGTTATATTATTACATTAGGTAATAATCAAGTTCTCTCAGGGGCTACCTATGATCATGTATTAGATCCTAGTCCAACAGCCATTAATCATGAAAAAAACCAACAACGTCTACTCAATATCTTAGGCAAAGAGCCACTTTCATTTGATAGTGTATTAGATCGAGTCGCTTACAGAAGTGTTAGTCGAGATCGTCTACCCGTAGTAGGTAACATCGCTCAATCTGATCTCTACTGTGTTATGGGTAACGCTTCACGGGGAATTGTATGGAGCGCATTAAATGCTCGAATTATAAGAAGCTTTATAACAGGGGAACCACAACCCATTGAGAAAAACTTATTAGATACTCTGTCCCCACAAAGACTACTGACGGGCCATGTCTAACATTTCTTTAGCGTGCTGTAATGTGGTGGCAGTTATTTCAATTCCACCTAACATTCTCGCAATTTCATTGTTACGCTGATCAGGCGTCAAGCGTTCAACACGACTTACTACTTGATCAGTATTGGCTTTTTTAATCACCTGGAAGTGATGGTCTCCGCAACTTGCAACTTGAGGTAAATGTGTGACGCATAATACTTGAAATGTTTTACCGAGTTCTTTTAATAATCGACCTACAATTTCAGCAACGCGCCCACCAATACCTGTGTCCACCTCATCAAAAATGAGAGTAGGTACGTTAGCTGTCTGACTTAAAGCCGCCTGTATTGCCAGGCTTATTCTTGATAATTCACCACCTGAAGCAACTTTTGCGATATCTTGAGCTGCTTGTTTTGCATGAGTAGATACTTTGAAAGCAACTTGATCCATACCATGCACTGTAGGTTCATTAAGGTGTATGATCTCAATGACAAAACGCCCGTCACCCAAGGCTAATTCCTTAAGTGTGTTGGTTATAATTGTTGACAATGATTGTGCAGCCTGTTGTCTTTTTGTGGTTAATAAACCAGCCTGATGAATATAGTCAGCAAAAGCTTTATTGTGTTGTTTTTCCAGCTCTTTTCCATCGCTTAACAATTCTAGGGAACTTAGTTCCTGAATTAGTGATTGTAATAATTGCCATAAGTCTTCAGGACTAACACGAAAACGTCTGGCGCAATGAAGCAATTGAGCCATTTGCTCATCCATCGATTGTAAACGCGTATCATCAAGTTCAATACTATGAATAAAATGTCGAATACCTGTTAACGCCTCATCAAGCTGAATTGCCGAACCCTGTATTAATTCAATAGATGGCTTGAGCTTTGCGTCCTCGTAAGGCATATCTTGTAAAAGAGACAAGGCTTTTTCAATTCGTTCAAGAGCGCTATCTGCCCCCTCCCCTAAACTATCCAGTACTTGTTGGTTTAAATTTAAAACTTGTAGTGCATAAGTAAGACGACTATGCTGCTCGTTAAACTCCACCCACTCATCAGGAGCGACCACTATGTTTTCTAATTCTTTAATTTCCTCTTTAATTCTTTGCTCATCTTGAGCCAGGGTGGCTGAACGCAATTGCCAATTTTCAAATTGTTTTAATTTTTCTTGCCAGTCTCGATAACAATTCGATACTTTTTCAATCAATTCTTGGTTACCGGCAAAACTGTCTAATAATTGGCGTTGTGTGGCACTTAGCTGTAGAGTTTGATGAGCATGTTGACCATGTATATTAATCAAATGCTGTGACACATCCTTTAATTGCCCAAGAGTAACTGAGGAACCATTTATAAAAGCGCGAGATTTTCCTTGTTGATCCACTAATCGTCGTAATAAACAAATCGGCTCATCCTCTCCGGCTGACAAACCCATTTCATAGAGTAAAGTGGATAAATAGTGATTATTAGAAATATCAAAAGTTGCAGCAATTTCCGAACGGGTAGCCCCATGACGAATAGCAGAGGCATCTGCACGACCACCAAGAGCTAATGACAGTGCGTCAATCAAAATGGATTTACCTGCCCCCGTTTCCCCCGTAAATACAGTTAAACCAGCATCAAACTCCAAATCAAGTGACTCAACGATGACATAATCACGAATCGATAATGATCTAAGCATTGTTACAGTTTTGTCCCCCAACGTAACTTTTCACGTAACATAGCATAATAATCATGTGTCATGGGATGTAAAAGCGTCACTTGCTCTTTGGCGTGTGAAATGATCAATCGATCGTCGCTTTCTAGTGCCATATGATCTTGCACATCAAAGTTAGCAAATGATCCTTTGCCTTTTTGTAATACCACTTCAATTTTTGAGCGCTCACTCAATACAATAGGGCGATTACTCAATGTATGAGGGCAAATTGGCACCAACACCGTAGCTTGTAACTCGGGGTGAATAATAGGCCCTCCGCTAGAAAGGGCATATGCAGTAGACCCAGTTGGTGTGGCAGCAATAAGTCCATCGGCACGTAAACTATAGACAAAACGCTCATCGACAGAGACCTCAAGCTCAATCATACTGCCTTGCGCACCTTTTGTTAGCACCACATCATTTAAAGCAAAGTGGCGTGAGATCATTTTTTTATCACGCCATATTTCAGTCTCTAACAAGGAACGCTTTTCTTCAACAAAATGTCCATGAAGTACTTTTGTTAACTCCTCTTCTAAATGCTGAGAGGGGATATCAGTCAAAAAACCCAGTTGGCCAAGATTTATTCCCACCATAGGTACTTTTTGTCCCAATAAGGAGCGTGCAGCTGACAATAGCGTCCCATCACCACCTAGGACCACCACTAGATCAACGTAATTACCCATTTCTTCAATTTGCACAATTTGAGCATTAGAAGCAGGGACAGCAGCGGCGCTTTTGGGATCAAGAACAAAATGCAATTCATTTTTTTCAAAAAAATGAATTAAACGCCCCATTGGCACAGCTAAATTATGGCTATTGTACTTGCCAACAATACCGATTTTTTTAAAAATAAAGTTCATCTTTAGAATTAAACCACATTTAGGTAAAATATGGTGTATGTTAAACGATCGCGCACGTGCTTTATTAAAAGCTTTAATTGAACGCTACATTGAAGATGGGCAGCCTATTGGCTCGCGCGCTTTGTCCAAAACCTCCGGTATGGACTTATCAGCGGCAACTATTCGCAATGTAATGGCTGATCTCGAGGAGTTAGGGTTTATTTCAAGCCCGCACACTTCTGCGGGACGAATTCCCACACCTCGTGGTTATCGTTTCTTTGTTGATAGTCTTATGACTATTAAACCTATCGAAGCCCTAACACGAACGCAACTTGAAGAGCACTTAAGTCCTGCTGACCCTCAACGTCTTATCTCAGCCGCCTCACAAATGCTGTCTGAATTGACCGCTTATGCAGGAGTGGTTAGAACACCTAAAAGGAGAAGTGAGGGATTTAGGCATCTTGAATTCTTAAGACTTTCAGAAAAAAGATTATTACTCATTCTAGTTACTCTCGAAGGTGATGTACAAAATAGAGTAATCTTTACTGAAAATCAGTACAGTCAGAGTGATTTAACCCAAGCGGCAAATTATTTAAATGAGCACTATTCTGGAAGTGATTTCAGTCAGATAAGACATACTCTGCGATCTGACCTGCAAACACTAAGTAGTGATATTCAATCCCTGATGAATACAGCACTAGAAGTAGGTAGTGCAGCGCTTAAGGAAAGACAAAACGACTATATATTAAGCGGAGAGACAAAACTTATCCAGCATAACGATGTCAGTTATAACATGAGTAAACTGCGACAACTGTTTGATGTATTTGAACAAAAAACAGGATTGTTGCAGCTTTTAGAAATGAGTGAGAGTGCTGATGGAGTAAAAATCTTTATTGGCGGAGAATCAAATGTCGTGCCACTGGATGAGTTTAGCGTAGTGACCGCCCCCTACGAGGTTGATGGTCAAGTTGTTGGGACTCTTGGAGTGGTAGGACCAACACGAATGGCTTATGAACGTATCATTCCTATTGTGGATGTCACAGCAAAGCTTCTCTCTAGCGCTCTTTCCCAACATTAATAATTAAGGATTGCAATGGCTAAATATCTTCCTGAACCCGTTTTCAACCATGGTTCAACGCTAAAAACCGGGGTTTTATTAGTTAATCTTGGTACACCAGATGCCCCTGATGGCCCCTCACTAAAACGTTATTTAAAGCAATTTTTGAGTGATACACGAGTTGTAGAAATTCCTCGCCCCATTTGGTGGCTGATATTAAATGGCATCATTTTAAATGTACGCCCTAAAAAATCAGCAAAAAAATACGCCTCAATTTGGACTGCTGAAGGATCTCCCCTAAAAGCCAATACTGAAAAACAATGTCTACAACTTGCTAAACAATTACAAGAAAGTACTCCCTCCCCTTTAGTCGTAACCTACGCCATGCGTTATGGTAATCCAAGTATTCCTTCACGTATCCAAGAGTTAAAAGAACAGGGTTGCGAAAACATTTTGATGGTTCCTCTCTATCCCCAATACGCGGCCAGTACCACAGGCTCCTCTATGGATGCACTGTTTGATACCTTAAAACGCTACCGTAATACACCTGGAGTAAGAGTTGTCCGTCAGTATCACGATCACCCTGCTTATATCAACGCATTGGCTGCGCGCATCAGCACTTTCTGGCAAGAGCATGGTCGTCCAGAAAAGCTCATCATGAGTTTTCATGGGGTTCCACGATACACTTTGGATAAGGGAGACCCATACCATTGTCAATGCCATAAAACAGGACGATTACTTGCTGAAAAATTAGGATTGCAACCCTCTCAATACATGGTTACATTCCAGTCACTTTTTGGTCGTGCGGAATGGATAAAACCTTACACCGAGCCCTCAGTTATTGCTCTGGCTAAAGAGGGAGTTAATAATATTCATGTTGTGTGTCCTGGCTTTCCATCGGATTGCCTCGAAACCCTTGAGGAAATTGGCATGGAGGTGAAAGCCGGGTTTATGGAGGCAGGTGGCCGCGACTATCACTATATTCCCGCTTTAAATGATGATCCTGTATGGATTAACGCCTTAACAGACATCACTTTATCGCATCTACAGGGTTGGCTAAAACCCCAATGGAATCAAGAGGATGACCAACGTGAAGGGGAATTATCCAAGCAACGTGCAAAAGCCTTAGGAGCTTCCAGATAATTTTTTATCTGGCCACCCTTGAAAACTTAAAAACAGTCTCCATGTAGTGTGTATTCTAAGATGGAGACTGGTATGGAACAAAAACCACATGATGAACTTGATTCATCCAATAACAACACAACAGGTGTCGAAACAAATACTGATAACAATGTCAGCGAACTGGATGCACTACAACAAGCGCTGACTGAAGCTGAAAACCAAGTAAAAGAAAAAAATGAGGCCTGGTTAAGAGCCTTAGCTGAATCTGAAAACATTAGAAAACGTGCTGCTCAAGATTTGGCTTCCGCCAAGAAATTTGCACTAGAATCCTTTGCTTCAGAGTTACTTGCTGTCATGGACAGCTTAGATGCTGCTCTAGCTGTAACCGAAGCAAGTCTTGATAGTTACAGAAATGGCGTTGAACTCACCGCCAGACAATTAAAAACTGCTTTTGAGAAATTCAATCTGACAGAAATCAATCCAGTTAATGAAAAATTTGATCCGAATCGTCACCAAGCCATTGCCGCTTTAGAAAATGATGAGGTAGCCCCTAATACTGTTTTATCAGTTATGCAAAAGGGCTTCGCGTTACATGAGCGAATTTTACGACCTGCTTTAGTGACTGTTTCTAAAGCAAAAGCATCGTAACACCCTTGAATTTTAGAAATACAACCCTATTTAGCAATTAACAGATATTTTTTGAGGATTATTTATTATGGGAAAAATTATTGGTATCGATTTAGGTACAACCAATTCATGTGTAGCCGTAATGGAAAACGGCAAACCAAAAGTTATTGAAAATGCAGAAGGTGCACGTACCACGCCCTCAATTGTGGCTTACCTTGAAGGCAGTGAAGTATTAGTTGGTGCTCCAGCAAAACGTCAAGCTATTACTAACCCTAAAAATACCTTGTTCGCAGTCAAACGTCTTATTGGCCGTAAGTTTGAAGAAAACATGGTTCAAAAAGATATTGATATGGTGCCCTATAGCATTGTTAAAGCTAAAAACGGCGATGCCTGGGTTGAAGCACAGGGTAAACAAATGGCTCCACCTGAAATTTCTGCTGCTGTATTACAGAAAATGAAAAAAACAGCTGAAGATTATCTTGGTGAACCTGTTACTGAGGCGGTGATTACTGTTCCTGCCTACTTCAATGACAGTCAACGTCAAGCAACCAAAGATGCAGGACGCATCGCTGGGCTTGAAGTAAAACGTATCATTAATGAACCCACCGCAGCAGCTCTTGCTTTTGGTTTAGATAAAAAAGAAGGCGATAGAAAAATTGCTGTTTATGACCTTGGTGGCGGTACCTTTGATATTTCTATTATTGAAATTGCTGAAATTGATGGTGAGCATCAGTTTGAAGTGCTTTCAACCAATGGTGACACTTTCCTTGGCGGAGAAGACTTCGACTTACGTGTTATTGAGTTTTTAGCTGAAGAATTTAAACGTGAAAACGGTATTGATTTGAAGAAAGATGTATTGGCTCTCCAACGTTTGAAAGAAGCTGCTGAGAAAGCCAAAATCGAACTCTCCTCTTCTAATCAAACAGAGGTTAACTTACCCTACATTACTGCTGATGCATCAGGTCCTAAGCACTTGGTAGTAAAATTAACCCGTGCAAAATTAGAAAGCCTAGTGGAAGACTTGGTTGCGCGGACTATTAAACCCTGTGAAGTAGCTATTAAAGATGCAGGTATTAGTATTAGTGAAATCGCTGATGTCATTTTAGTTGGTGGTCAATCACGCATGCCTAAAGTTCAAGAGCGTGTTAAAGAGTTCTTTGGACGTGACCCTAGAAAAGACGTCAATCCTGACGAGGCAGTGGCTATCGGTGCTGCTATTCAAGGTGGCGTATTGCAAGGGGATGTAAAAGACGTATTATTATTAGATGTTACCCCACTGTCTCTAGGTATTGAAACCTTAGGTGGCGTAATGACTAAACTGATTCAAAAGAACACCACTATTCCAACTAAAGCATCTCAAGTGTTCTCTACCGCGGAAGACAATCAATCTGCTGTGACCATTCATGTCTTGCAAGGTGAAAGAGATGTGGCTTCAGGGAATAAGAGCTTAGGTCAATTCAACCTATCAGATATTCCTGCAGCACCGAGAGGTATGCCTCAAATTGAAGTGACTTTTGATATTGATGCTAACGGTATTCTACATGTCAGCGCCAAAGATAAAGCCACCGGCAAAGAGAACAAAATCACCATTCAAGCTAGCTCTGGTTTATCAGAAAGCGAAATCCAACGTATGGTTAAAGATGCTGAGGATCACGCAGAAGAAGACCGTAAAAACTTAGAGAAAGTGAATGCTAAAAACAGTTTAGAAGCATTGATTCATAGCGTTGAGAAATCCTTGAAAGATCATGGTGACAAGGTATCAGCTGACGAAAAAGCCAAAATTGAAACCGCTTTAAAAGAAGCACAAGATGCCTTGAAAAATGACGATGTTGAGGCGATGAAAGCAAAAAGTGAAGCATTGTCTCAAGCAAGCTATACCTTAGCTGAAAAAATGTACGCAGCAGAAAATCCTCAAGCAGATACGGCAGCCTCACAAGAGGCCGGTTCTAGTGCAGGGAAAGCCAACGAAAACGTCGTTGATGCTGAGTTTGAAGAAGTAAAAGATAAAAAGTAATTATTAAGGAACCATTGGCCGGACGTGTATTGATCACAGATCATTCACACCTCCGGCCCTTCGTCCATTAAAGGGAACGATAATCAATTATGAGTAAAAAAGATTACTATGAAGTACTTGGGGTGAATCGTGATGCCAGTGCGGATGACATCAAAAAAGCCTACCGAAAACTGGCCATGAAACATCACCCTGACCGTAATCCAGACAACCCCAAGGCAGAAGCTTTATTTAAGGAAGCGAAAGAAGCTTACGAAATTTTGTCAGATGATGACAAACGAGCAGCCTATGATAGGTTTGGTCATGCAGGGGTTGATCCTTCTCAAGGCGGTGGACCGGGTGCTGGAGGATTCGGTGGTATGGGTGGCTTCTCCGATGCCTTTGGTGATATTTTTGGTGATCTCTTTGGCGGTGGAGGCCCTGGTCGTTCTCGACAAGGAGGAGTATATCGTGGTGCTGATTTACGCTATAACCTTGATATTAGCTTAGAGCAAGCTGCACGAGGAACAGAAACCCAAATTCGCATACCAACCATGGTGACCTGTGAAAGTTGTAACGGATCAGGCGCCAAAAAAGGAACCTCTCCTACCACCTGTTCGACCTGTGGAGGACAAGGACAAGTTCGTATGCAGCAAGGATTCTTTTCTTTACAACAAACCTGTCCAGTCTGCCACGGCTCTGGCAAAATGATTACTAGTCCATGTAATGATTGTCATGGTTCTGGTCGCACCAAGAAACACAAAACACTGTCAGTTAAAATTCCTGCTGGTATTGATCATGGCGACCGTGTACGTCTTGCAGGGGAAGGTGAACATGGCGTGTCAGGTGGCCCTCCGGGCGATCTTTATGTGGTAGTACAAATCAGACCTCATCCTGTTTTTGAACGTGATGGTGCTGATCTTCATTGCGAGATGCCAATTAGTTTTGCTACCGCAGCACTAGGTGGTGAAATTGAAATCCCAACCCTGGATGGACAAGCGAAACTAAAAATACCAGCAGAAACCCAAACTGGACAGGTCTTTCGTTTAAGAGGTAAAGGAATTAAACAATTACGAGGCAGTGGCTATGGTGACTTAATGTGCCATGTTACAGTTGAAACGCCAGTAAGACTAACTGAAGAGCAAAAGGATTTACTACGTCAATTAGAATCCACTACTCACGGCAGCGACACGCACAGTCCACGTGCAAAGACATTCATGGACAAAGTGCGTGACTTTTTCAATCCAAGTAACGAATAAGTTATTGTCTACGCCATGTTGTACCAGAGGGGGTGTCTTCCAAGACTACCCCTTTGGATAACAAGGTATCGCGAATTTCATCTGATCTGGCGTAATTTTTATCTTTTCTTGCTTGTATCCTTTCTTCAATAGCCTTCTCAATATCTTCATCAGAGAGACTGGACTCATGATCAGAAACAGTCCCTTGACGTAACCATTGATCTGGATCCTGATCTAATAAACCTAAAATTGAAGAGAGTTGCTTTAATAATATTAAATTCGACTGATCCTGTGTTCGGTTAAACTCGCGGGCCAAATGAAAAAGTACCGCAACCGCTTCAGAGGTATTGAGATCATCATTCATCGATTCTTGAAAACGTCGAGCATGCTCGTTATTCCAATCAATGTTTGCAGGGACAGTAAAATGCTGACCACGAAGTGCTGTATACAATGTTGTTAATGCGGATTTAGCATCATTTAAATGTTGATCCGTGTAATTCAACGGGCTGCGATAGTGACCGCGTAGTAAAAAGAAACGGACCACTTCTGGATGAAAAACTTTCAATACGTCAGCAATGGTGAAAAAATTTCCTAAGGACTTAGACATCTTTTCATCATTAACTCGCAAGAAGCCATTATGCATCCAAACATTAACAAACTCATGGCCATGCGCCCCTTCAGACTGAGCAATCTCATTTTCATGATGAGGGAATTGGAGATCATGTCCACCACCGTGAATATCAAAGTGCTCACCTAAGTAATGTTCACTCATGGCTGAACATTCAATATGCCACCCTGGACGCCCTCTGCCCCAAGGAGAGTCCCAAAAGGGCTCACCGGGTTTCGCTGCTTTCCAAAGAACAAAATCTAAAGGATCTTTTTTATGGAGATCAACTGCAACTCTCTCGCCAGAACGAAGATCTTCAAGTGATTTACCTGATAGTTTTCCGTAATGAGGAAAATCACGGACAGAATAATACACATCACCATTGTCACCAACATATGCTAGCTTGTTTTCAATCAGTTGCCCAATTAACTTGATCATCCCTGGAATATGTTGAGTCGCTTTAGGCTCTACGCTAGGAGGCAACACACCAAGAGCAGTTAGATCCGCATGCATTAAACCAATCATTCTTTCAGTAAGAGACTGTATAGTTTCATTGTTTTCATGAGCTCTAGCAATAATCTTGTCATCTATGTCAGTAATGTTTCTTACATAGGTTACTTGATAACCGAGCACCTGCAACCAACGATATAAGACATCAAAGTTAACCAGCATCCTGGCATGTCCCAAGTGGCAGCGATCATATACTGTCATACCACATACGTACATACGAACTTGATTGGGTATGATAGGAACAAAAGTTTCTTTCTTCTTGGTCAGAGAATTGTGGAGTGTCAGCATAGTTATCTTGTCAAATTAGGGCTAATTTAAGCCATTGGAAATAAACACAATTAATTGATATAATTAGAGATTATCTAAATCCGAAAGTATACCACGATATGATACGTCGCCTCTCGACCCTTATAGTTTGTCTGGTGTCGTTAGTGCCATTAGTCTCACTGGCCGATAACCCAAATCCAACCTCTGCTAACCCTGCTCCTAATCAGCAAAGTGCAGTGAATACGCAGCCAGTAACCGAACCTGGAAACCCTCCTGCAGGTTTTCCAGTTAACCCAATGAAAACCCTACAGCCCCTTATGGCACAACAACGCTATGCTGAAGCGATCAAAGAGGCCAATCGTTACCTAGATATGGACTCACATAATGGCGAAGTATTATTTGTTAAGGCTCAAGCGCTAACTCAATTAAAAAAAGTAGATGAAGCGATCAGTGTCCTTGAAAACTTAACTGAGGTGGCCCCCGAAATGGCTACTCCTTACAATAATCTTGCAGTACTCTATGCACAGAAGGGACGACTGAACGACGCCAGAAAAATGCTCGAGATGGCAATTCAAATCCAACCCAATTATGCGACTGCATTAGAAAATTTAGGTGACATCTATTTGACTAAAGCAAAAGAGGTTTATGCTAAAGCACAAAAAGAAAATCCCAAAAGTAAAAGTTTGAAGCAAAAAATAACCACCCTTTCTAACTTGGAGTAAATATGGTTCGTCTTAAAACAAATCTTGGTGATATCGTCATTGAACTCAATGCTGAAAAAGCCCCTAAAACTGTGGCTAATTTTCTTGAGTACGTAGAATCTGGCTTTTATAACAACACCATATTTCATCGCGTCATTGATGGTTTTATGATTCAAGGTGGCGGTTTTGAACCTGGCATGAACCAAAAAGCTACCCGCGCCCCAGTGGATAATGAGGCTGCAAACGGATTGACCAATGATATGTATACCATTGCTATGGCACGTACACCTAACCCTCATTCTGCTACTGCTCAGTTTTTCATTAACGTCGCTAATAACAGTTTTCTCAATTTCCGTTCAGCCACACCTGACGGGTTTGGTTACTGTGTATTTGGACAAGTCACTGAAGGACAGTCTGTCGTTGATGCCATTAAAAAAGTAGCTACCGGTAATCGTGCAGGCCATGCTGATGTACCTAAAGAAGATGTTGTTATTCTCTCTGCCACGGTGGAATAAGAGTTTATTGTGCAACATAGTCTGTTCATCTCTGATCTTCACTTATCATCTAAAACGCTTACCTTGCGTAAGCGTTTTTTTGAGTTTCTGGAAGGCCCTGCCCGAGAAGCGGAATCCCTTTATATTTTGGGTGATCTGTTTGAGAGCTGGATAGGGGATGATGATTTAGAGTCAACTTTTAATCAAAAAATTGTTCATGCTTTAAAACAATTAACAGACTCTGGAACTGCGCTATTCTTTATGCATGGTAACCGTGATTTCCTAATTGGTAATGATTTTGCTAAAGCAACAGGTGCCACGTTGATCACTGATCCAACAGATGTTTTACTCTATGGTGTTAGAACTATTCTCACCCATGGGGATCAACTCTGTACCGATGATGTGGATTACCAACAATGGCGAAAACAAGTCCGTTCGCCTCAATGGCAAAAACAAGTTTTGGCATTACCTATTGAACAGCGACGCAAAATGGCGCAGGATGCAACTAGCATGAGTACTGACGCTAAGAAAAAGAAAACCATGGAAATTATGGATGTATCAGCTCAAGCGGTTATGGAACTGATTAGAAAAAACGATTATCCACGCATTATCCATGGCCACACTCATCGCCCAGCACGACATGTCTATCATATTGATGACCACAAATGTGAGCGTTGGGTTTTAACAGATTGGACCAATCAAAAAGCTGGTTATTTGTATTGTGATCGTGACGGCTGTCGAGCCGTCACGTTGTAAAGCGTTTGTTTTGCTCTTAATCCCAGGATAACGCTCCACCTGTTTGATACTCAGTTACTCTTGTCTCAAAAAAGTTCTTCTCTTTTTTCAAATCTATCATCTCACTCATCCAAGGAAACGGATTGGTTGCTCCTGGAAACAACGGATCAATCCCAATTTGCTGTAATCGACGATTGGCTATAAAACGTAAATACTCTTTAAACATTTGCGCATTTAAACCTAATACGCCACGTGGCATAGTGTCTTCTGCATAACGATATTCCAACTCCACGGCTTTTTGCATCAACTCTTTCACTTGGTTCTTAAATGATTCGGTCCATAAATGAGGGTTTTCCAGTTTGATCGTATTAATCAAATCCATTCCGAAATTACAATGCATTGACTCATCTCTGAGAATATATTGGTATTGTTCTGCAGCGCCTTGCATTTTATTTTGACGACCTAACGCCAATATTTGCACAAAACCTACATAGAAAAATAATCCTTCCATCATGCAAGCAAACACAATTAACGATAACAGTAATTGTTGATCTGCCTCAGGGGTACCTGTTTTAAAGTCAGGATTAGTTAAGGTTTCGATAAAAGGAATTAAAAACTGATCTTTTTCACGAAT
>JAJZPN010000027.1 GCA_021811145.1 Pseudomonadota bacterium
ACGCACGTTCACTAACACCTTAATTACCTTTGCCCACTCTGGCAAACGACGTAAATGAACCAATGTTTCTAACCACTCTTTATGTTGTGCAGCAGGCACTCCGGAAGAATATACTCCGGCTTCAGTAATAGATTTGGTGATCATAGTAAATCCTGTTACTGTGACTCCATCACAAATCTCCAAATGCCCCACAATCCCTACTCCACCACCTATGCGACAGTATTTTCCAATTTTAGTGCTTCCTGATACACCTGTACAACCGGCAATAACTGTATGAGCACCAATATGACAGTTATGAGCAATCTGAATTTGATTATCTAACTTCACTCCATCTTCAATGACTGTATTATCTATAGCACCACGATCAATGGTTGTATTCGCACCGATCTCCACATCATCGCCAATGATCACTTGACCAATTTGCGGTATTTTAATCCATTTTCCACTATCCCATGCCATGCCAAAACCATCAGAGCCAATTACCACGCCCGAATGAATAATTGTGTGTCGACCAATCTGTGTTTGATGATAAAGGGTGACATGAGGGTATAAAAAGGAATTATCACCAATGATACAATCTTGTCCTATATAGCACCCTGCATTGATAACTACTCCTTCACCTAAACGTACACCAGACTCGATCACCACATGTGCACCAATGGTAACGCTTTGAGGTAAAACAACATTATCAGCAATGACAGCAGATGGGTGAACGCTTGGTAATTGTTCATCAAAAGGAAACAATAACTGTGCAATCCGTGCATAGGTGGCGTAGGGGTTTGGGCTAACTAGGCAGTGCGTTGGAGAAAAGGATTGGTCTTCGGCAGATAAAATAACTGCACTGGCTTCAGTATTTTTAAGAGAATCTCGATAAAGTGAATTGGCTAAAAAAGTGATTTCACCTTGTTTAGCACCATCAATGGTTCCGATACCACTAATTTGCTCAGAACCATCACCGGATAACTCGACACCACAAAGCTCAGCTAACTGCGACAGAGTAAATGAATGCTTTGACTTCAAACAAAATACCTATTGTTTATCTGCTAAAGACTTTAATACTTTGTCAGTAATATCAATGGTTGGGCTGGCATAGATCACGTCTGATATGATCAAGTCGTATTTTTCAGATACTGCGATCTGACGAATAACTTGGTTTGCTCTTTCTTGAATACCTGCCAACTCTTCATTACGGCGAGTATTTAAATCTTCACGGAACTCTCTTTGCTTACGTTGGAATTCACGATTTAAATCTGCTAACTCGCGTTGTTTTGCATTACGATCAGACTCAGACATTGTCATTCCGTCACGATCTAGAGAGGTCTGTAGATCACGAGCTTGTTTTCCTAAACGTTGCAAGTCTGCATCACGAGCAGCAAATTCTTTTTCGAGCTTTTTAGTTGCTTTTTGAGCAGGAGCCGCTTCACGAAAAATTCGCTCAATATTAATCCAGCCGATTTTTACGTTATCTGCGTACACTGCTGGAATAGCAGATAAAAGCACCATTGCTAAAACTAGTCTTAAGAATTTCATATCAGTACTCTCTTAAAATGTTGAACCTAACTGAAACTGTAATCGCTCAATATTATCATAGGGTTGGGTTTTAAAGGGAAATGCATAGCTAAATTGTAACGGCCCCATCGGGGAGTACCAATTTAACCCAACGCCATATGAATAACGGAATTGACTGGTGGAAATAGGTTGGTTTTGCGCAAAAACGTTACCACCATCCAAGAATGTGCTCAAACGGAAGGATCGGTCATTAGACAAGCCTGGGAATGGAAAATAAAACTCCAAACTTGCCGTAGCAAGCTTAGAACCGCCTAAATTATATATATTACCGTAAATATCCTGTGCTTGCGGTCCTAAACTAAATGGATAGTAACCACGTACTGAATTAGGACCACCCGCAAAAAAGTTTTTAAAGAAAGCCAAAGGTTGACCACCATACCCATTGGCGTAACCCAAATGAGATGAGGCTGAGAATGTTATATCCTTACTAAATGTAGGATGCAGCCATTGATCATCAGCTGTAGCTTTATAATATTTCAAATCTGCACCAGGTAAACCCACCTCGAGACGATAACGTTGGTTAGCCCCTCTGGTTGGGTAGAGAATACTGTCTCGGGTATCTTTAGTGAAGCCAATATCACTTTTAATAGTTCTAGCTAAATCACCAAACTGGTTCACAAATCCCAAGTACTGCAAAGGACTCCCTGTATATACATTCACGTTAGTAGATTCCACGCCAAAACCAAATGTATAGGCATTAGTTTCACTCAATGGTACAGTCCAGTGCGTGTCAGCACCCAGTGTATTGGTACTGTAAGGACTAACACCAATTAGAGAGGTGGTATCTAACGACTGATCATAAATACTGTAAGAGCGACCAATCCCATCCTCAGTCCAGTAAGGGTTAAAGTAGGTTAAGGAAATATTACGACTGACTAAACCAGTGTTTAAAGCAAGCGTTAATGAATTACCTGTTCCGAATAAGTTATTCTGACTAATGCTTCCACTCAAGATGATTTTTTGTACCTGCGAGTAACCTGCCCCCAACTGAATAGAGCCAGTTTGCTGCTCAACAACAGTAAAATTAACATCAACCTGGTCTGTGGTACCGGGAACAGGTTTTGTATCAACGGTAACTTCCTTAAAGAAGCCTAGACGATCTATACGCTCTTTTGAGCGATTAATTTTTGCAATTGAGTACCAGCTCCCTTCTAATTGGCGAACCTCGCGACGTATTACTTCATCTCGGGTTCTTGCATTGCCGTAGATATTAACATGTCGCACATAGACACGACGACCTGGATCAATCACAAAGGTGAAAGAGGCTGTTTGGTTATCTTTGTTAACCTGTGGGTTGGCATTAATATTGGCAAAAGAATAGCCTTCATTAGCCAAACGATCTGTTATAGCCTTAATAGATTCTGTGATCTTCTGACGAGAAAAAGTCTCACCTTTTTTAATTTCAATGAGTTTTTCTAGCTCTTTTCTCGGCACCACAAAACGTCCAGCCATTTTAACGTCTGAAACGGTATAGCGTTTTCCTTCGGAAATAACAATAGTAATATAAATACCCAGTTTGTCCGGAGAGATGGAAACTTGCGTTGAAAGAATGGCAAATTCAAGGTATCCACGGTCTTCATAGAAGCTTTTTAATACTTCTAAGTCACCACTGAGTTTTTGTTTTGAATACTGGTCGTTTTTGGTGTACCAACTAATCCAGTCGTGAGTTGAGAGTTTCAACTGGTCTAACAATTCTTTTTCTTTAAAGGCTTTTACGCCAATAATATTAATCGATTTAATTTCGGAGGAATCACCCTCTACGATGTTTAAAGTAATGGCAACACGATTGCGATCCATTGGTGTCACTGTGGCTATTACTTGAGCGGCATAGTGACCTTTACTTAAATATTGTCGTTTTAACTCTTTCTCAGCTTTATCGAGAATTGACTTATCATATATACGCCCTTCAACCAACCCAATCGATTTTAACGCTTCTTTAAGTTGGTCTTTGGGAAACTCTTTTGATCCATTAATTTCTAGTTTAGCAATAGCTGGTCGTTCATGTACTTTTACTACCAAGACATCATGATCTTCTTCTAACACCACATCGGAAAAAAACCCCGTACCATACAGCGCTTTAAGCGCTTCAGAGGCTTTTTCATCGGTCACCTTATCACCCACTTTAATTGGTAAGTATGTAAATATCGTACCCACTTCAATACGCTGCGCACCTTCCACTCTAATATCCTTAATAACAAAGGAGTTTAAAGCTAACGCAGCCAAGCTAAATGAGCACAACAACAGTGCAGAAAGTAATCGTTTGATCATGAAATCAGATTAATTAGTTAACAATCTATGTATATCGTTATATAAGGCAAATGCCATTAATGCAGTCAGTAATACGAGACCAATTCTCTGGGTAAAAGCGATCACAGAATCGGAAACAGGACTCCCTTTTAATAATTCCACTACATAATACAACAAATAACCGCCATCTAATACCGGAATTGGAAGTAAATTCAATGCACCAAGACTGATACTAATTAATGCTACAAACGACAAGAAGGGGATGATCCCTAATTTGGCGGTCTCTCCAGCAAATCCAGCAATTTGAACTGGGCCTCCAATACTCTTCCAAGATGCCTTACCCACTAACATCATGGCAAAACTTTTAAACGTCAAAGCTGTAACATTCCAGGTTTTATCAAGGGATTTGATCACGGCTGATCCAAGAGGATAGCGAACGGTTACCTTCAATTTGTTCACTAGCGCGCTATCACGTTGTGGCATCACCCCTATACGACCAATTAATTTACCGTCATTGCTTTTTACTGACTCAGGAGTTACTTGTAGCGGGAGCGTCTGCCCTGAACGCTCAACCAGTAGTGAAACACTTTGATTCGGATGAGACTGAATGATTTTAACTAGCGATTGCCAATCTTCAATTTTCTCTTGATTAACTGAAATAACTTTATCTCCCTCTTTAAGATGGGCCTTTGTAGCGGGACTATCAGGTAAAATTTTTCCAACCACTGGTGCCATAGGAGGGTTCCAGGGTAACACTCCAATATCCTTCATTAGATCCTGATCGGCATGCGCCATATCAAAGCTAAAAAGATCTAACTTTTTAAAAGCGATATGCCCCGCATCATCTTGTGTTTGTAAATTCACCTGTTGTTCACTGAGTACTTTCTCAACCAATAAGGGCTCTAAATCGCTCCAACTTGAGACAGGCTTGTCATCTACAGCAATAATAAGCTCACCTCCTCTCAGTCCAGCCGCATCTGCGATGGTTCCCTTTGCAGGTTGGTCTACAAATGGACGCATTCCTGGAATCCCAACCATATTGAGAATAGTAAACAACACAATAGCCAATATAAAATTAGCTAAAGGGCCGGCGCTGACAATAGCAAAACGTTTGCCAAGAGTTTGGTTATTAAAGGCACGATGTAATTCATTATGCGCAACTGGAGCTTCGCGCTCGTCAAGCATTTTGACATAACCACCTAGAGGCAGGATACCCAAAGCCCACTCGGTATTGTCAGGTCCTATCCGTCTCTGCCAAATAGGTTTACCAAAGCCAATAGAAAATCGTAATACTTTCACTCCTGCTTTCTTGGCTACAAAGTAATGACCAAACTCATGAACCGTAATTAAAACGAGTAGCGTAAAAAGAAAAGCCGCTAGTGTTTCAATAATTCCCATGTGCTTTATACCTCACTTTTTTCAATGATGTTATGAGTTAGGGATCTGGCTTGTTGATCTGCTGCTAACACAACCTCTAACGAATCAACTGCATCGATTGTAATCTGATTTAATACCGCCTCAATGACGTCCGTGATTTGATTAAAACGAATACGCTTATTTAAAAAACTATCAACCGCCACTTCATTCGCAGCATTTAAAATTGTGCTGGCTGTTCCACCTGTTTTTACAACTTCGTAAGCCAAACGAATAGCGGGGAAACGCTCTAAATTAACTGACTCAAATTGCAAACTCCCTACCTTGGCAAGATCTAAAGTAGGGACACCTGATTGAATTCTATCTGGATAAGCCAATGCATGTGCAATTGGGGTGCGCATGTCAGGACATCCTAATTGAGCAATCACTGAGCCGTCTTTATAGGCCACCATAGAATGGATTATGCTTTGCGGATGAATCAATACTTCGATTTGTGATGGACTCGCATTAAATAACCAACATGCCTCAATTAATTCCAAGGCTTTATTCATCATTGTTGCAGAATCAACCGATATTTTTTTACCCATACTCCAATTGGGGTGTTTACATGCTTGTTCTGGGGTGATGTCAACTAATTCGTTTACTTGTCTATGTAAAAAAGGGCCACCTGAAGCCGTTAAAATAATTTTTTCCACACCAGAATCAGCAAGTCCTAATTGATGGTTTACAGGTAAAGATTGAAAGATTGCGTTGTGCTCACTGTCCACAGGCAGAAGAACCGCCCGACTCAGTTTTACAGCATCAATTAGCAATTGTCCTGAAACAACCAACGACTCCTTATTTGCCAATAAAATCCTCTTACCACATGATGCCGCAGCCAGAGTAGGTTTAAGACCTGCTATACCCACTATAGCAGCCATAACTGTATCCACCGCTTCGTGTACCACAACCTCTTCTAACGCATCTATACCAAACAACAATTGCGTACCTTGCTCTTTGAATCGCTGAGTCAAGTCTTGATTTTCAGCAATATCAACTAATACGGCATAGGAAGGTTTAAATTCTTTACATTGCTCTAATAACAACTCGCTGTTACTGAAGGCTGTTAAGGCAAATACGCGATATTTTTCCGGATGCAAGGCAATAACTTGCAATGTACTGCAGCCTATAGATCCTGTTGATCCTAATATTGTAATATGTTGCTGTGTCATATTATCTGACCAAACTCTCAGTCCATATTGCCATTACAGGCAAAGTAGCAATCAATGCATCGATCCTGTCTAAAACGCCACCGTGACCAGGCAAAATAAAACCACTGTCTTTAACACCCACGCAACGCTTTAACCATGACTCAAACAAGTCACCTTGAACACCTAGTATAGCTATAACTATTAATAACGTATAAAAATAAAACCTATGGTTACCGATCCAGTTAGTTAAAGGAAGCTCATGCCATGGCCAAAAGAATTGCAAAAAGACACCATAGAGACAGACAGTCACTAATGCGCCTGCGACCCCTTCCCACGTTTTCCCTGGACTAATACTTGGGGCTAATTTGTGCTTTCCAATAGCTCTACCGGTAAAGTAAGCAGCACTATCTGACAACCAAATAATAACTAACAATAATAATAATTGAACTGCCCCTGCTTGCTTAATAACAGCGAGGGAAAACATAGTAGAAAACAGCAATAACCAACCAAGCGCGGCATGCACCCATTTGTTCTCTACATGCCATTGGTTTTTAAGCCATAATGGCGCCACTGCTAGCCAAAAGAAGATTGCGACAACATTTAATATGAGGGTGATATGACTCTGTGGCAATAGAATTTCAATGACAGCGTAACTTACTGCTGTTACGAGTAGATATGAATAGGTTTCTAGCTTACTAAAACGACCAAGCTGAGCCCATTCCCAAAAACTAAATAACGCAATAATAGCCACAATCATATGCCACTGCTTGGTAGTAGTAAAAAATAACGCCCATCCCATGCCCAATAACAAGAAAAAGGCAGTAACAAGACGCTGTTTTAACATATAGATTAATTATATGGCTGCAGAAACACTTGGCCAGCTTGATTGAGCCACTTGCTCACTGGTTCTACCAAACCGTCTTTCTCGAGACTGATAGGACAATATTGCCTCTTTGAGACTGTTTTCATCAAAGTCGGGCCATAACGTGTCAGTAAAATATAACTCCGTATAGGCAAGTTGCCACAACAGAAAATTACTAACACGCTTTTCTCCGCCTGTACGAATAAACAAATCAGGCTCAGGAATATTTCCCATTGATAAATATGGGGCTAAATCACTCTCAGAAATAGTGTGCTGAGCCTTTTCTGGACTCTCTCTCAAAAGCCTATTAAAGGCTTGCAAAATATCCCATCTTCCACCGTAATTTGCCGCAATAGTTAGCGTTAATTGAGTGTTTTTTTCAGTTAACTGTTCTGAGGAACGAATTAATTCTTGTAAAGAAGCATCAAACTGAGACACATCTCCTATTACACGTAGTCGAATATTGTGGCGATGCAGCCTGTTAATTTCTTTTTTTAATACGGTAAGAAATAACTGCATAAGCATAGATACTTCATCTGCCGGGCGACGCCAGTTTTCACTACTAAAAGCAAACAAAGTAATATAGGGAATACCTAGATCAATAGCAGACTTAACCAATGCACGGACAGAATCAGTTCCCCGTCTATGTCCGGCAATTCTTGGCAATAATTTTTTTCTTGCCCAACGACCGTTACCATCCATAATAACGGCGATATGCTGAGGAATTGAACCAACCTCGGGAATTGCTAAGGTAGAACTATTTGTATTACTCATGGCAAGTCCTCGGGCTGGTGGTTTAAGTTAAACGGCCATTAATTCAGCTTCTTTGGTCACTAATAATTTATCAACTTCAGCAATAAATTTATCAGTTAATTTTTGTATATCATCTTGTGCTTTACGGTCTTCATCTTCTGAAATGGACTTGGCTTTCAGCAAATCTTTTAATTGACCTATTGCATCTCGTCTTATGTTTCTAACAGCAACACGAGCATTTTCTGCTTCAGATTTAACAACTTTTGTTAAATCTCTACGTCTTTCTTCAGTTAGAGCGGGCATAGGAACACGAATTAAATCACCTTGACTTGCTGGATTTAAGCCTAAGTCAGACTCTCTAATCGCTTTTTCAATTGCAGACAAAAGGTTTTTTTCATAGGGAGAAACACCAATTGTTCTCGCATCGATTAAGTTCACATTAGCGACTTGATTCACAGGGGTGGGGTTACCATAATAATCCACCATAACATGGTCTAAGATTCCCGCATGAGCACGCCCCGTTCTCACTTTCGATAAGTCAGTTTTTAAGGTTTCAATAGACTTTGCCATTTTTTGTTCGGCAGTTTTTTTTACGTCAGCAATCATTCCACTGGCTCCAATTTAATTCCTAACAAAGGTCCCTTCAGGCTCACCCATTACCACTCGTTTGAGAGCGCCTTCTTTGAAGATACTAAATACGCACAGCGGCATATTCTGATCACGACATAAAGTCAAAGCAGTTGCGTCCATAACCTGTAAGTTATTCACAATTGCTTCTTCAAAAGTTAAGGATTCATAACGTTTAGCTTCAGGATTTTTCACTGGATCAGCAGTGTAAATACCATCCACTTTTGTGGCCTTTAAAACAACATCCACATTCATTTCCATTCCGCGAAGAGCGGCGGCGGTATCAGTGGTAAAGAAAGGGTTACCGGTACCTGCTGCAAAAATAACAACACGACCATCTTCAAGGTAACGTAAGGCTTTACCACGAATATAGGGTTCTGCAACTTGATCCACATGAAGAGCTGATTGAACTCGGCTAACAAGCCCTACTCGTTTCATTGCATCTTGCAGCGCCAAAGCATTCATAACCGTGGCCAGCATACCCATATAGTCTGCCGTGGCCCGATCCATCCCTTCCGCACCCAAAGCCACACCCCTAAAGATGTTACCTCCACCAATCACTACAGCAAGCTCAACACCTAAGCGTTGAACTTCCGCTAGTTGAGCTACTATACGATCAATAGTAGCTCGATTAATCCCGTACGCATCCGAGCCCATCAAGGCTTCCCCTGATAGTTTTACCAATATTCGTTTGTATACGGGCTGAGTCATAGTTAAGCCATCGCAGCGCCAGCAGCAGCAGCCACTTCAGCCGCAAAATCTTCACTCTTCTTCTCAATCCCTTCACCCACCACATACATGGTGAAGCTGTGAACGCGTGCTTTTTTTGCAGCCAACAATTTCTCAATTGTTTGATCTGGATCTTTAACGAAAGGTTGACCCATTAAGGTTACCTCAGCCAAATATTTCGCAATCCTTCCATCCACCATCTTAGCGATGATGTCAGCAGGTTTACCAGATTCAGCTGCTTGAGCAGTATAAATTTCACGCTCTTTGGTTAAGATTTCCGCAGGGACTTCATCTTTGGAAACACAAATTGGTTTACTTGCTGCAATGTGCATAGCCAAATCTTTACCTAAGGCATCATCTCCACCTTCCACATCAATCATGACGCCAATTTTTGCGCCATGAAGATATTGTGAAAGACGGCCCTTAGCATTAAAGCGAGCGAAACGGCGAATAGTTACGTTCTCGCCTAATTTCATTACCAAAGCCTTTCTTGATTCTTCAAGAACTTCACCAGATGAAGTTTTGCATTGACCTAAGGCTTCTACATCAGCAACTTGCGAGTTAGCCGCACATTCAGCGGCCATTTTTGCAAAAGATACAAAATCCTCATTCTTACCAACAAAGTCAGTTTCACAATTAACTTCAACCATTACGCCAAGATTACCTTGAGCATTTACGTAAGTAGCAACTACGCCTTCTGCTGCAACACGGCCAGCTGCTTTACTGGCTTTCGCGCCGCTACGGATTCTCAATAAATCCTCAGCAGCCTTTAAGTCACCGTTGGATTCGGTAAGAGCTTTCTTACACTCCATCATGCCAAGACCGGTTAACTCACGTAACTCTTTTACTAAACTTGCGGTAATTTCCGCCATTTTCAAACTCCTTAAAGCTTAATCTTAATTAGACGACACAATTACTCTTGTGTAGGCTCAACAACCTCTTCGTACTCCTCACCTTTAACGATTTCGGAGATACTAGCAGAACGACCTTCCAAGATAGCATCAGCAACACCGCGCGCGTACAAACGAATGGCGCGGGTTGAGTCATCGTTACCAGGAATCACGTAGTCAACCCCTTCTGTGGAGTTATTGGTATCAACCACACCAATGATTGGAATACCCAACTTACGAGCTTCAACGATTGCATTTTTTTGATAACCAACATCAATTACAAACATTGCGTCAGGAATGCCTTGCATATCTTTAAAACCACCTAGGCTGCGCTCTAGTTTTTCCAATTCACGCTGATAGTTCAACGCTTCTTTTTTTGGTAACTTTTCTAAAGTACCATCGGTTGTCATTGCAGTTAATTCATTGAGACGCTTAATAGACTGCTTAACAGTTTTAAAGTTGGTTAACATACCACCTAACCAACGATGATCTACGAATGGAGAGTTACTACGTAAAGCTTCTTCACGAACGATCTCTCTAGCTTGACGTTTAGTACCAACAAACAAAATAGTCCCTTTGTTATTAGCCACTTGACGAATAAATTTCATGGCATCTTGGTACATTGGTAACGTTTTTTCTAAGTTGATAATATGAATTTTGTTGCGATGACCGAAGATATAAGGGGCCATCTTAGGATTCCAAAAGCGGGTTTGATGCCCAAAATGAACACCGGCTTCTAACATTTGACGCATTGTTACTGACATAAAAAACACTCCTTAGTGTGAGGGTTGAGCCTCTGCCGACTAGCTAACTTTCAAAAAAAGCACCCTAACAATATATCGGCATGAGTTGTTAAAATAGAATTCAAATACGCTGAACTCTCCAGCTTTCATCTCAAGGCCCTTATAGACCTTTCAATAAAAGCTCTTAATTTTAGCATTTTTAAGGGTTGTTTTCAAGGAACGTACCCTGAAATGCTATAATACAAACAAATATCATTAGGTAATTCCATGAAAATCCATATTAAAAACACAGAAGAAATTGCAGCAATGCGCATTGCGGGACGATTGGCTAGCGAAGTCCTTGATTTTATTACACCTTATGTAAAGCCAGGCGTCACCACAGATGAGCTTGATAAGTTATGTCATGACTACATGGTAAATGTTCAACAGACTATACCAGCGCCACTCAACTACTGTCCCCCAGGATACACCCCTTACCCAAAATCGATTTGTACTTCAGTGAACCACCAGGTCTGTCATGGTATTCCTGGGAGCAAAACCCTTAAGAACGGCGATATTGTGAATCTTGATATTACTGTGATTAAAAATGGCTTTCACGGTGACACCAGCAGAATGTTTGTAGTTGGAGAAGGAAGCAAACAAGCAACAAGGCTTTGTCAAATTACCTTCGAATCCATGTGGATTGGCATTGAACAAGTTAAGCCAGAAGCCTGCCTAGGAGACATAGGCTTTGCTATTCAGTCCTTTGCAGAAAATGCAGGCTATAGTGTTGTGAGAGAGTTCTGTGGTCACGGCATTGGTAAAGAATTCCATGAAGACCCTCAAGTCTTGCACTACGGAAGAAAAGGAACCGGTATCAAACTTCGCCCTGGCATGATCTTTACCATTGAACCAATGATTAATGCAGGAAAAAAAGAAATCAGACAACTAGCAGACGGATGGACTATTGTTACTGCTGATCATAGTTTATCGGCACAGTGGGAACACACCGTTCTTGTTACAGAAACAGGTTATGAAGTATTAACTCAGTCTGAAGGATGCCCACCTCGTCCCACATTATGATCAATATTGATATAAAAACGATTCGTCAGCATCTACTTGATGAACGTGAAACGTTAAAAACTCAGTATTACGAGAAGCCTAATCCTAGCTGGTTACTCAATAAGTGGACTGGAATTGTTGATGATGTTTTAACACAAATCTGGAAAGAGTTTGATTTTAACAACCAAATCACCCTCATTGCTGTTGGTGGCTATGGGAGAGCAGAATTATTTCCATTCTCAGATATTGACCTATTAATACTGATTGATAAAGAATTATCGACCGAATGCTTTACAAAAATTGAATCTTTAATTGGGTTGTTTTGGGATATTGGCCTTGAGGTTGGACACAGTGTTAGAACCATAGACGAATGTCTTGAAGTTGCACAACAAGATATAACCATTGCCACAACTCTCATCGATTCGCGTTTGGTCATTGGCGAGCCTAGCCACTTGGAACGACTTAGAAACGGGTTATTCCAAACTTTAGATTTAAATCAATTTATTTTAGGCAAAATCAAAGAACAAAAAGACCGTCATCACAAACATAATGATACCGCCTTTAATTTAGAGCCTCATATTAAAGAAAGCCCAGGAGGAATAAGAGATTTACACTCTATTATCTGGCTATCTTGGGGGGCGGGATATGGCAATACATGGCAAGATCTAGTTAAAGCAGGTATTTTATTTGAACAAGAAATAACCAAAATAAAATCTTTAATTAAGTATCTTGCAAATTTAAGAATACGTTTACATTATCTAGCAAAGCGACGTGAAGATAGATTGCTTTTTGATTATCAAAATCAATTAGCACATGAATTAGGGTTTAAGGATAAAGAAAATCATCGTGCCAGCGAAATGATGATGCAGGAATACTACCAGACAGCAAAATCTGTATTACTAATTAATACAATTATTATCGAAGAAGTCAAAGCGCAATTTTCTAAAACCCAAGAAACTGAAAAACAACAACAACTTTCTGATTGCTTCGTTCGTCAGGATGACTTACTTGGAACCACACCCGAAAATTTGTTCAGTATCCAACCGGATTTAATTTTTGATAGCTTTTTAATGCTACAAAAATATCCCAAGTTGAGAGGGTTTACTCCGGCTGCTATTCGAGACTTATGGCGTGCCCAAAAGCTAATAGACAGACAATTTCGCTTAAACCCTCATAATCAAGAGTTGTTCATGGATATACTACGGCAACCACTAAGGACTGCTGAAGTATTAAAAAGAATGAATTATTTTGGGATCTTAGGGCGCTATATCCCCTCTTTCGGTAAAATCGAAGGACAGATGCAACATGACTTATTTCATGTTTACACTGTAGACGAACATATTCTTCGTGTATTAACTAACTTAAGACGCTTTGCTGTTCCTCAGTATGACCATGAGTTCCCCTTTTGTTCAATTTTAATGCGTCAATTTGATCGAGTTGATCTACTTTACATAGCCGCATTGTTTCATGATATTGCTAAAGGAAGAGGAGGAGATCATTCCTTATTAGGGTGTGAGGATGCACAAGAATTTTGTACTACACATGGCCTATCAAAATACGATACAGATTTTGTCTCATGGTTAGTAGAAAACCATTTACGCATGTCTTCTGTAGCACAAAAACAAGATTTATCTGATCCTGAAGTTATTAAAAAATTTGCTTTAAGCGTAAAAGACAAACGACATTTAACAGCTCTTTATCTTCTGACAGTGGCAGATGTTAGAGGGACTAGTCCTAAAGTATGGAATGCATGGAAGGCTAAACTATTAGAAGACTTATATCGACTGACTGAACGTTACTTTGATGGGCATCAAACTGATATTGACACCGAGATTGAAGAAAAAAAACAACGTGTACAAAACACCTTAAAGCATTATGGATTATTAGATTCATCACAAATTAAGCTGTGGCAAATTGTCGATCAATATTATTTTCAACGTTATGATGAAAAAGAAATCACGTGGCATGCAAGATCGCTCCAAGGTGTTATTGATTCCACTAAACCCATTGTCAAAGCAAGACTTTCTCCTCTTGGAGAAGGAATTCAGGTTCTTATTTACTCTCCCGATCAAACTGCTTTATTTGCAAGAATTTGTGGCTATTTTGAAAAAATTTCTTATACCATCCAAGAGGCAAAAATTCATACCTCACTTAATGGTTATGCTCTAGATACATTTCAAATAGTTCATAAAAGCGAAGAGAACGATCATTACCGTCATGTAATCAAACGTATTGAAGAAGAATTACAAACTAGATTAATTCAGCAATCCTCATTGGAAGAACCACTAAACTCAAGAATATCAAGGCACTTACAGCATTTCCCCATACAAGTGATGGTTCATTTTGGTGATAGAGAAAGAAACCATGATCGCTCACTCACCATTGTTGCAGGTGACCGGCCTGGACTCTTATATCGTATTGCTCGCGTCTTAGTAAGTCATCGTATCAATTTAAAGAGTGCACGTATTAACACGTTAGGAGAGCGTGTTGAGGACATATTTATTCTTGACGATACTGGCCTTGAACAGGCGGAACAACGTGAAACCATTCGCAGCGAACTGTTAAGGACTTTACCGTAAAAAAGCCTAGAGAATTTATACTCTAGGCTTTTTAAGTCTTATCAATAAGGATTAGTTATCAAAACCTCGGAAACCGATGTTCCCGCCGCCGTGATCACTGTTTTCACCAAGATGAGTATTAGCATAGTTTTGCATTGTTAACTGTTGTACAACTGCTAACACTCCTGTTGAAACATTGGTATTAATTTCATTAGTAGCCCCAATTGCACCAACAGCAGTAACATAATCACCCACATTAACACTTAATGAACCATAGGCCGTTGGTGAATTATTTACTGTAATATTCGCTGCTTGAGTCACTGAACCATAGTCAACTGTCACTCCTTGTACTACGATTGGCGTGCTGCCTGCTGTACTAGTCCCTGTTGTAGCCAAACCTGAGACGCTCACATTACCTGATGCTGGTGCCTTAATAACACTGATACCCGTTGCACGACGATTAGATGACGCGTCTAGATAGGTTGAAACTACCGTATAGACTGTAGGACTAGACGTAGTTGTAGTCAAGGAAGTCAAATAGGTTGAGAAATTAGTAATGTTAAATGCTGAAAAAGTCGTTGCGGTTCGATCAGCAATTTCGGTATTACAGTCAACGATCACTGGTTGCCCTAAAATTGTTACTGTATAAGTGGGTAAAGACGCTGCGCAATTACTTGCTGCAACTGCACCACTTGTTATAGCAGCAACTGTTATTGGTGCAGTATAAATGGTTCTCGGTAACGATGAGGAGAGTTCAGACTGCACTGCCGATGCAACAATTGAACCATTTGCATTTACCGTACCCGTAAACTCTACTTTTGCTCCAATTGTAGGAAATCCAGTTGTTAATTGACTCCCATCAATAGTGATACCTCTCACAACAAAATTGGTACCAGAAATTGATGAAACAGTCCCCTCAATTTCTACAGTTTGGCCCACTTGTAGAGTTGAACCACCTGGGTTAATTGCATTTGTTCCAGTGAATGCATTAATTACAAGAGGCGTAAATACATTTCCGCTTGGTGCTGTTGTACCACGAGCAGAAAGTGTTGACCCATTAGTAATAGAGGAACAAGAACCTGAGACACCATTCACAAAACATGAAGTAGTGTTACTGATATTTATAGTTTCACTACCAATTGTATAAACACTATTAGCTAAGCTAACTAATCCTGAAACTTTAAATGGATAAAGCTCTGTTGTTGCTCCCGAATCTGTAGTAAAGGCTTGTGTAAATACGGCATTATTTTCATCCCAAGCACTTACCATAGTTGCGACGATTTGTGCCATTGAGGATCCTGGCTGCGCATAAGAGTAGCCGTAAACAATTACGTAAGTTCCTGATACCCCTCCACTCGTACTTTGTAAATTACTTTGACCTGTAACAGAAGGATTACATGAGTTAGTTGTCGTACAGGTTCGTTTATCTGTAAAAGATGTACTTGATGTAATCTGAATGGTTTGCCCCATTACAGTGATGGTGCCTGCTGTCATATCACTGGCATCAACATAACCACGAACTAAAGGCGCAATTCTTACTTCTTTTGCCACAGGTACTGCAAGAGTACTATTGGTAGCTGAATTCACTGCTACCGTCATTCCCACTACAGGGGATAGTAAGCCGCTACTAACCAGAACAGAATTGAGTGATGAGCTATTAATAATACCGGTATCTGCATCCACAATATTGGCTGAAGAAGTATCAAACTCGTGTCCATTAACAAAAACACTACCTAACGCTGTAACCGTTCCATTGGAAACCGTTGCAGTAGATTGTAATGAAGTTGGGGTAGCAGAACTTGTGGTTCCCCCTCCCCCACCACCCCCGCAGGAAGCCAACCCTATTAAAGATAAAAATACGATAATTCCAGTCCATTTCTTTTGCGTTAAAAACCCCATGATTGCTCTCCCTTAGGTAGTGTGCCGTAAATGGGAATTTTACCCATTTTTTAAAAGAGCGCAAGAAGAATTTATCGTCTTTTTAAAAAAACGTTAAAAATCAATCGTCTGGAGTATTTATACCGAGCTCTTGTGAAAAGCCAAATGAGTTAAAATCACGTATTCTCATGGGATAGAGTACACCGTCAAGATGGTCACACTCATGTTGAACAACACGCGCATGAAATCCTGACACAGTGCGGTCAATAGTATTGCCATGCTCATCTTTGCCTTGGTAGCGGATTGCTGTGTAACGAGGCACACGTCCTCTTAGTCCCGGAACAGACAAGCACCCTTCCCAATCTTCTTCTAACTCATCTGTTAAGGGAGTGATAATTGGATTAATTAAAACAGTTAAGGGGACTTCCCCTGCATCTGGGTAACGTGGATTATGTTTTACTCCAAAAATAACCACACGTAAGCTAACTCCTATTTGAGGTGCCGCAAGTCCTGCACCATCCAAATGAGCCATCGTATCAAACATATCTTCTAATAAAGACATCAATTCTGGGGTATTGAAACGATCAACAGGAGCAGCAACTTGTCGCAGCAGCGGATGTCCCATTCGTAGAACTGGTTTAATTGCCATAAGAGCCTTCATGTAATTTTAACCAGTCCAGGAATTGTTCTCCCACCTCGTGATGTCTTACACCAAAGGCCATAGTCGCTTTTAAATACCCCAACTTACTCCCACAGTCATAGCGTATTCCATCAAAAGGTAAAGCCAATACATCTTGATCTTTTAATAATCGTGCAATGCCATCTGTTAGTTGAATTTCACCACCGCTACCTGGTTGCGTTTGTCTCAAATAATCAAAGATTTCTGGGGTTAACAGATAACGTCCTACAACCCCTAAAGTGGAGGGCGCTTTTTCCGGTTCGGGTTTCTCTACAATTTCAATAATTTTTTGAAGTGTGTTCTTTTCTTGGGTAGCAACAATACCATACTGCTTTGTCTCTTCACGAGCCACTTGCTGTACTCCCAACACCGAGGAACCTGTTTGATTATATAAATCAACCATTTGCTTTAATACAGGCTTTTTGGCGTCAATTAAGTCATCAGCCAACAAAATAGCAAAGGGTTCATCACCAACCAAGGGCTCTGCACATAAAATAGCATGTCCCAATCCTAAGGCCTCTGGTTGACGTACATAAACGCAACTAACATTCTTAGGTAATAAACCCCGTACGTTTTCAAGTAACTTAGTTTTGCCACGTTGTTCAAGTTCTGCCTCTAATTCATAGGCTTTATCAAAATGGTCCTCAATAGCCCTTTTACCGCGACCGGTAACAAAAATCAGCTCAGTAATACCCGCAGCCACCGCTTCCTCAGCAGCATATTGAATTAGGGGCTTATCAACAATCGGCAACATTTCCTTTGGACTGGCTTTAGTGGCTGGTAAAAAACGGCTCCCCAATCCCGCTACAGGAAATACAGCTTTTCTAATAGGTTTCATATTATTCATGTCCTGTCTTAATTAATTCCAAGAACTCATCTTCATTGAGTATTTTAATTCCTAATTCAATGGCTTTGTCTAATTTACTTCCCGCTTCTGTACCTGCTACTACAAAATTAGTTTTACTAGATACACTAGATGACACTTTTCCACCTATCTCTTCGATTTTAAGTTTTGCTTCATCACGGCTTAAATGAGGTAGAGTACCAGTTAAGACGAAGGTCTTTCCTGAGCAAGCATGACTTTGAGTCCTCACAATGTGTGGCCAATTTATCCCTGCTAGGAGTAACTTGTTAATTACATCACGATTGTGTTCTTCCGCAAAGAAATCCACTATTGATTCTGCAATCACAGGGCCTACGTCTTTCACCGCTAGCAATTGTTCTTGATTAGCAGTCATTAACGTCTTGATATCACCAAAATAATTCGCCAAATCTTTTGCTGTTGCCTCTCCGACATTGCGAATTCCTAAGGCAAAAATAAAACGAGGTAATGTGGTTTTTTTACTCTTCTCAATTGCTTCTAACAAATTATCAATGGATTTTTCACCAAACAAGGGTAATTCAATTAATGCATCACGAGATAGATAATAAATATCAGCTGGTGTTTTTAATAATCCCAACTCTACAAACTGATCAACTCTTTTATCACCTAACCCTTCAATATTCATTGCTCGTCGATGACAAAAGTGAACAATAGACTGTTTCCTTTGTGCAGGACAATATAACCCACCACTACACCTTAATGCTGCTTCATCGTGGTGACGAAACACACTACTGCCACAAACAGGGCAATGCGTAGGCATAGTAAACGTGATCAGTCCAGCAGGTCGTTTCTCAAGAATCACACCTACCACTTCGGGAATGACGTCCCCTGCACGTCTTACCCAAACGCTATCCCCTACTCGAACGTCTTTTCTTTTTAACTCATCTTCATTATGTAAGGTGGCATTAGTAACAGTTACCCCACCTACAAAGACGGGTTTTAAGCGCGCTACAGGAGTTAACGCTCCTGTTCTGCCAACTTGCACATCTATCCCAACCACCTCCGTCACCGCTTCCTCTGCTGGAAACTTATGAGCTAGGGCAAATCGAGGAGCCCTTGAGACAAAGCCTAGTTGTTGCTGTTGGTTAAAATCATTTACCTTATACACCACGCCATCAATTTGATACGGTAAAGTTGGTCTTAATGTAGTTAATTTATTAAAGTAACCCATTAAGCCTTGTACTCCAACCACCACATCTCTAATGTCACAAACTGGAAAATGCATAGAAACGAGCCAATCCATTAAAGATGAATGGGTCAGAGGATGATCTCTTCCTTCCAATACCCCTAATCCATATGCAAAAAACGATAGCTTTCTTTTTGCAGTTAGAGCGGAGTCTAGTTGACGTAAAGCCCCTGCTGCAGCGTTTCGTGGATTAGCAAAAAGCTTTTCTCCTTTTTTGTGTTGTGTCTCGTTTAGCTGTTCAAAATCCTCGTTGAACATTAGTACTTCACCGCGTACCTCGAGTACTGGCGGAGGGGAATCAGTAAACAACCTCAAAGGGATAGAGCGTATGGTTTTTAAATTGAGAGTAACATCCTCTCCTCGCTCCCCATCACCACGTGTACTTCCTTGCGTCAGTAATCCGTTTTCATAAATCAAACTAACGGCCAGACCATCAAATTTTGGTTCGCAGGCGTAATAAACTTGATCATTATTCAACCCCTCACGAACACGACGATCAAAGTTAAATACGTCTTCTTCGCTAAACCCATTATTTAATGACAACATGGGCAGTCGATGGACAACTTCAATAAAGCCTTCTTTAGGGCTTGCTCCTACTCTTTGCGTCGGGGAATCTGGAGTGAGATACTGTGGATAGGTTTTCTCAAGCTCAATGAGCTCTCTAAATAATCGATCATATTCCGCATCAGGAATAGAGGGCTGATCTAGAACATAATATTGATAGTTATGCGAATCAATGATTTGTCTAAGCCCTTTGAGCTTTGTTTCAATATCATCTACCATTACATTGCAAACAATTTTTTAGCTACAGGCTGTCCAGGAATTATCCCAAACTCATTCATACTTTGATGAACTTTATCCATTTGTTTTTTAATACTTTCAATCTGCTTTATACCTAAAGGTTTTAGATTGTCGTCAACCACCACTCCACCAAAGTTTGCAACCAACTCATTAGCACAAGTAAACGCATCGGTTATTGCTTCTGCTACATCATTAATTTGTGGAATATCAATAATTAATGTCAATCCTTTTTCAAGTGTTGTAT
>JAJZPN010000028.1 GCA_021811145.1 Pseudomonadota bacterium
AAGATGAAATTAGAATGATTGAAAATAAATTAAACAACAGGCCTCGAAAGAGATTGGGGTTCAAAACACCGAATCAGGTGTTTCAGGAATCCTTAACCCGTGTTGCACTTCGTGTGTGAATCTAAGTAACTTAATTATAATCGATAATTATTTTATTATAATTAGAGTATGCACATTAACACTAAATAACCATGATATGTGTCAATTAATAGATGACTATTCAAATAAAAAGTTTATTTGGTTTTTAACAGATACAGTTTAGATTACTGACTATGGGATATCAGTTAAGAAAGTGGTGAGAGTGTTTTGCTAGGCATATCACTCATTAAACTACCAGAGTGATATGCCTAATTAATTTGTTTATGGTAGAAGTTGTCCTCTAATTTCACCTGATTTATGTTCATTACTATGAACATTTACATAAAGATGACCGTCTTTCAAACTTTTCATTTGTTCTGCACTGAGTTTTGTTCCAGATGGAATCATCCATGTATCGTCATCAACTTTAGAGAATTTGATTATAACTGGACCATTTTGACCTTTTGCAGCCTCATGAACATGGGCCATGGTTCCTTTGATATGATTAGTTAAAATCTTACCTGATATAGAACCATCTTCATCTACCGTAATTTCTGCCTTACCTGACGCCTGAGTATTTACTGTTGGAACTTCTTGGGTACCGTTAAGTGTCACGTTAATTGATTGTGCTGAAGCGCTTAGAGCGACACTGGCAATAAAAACGCTTGTTATGAACTTTATTAAAGTTAATTTAATATTCATTTAGATATATCCTCACTAATAGTTAGCAAAATAAAAAAAACTATCTTCCTCTTTAGGACAGTATAACGAATTAGTAAGTTTAAAATTATTTTTGTTTATATTGAGTTGGACAATAGGCGCGGGTAATTTCGTTAGAGCGTAATTGTATATGTTTTGTTTTTCGACCTGTCACTCTTTCACGCCATAGTTTATACGATTTAGCTTTAAGATATTTACGCATAAAAGCTTTGACTTCTTTTTCACTTAACTTGTACTGAGATTCGATGGCTTCAAATGGCGTTCTATCTTCCCACGCCATTTCAATTATTCTCGATATATCTTCTTCTTTTGTAATCATTGAGTTAAAGTATATGATTGATTTAAATAGTTAAATTAAAATTATGCCATTAATATCCAAACCGTTTAGAGCACTCATTATAGGTTCTTCAGGCACGATTGGAACTGCTTTTATAAACTTATTGAATAGTTACGATCAATGCCTTGATGTAATAGGAATAAACCGTCATTCTGTCCCTTCTATCAATTATTTATATCCTGAAACAATACAACAGGCATTTGAGACTCTAAACAATAAAGAGCCATTTCAATTAATCATTAATACAATTGGGGTACTTCATACAGAGAATTGGCTCCCTGAAAAAAGACTGAAAGATTTAAATGAAGTTCAACTCTCTCAGCAGTTTTTAATTAACAGTATTGGCCCTGCACTAACAATTAAATATTTTTCTAATCTCTTAGACCGTGAGGGTGGGGTATATGCCACCTTATCAGCTAAAGTTGGCAGTATTAGTGATAATCGTTTAGGCGGATGGTTTAGTTATAGGGCATCCAAAGCTGCTTTAAATATGATCATAAAAACAGCATCTATAGAATTAAAACGAACTCAACCTAATAGTGCTTTAATTGCTCTTCATCCAGGTACAGTGAAATCCAATTTATCTCGTCCGTTTAATGGGGAGCGTATTGGTAGAGAGCCTGAAGCGGCATGCCAGGATATGTTATCTGTGCTCCTGAATGTAGAAAGAGAAGAGTCAGGTTCGTTTAAATCATACAACGGGGATGATTTACCTTGGTAACACACTGAAACATGGTAAAGATTGATAATACGGTTTCGTACTAATTGTTAAAAATAAATATGATTATTTTATTTATTAGGAGTATAGTGAACTCAACTAACCACGGGAAGCCAAATCGGGAAGTCTACTCCCTCTTCCCGTTTCAGAGAACTGTCTCCTTGGTTCTCTTTTTTTTGTACTTTTTTTATAAGCCTATTGCAGTTATCTAATTTGGTTTAGTAATCTCAAGAAAAATCTCGTTTCTTCTAAACATAGGTAGAGTCCAGGGAGGGTTATAGCGTGCAAGTTGGGCTTCTCCTGAAACAACATAGGCACGTCCCTTAGCCCATTCAGATAATTCCTCAATTTTGAGAGTGATCTTATCGCTCGTATTTAACCCGGAATAACGATTTATCACAAAGTAGCGCTTAGGTAATTGAATTAATTGAACTGAAGGATTATTAGGTTTAGGAATAGTCAGTAAGTTATATTCGCTAGGCATGACAAAGCTAACCTGCCATGTTTTTGCATTAACAAAATGTTGTGTTACGAGAGTAGGTTGAATGGTTATAGGTGAATTAGTCGATTGAGTTAACTCAGGTGAAATAGAAACTGGGGCGGTCATACTTATTTTTGTAGTTTGATCAGCGTTACTTGACTGATTGTTACCAAAAATATAATCAGCTATCAGTTGAAACCCTTTTCTTGATGCCTCACTCATATCACCCGTGACAACAGTTTTTGCTATTAACAAAGGAGGATATTCGCGAACTTCAAAATTATCTTGTTTATATAAAACAATATAGTGGGGTTCTTCAACAGCCATGACGTTATCCGTCCAAATTAGTAAGAAAAAAACAAATAATATAAATACTTTTTTTATCATATCAAAATGAGCTCACTCAATTTTTAGTATTAAATCAGTACAGTATTAGGTTAACGACTCCATTTGTTTGAAATACTGATCAAGCGCATTCTAAAAAAAGTAATAGCCACACCAAATGGAAAAAATACGATTGCTGCAATAATCCAATACAATGGATTTTTCTTAGAAAGTGTAGCTAATTGGGCTAAAAAATAAAGATAAACCACATTACTCAAAATCATAATCATTAAGTCCAATGTGAGAATAGTGTTATTGAGTAACAAGATACCCACTAAAGATGCAGAGAAAACAACGAATGAAATAAATAAATTACGATAGAGTTTCGCTGCGTTGGATTGATCTGGATTATGGTTATTAAACATTATTATCTTTTTGTTATCTATATTAGCTAGCGCTAAACAGACTTTCTAATTGATGCGCGTAACTTAATAATTGTTTATCTTTATTAACATTACCAATCAGAGTCAGGCCTAGTGGGAGTTTTCTTAAACTATAACCAATAGGTAGATGACAAGTTGGATTTCCTAGTAGTGTCCATAATCGACTCATAACGGGATCACCAGTACTCTCTAAGCCATCGGGGGCTTCACCTAACGTGCTTGGTGCAATCAGTATATCGACATCATTAAATAGTTGCTTTAGCGTTTCGCGGCCGATTTGTTGTTGTTCAAAAGCACTATTTAATTGATCTTGATGAATAGCCTTACCTTTTTCTATATAGAGTCTAAGTTTTGGACTAATTTGATCTCGTGCCTGTTGCCACTCACTTTCTAATGAGCGGGCCATTTCACTGTACATGATAGTTTCTTGAGCATTATTTAGTTGTTCACCGAGTTCCTTTAAGTGAATGGGTTTAATGGTTAACCCTTGTTTGATTAGGATTTGTTTGGCGAGTTCTAACACTCTCTTGGCATCATAGGAAATATCAGCCCACAGCGGCTCTTCTATAAAGCCAATGACAGGAGGAGCAATTGAAAAGTCCATTAATTCTTGATTAATTAATGCACCAACGGCATAAGCCACATCATCGACGCGTAAACCCATCATACCAAGCGTATCAAGGCTGGGACTAAGTGGTTTAACTCCTGTTAAATCAAGTGTGCCAAATGTGGGTTTATATCCGACAACACCACAAAATGCTGCCGGGCGTGTTATTGATGCCGCGGTTTGTGTTGCAAAGGCTAAGGGTGTCATAGCACAAGCAACAGCTGCAGCCGAACCACTGGATGAACCACCTGGAGTGACTGTGGTGCCAATATTAAGAGAGACAGGATTAATGGTGGGACCAGGATTTAAAAATGCAAATTCAGTTGTTACTGTTTTTCCTAGAATTATTCCACCTAATTCTCGGTAACGTTTAACTAAAGGAGCGTCTTCTTTCGGTTGATAACCTTCATACATAGCAGAACCATAGGAGGTGGGAAGATCTTTTGTATTAATTAGATCTTTAACACCAATAGGGATACCAGCTAAGGGTAAGGAGAGTAGATCTATCTCTGATTCAAATAAAGACAATTGCTTTTTAATATTTTCAGGATCAAGTGTTTTCCACGCATGAATTTTAGGCTCAAGATATTCAATGCCAGAGTAGTAAGCCTGAATAATTTCATGTGGAGAAATTTCTCCTTGTTGCACTTGGGTTACTAACTGACGTATTGATAAAGGAACAATATCTTGTAAGGTTTTCATGACAACACGATATAAAAATTAAAAATCTAATTATATCGATTTTTTTAAATTACCGACTTTTTTTATCGTTTAACTGAGTTATCTTTTTAATTAATGTCTGTTGTCTATATCTGACAGCGCGCGGGGTAATTGAAAACAGTTGAGAGAGTTCAGTGATGTTGAGTGACAGAGATAACGCTAAGAAATTATTGTCTTTATCGTTTAATATGTGTTGCGCTCTTAATCTGAATTGTAGCTGGTATTGTTCAAGTTCTTGATTATCTTCTCTTTCAATTAACTGTGATAATGGATCATCTGTGGATTCATTTTGCCGCTGTTGTATATAGTCAATTAAATTCTCTACATTCATCTCCTCTGTTTGATTATCAACTGGTAATGAACAATTATTAAGAGGATTACGATAGGATAATCCCCATAATTTGCCCATAATAAATGCCTGTATACTTCCTTTTGTAGAATCAAATTGAGTATTACCACTTACAATTTGCCAACATATTAAGCGTGCTTCTTGTTCGATATCAATTAGAGTCAGAGAAGAATGTCTTTCGATACGCTTAAAGTCAGCTTTATTTAAGTTATTAAATAAGTCATTCCATAACATAGTTGTCATGCTTGTTTTAATTCGCCAAGTAAATGTTTGTTTACTATCTTTTCAATGGTTTGAATAAGTGCTTTTTTACTATTAAAACCAGTTAACCATATTGGATTCAGAGGAATAGTAATTGTTGAACGAACTGGAAGTGGACTCTTAACCATACTTTCATTCTCTGTAATAGAACTGAGTATAGGCAATTCTCTTTGTTTTTCGGGTTGATTATAGTATTGTCTAATTTTTTGGCACTGTGTTGATGTAATGACTCCCGATTCGGTTAATAATTTATTCTGTGCTCGTGGTGGCAAACTTTTGAAGACCAACAATACGGAAACACTTCTTAATCTGCCACTCTCAAATAAAGATCGGTAAAGTGGGGTATTTGCTAATAAATGGCCTTGTATCCAATCATGACGTTTACCTAATAGTTGTGCCAATTGAAGCGTACTCACGCCTTCATTGGTAAGCTTGACAATTAAATCAATGGTTTCAAGAGGGGTTAGTCCTTCTCTAAAAATATTCTCAGAATATTGAATGAGCCTTGATAGGATTGATGAGTCTGTTTTGGGGTGAATAATAACCGGAATTTCTTTAAGACCTGCTTGTTTAGCAGCAATTAGCCGTCTTTCTCCACACAGAAGTGTAAAGTTCTCTACACTATTTTGCTGTACAAGTAGAGGTTGTAATATGCCAAACTGTTTTATATTATTGGATAAATCATTAATACCGTCTTCTTGAAATTGTTTTCTTGGCTGTTGCGGGTCTCTAAATACCCAATGAATAGGGATTAAACGGTGTAATGACAAGTTAGCCATCCTAATACTCCTATATGGTTAATTTCAATTGATTGTAGGTATTGTTTTGGGGGAAATATAGAGATAGCTATACTGAATTTGTAGTGATAGTTCTCCTAATGTTGTATTGACATATGTCACAAATATAATGAGGTTAGTTATTTTTTGACAAATTACGCGCTTCAATAATTGGACGACCTAATAGTCTAGACCATGATTGTCGACAACGAGACTGTATGTCAGGAATAAATGAGTTAGTAGCCCACCACTCATTACTGATAGCTAAAATAACCTGTGGTTGAGTAAAAAATAAGGTTAACCATGGCCATACAAGAAGTTGGTCATAACAAATAATGGCGTTTACCTGTTTACCTTCAATTTTTCTTGTGATTGGCCACCAATGTGCATGATAACTTACTATCAAAAACGGATTCCACATCGATAAAGGTGTAGGTAATACACTATAAAACTTAGGTGTCGTATCTGCATGGCCATGATTAATCATTACTACTGTATCCTCTAAACCACCTTTATTCCAGAGAGTTACGCCTAATAATATAGTCCCATCAAATGGTAAGTTATGCTCAAGTTGTACTCGTGTACCTAATTGCCAGTTATTTATAACAGTTTCTGGATAAACGACTAATGTATTACGGGTTTCTCTGAGTTTAAATAACGATCTTGTAATGTATTGAGTAGCTTCTATACTGGTTAAAGTTGGTTTAATCTGAGTATTGGCTCCTTGCCAATTTGGTGGAGGTAGGGGAGACGTGAACGTTAAGTTAACAGCGCAGCTTATAGCTAGACAACAGATTAAACCTTTCCAATGACTCCTATCAATCAGGATAAAAGTAATTATTCCCAGCACTAGCCCAAGAGATCCTGTACCTGGATACCAGAAACCTAACGCATGCATAGGTGAAAGCCAGCCGATAATACCAATAGGAGGAATGGCTTCTAGTAGGAGAATAATCAATAAACGTACAGTACTGCTATACCAAAACCAAGGAATAGCAAGTAAAAATGAGCAGCTTAACCAACATGAAACTGCTAGGTAGGGGTTGTGGTCATGAAAAAAACGTTGATAAGCATCTACTAAACCATAAGAACCGAAGGCAAAATATATTAATGCTAAAAAGACACGTTCATATCTACTACCATGTTTTATCACAACAATAACAAATGGAGAAAAGACTATTCCCCATCCTTTTATTAACCATAGTCCACCCAGTAATGCAGAGAAAACTATGTTGTACGCAAAGGAAAAATTAAGTTTTTTCAATGCATTACCGAATTAAGGTAATAACCAACCCCCTCACCAGCGGGATAACAAATACGCTGATGATGTTGTTCAACAATGCGACTTTGGCTACTAAACTTACAAGTTAGCAGAGCTTCTTTTGCTTGTGGGTTCATATTTCCCCAGTTTATTAGCTCATCGTGAATAGAGGGTATATAGGAAATAACCGGTGGACGTTTGATGGTAAATACTAAGCTCATGAGAGTCATAACTAACAATGCTATAAGTAGATAATGTTCAAGCTTAAATATCAATATGAATTTTTTATTGTGTGTATTATCAACAGGCTGGTCTTCTATGACTAATGGATTGTCACTACAAGCAGTATTAGTTGGTTGGGTATTTTCTTGTAAAAGATGTAGTTCATCAGTTAACTCTTTATGAATGTTTTGCTGTTGTATTCGTAGTTGTGTGGTCTGGTAATAAAAAAAGGTAACAACTCCCCAGAATGGATCATTATCTTGTAGCTGAAGAGTGTCACACAGTAGTGCTTGAACCTGTATTTCTTCTTGACTTAATGCTCTGCCAAGAAATGCTTGCCAAACCTCATCTCGTATACTCATACCACCTCTAGTAATTCAATTTCTGATAATGTCTTACGACTTTTATTAAGAAAACAATTGAATGCTAGTTTTAGCCCCAAGCTGGGTTGTGTCCCGTTATAACCGTACTCAAACCAATTATCGATTTGCATACCACCAAATGAGCCACTGATAACCTGATTTAAGCAGGGAAGAGTGACTTCTATCCATTTCCCATTTGTTACATATGAATGACGACATTGAGATACATTCCAATGTAGAAATTCATTTTGATGACCAAAATATAAATTTAATATCGCTACTCCCTGTTCATAATTGAGCGGGAGAAGTCTTTGGCGTTCTTGTAGATTTAGTAGGCATAATGGACTTCTGTTAAATATCCATAAAGGAAGCATATTAATACGAGACATAATTGCTCCTACCTCATGAGGATCACATTGTTTAATACAAGTAATTAAATTATTAGGACAATTAATGATTGCTCTGACAGATTGATTGTTTTTAACATGGCGTGATAATTTACGTTCTAAGAATTGCCAACCCTCAATAATTGATAGATCAATTACAAAGCAAGGTATAAGCTTTCCATCATGGCGACGGATTGGATAAGTTGAAAAGTCTTTATTTACCAAATCAGCGTCAAATAGTATCAAAGGATGGTTTTTTTGTTCATTTAATCGATTACTTTGTAAATAAAAATCCACTAATAAATGACAAAGCAATGTTTTACCAATTCCTCCCTTATCTCCATCTATAAAATAAGTTTTTAACATGATTTAATAGATTTTTTGACTGAAGTTGATAACTGTTGTGGCGAATGACTATTCTCAACACAAGTCACTGTAGGATCTTTGGTTTTAAACTCTAACAAGGATACTTCTTGATATACACTTTCTAAAAAATGATTATTTGGTCTATCTAGAATAGGACGAATAGCGATAAAAGTGTCATATGGAGTTAATTGTTGACGAAGACGATACCAATGAAATATGAGTGAAGAGCTAAGACCTTCATATACCATCCTAATAATAATGAGTCTTGTTATTGGACTAATGTAACGTAGTCTTATCCATAATTGTTGAGACAAGTCGTCTTTAGGTAAATCACTAGGCGCTAGAAGCTGTGGTTGAGGATTATGACTGGTATCTACTTTTTTTCTAATCATGATTATAAACCGGTAATAATAGTGTTTGATTAACCATTACAGTAAATTCTGTGCCTGCTCTGATAATCAAGGTTGGTGAAATTGTGAGATTTTTTTGTAACAGTTGACTGCCCACCATGTTAAGCTCATTTGCACTGGCACCTGCCGCAAGTTGACCGCTATTGGGGCTCGTTAAGATTGAACTATTCTGTGGTTGGGATAATTGCGCTCCAACTCCTAACATAGAGATAAGTAAGGCGCTACCAAATAGACGTCCTGTATGATTATCAACTTGATCATTTAATCCTGATTGACCTTTATTATCTGTGGCAATCAATCCTTTTAAATTAAATGTAGAACCATCTGGAAAAATCAAAGCATTCCACGCAACAAACACTCTTTGTTGCCCATATGCAATTCGGTTATCGTAACGACCAATTAATTTACTCCCTTGTGGAATAAGTATTAAATCAGGATGCAATGAATCAAACACATTTTGACTGATTTGTGCTGTTATAACCCCAGGTAAGTCTGAGTTAATTTCGGTAATTAAAACAGCATTCAAAATGCTTCCTGCCACTATTTCATGTTCACCCCGTGCTGGTATTAATTGACTTGTTGATGTATTTCCATCACCTTTTTTAGATATCTGATCAACAAACTCGTCTTCTTGATTTGAGTTATCTTTAGTTACTCTATTAAGCGATGATTTAATAAGATTTGGTGTATTAATACTTGGGGATATATTAGTACGATTGACTCCTTCACCAACTAAGGGTGCATTTAAAGCTCTTTCGTAATTCGTTATGATTGATTCTTGTCGTTGATAATAGTGATCTCTTAGCCATGTTTGATGCTGATTAAGAGTTGTTAGGGTTGGGTCTTTACTTACTGTTGTAGTGGGTGTGTGGATAGTATCATTGTGGCGTGAGTCTTCGTCTTTGTTGTTTATATCTTGGTGGGTGATAAGAGGGGGAGGGCTAGGTGGTGTGGCCATTCCTATTGAAGAGGGATTATTATCAAAAAAATTCTCTTGAAGCGTATGTTGTTGTCCTGCCGTAAGGATACCTATTGTTAGTAGTGTAACTACTAATCCAATTACTCCTAATAGGATCCATTTGGTTCTAGGTAATAGTCGTTTTCCTGTATCGTTGAGTACCGGGATGACTTTTTCTAATTGATCATCATTGTTACTAATGATTTTATTAAGCCAAGGCCACATAGGTATCCTTTAATTAAATAAATTACCAAATAAAGGACGTTTGCCTGCATGAATTGTGACAGTTTGTTGGTTATCACCACTACCTAAAATTAAGTGTGCTTCTTTAAACAGATGATTGACTACATAGTAATGATGATTAATTTCATAGTTTGTTAATACTTCTTTGCCATTTTCAACAATAAATAAAGCAGGTGCTTTTCCGTCAATCCACTCTGTTGGTAATTGAATAAATACTTTCCCTAGTGAGGAAAATACTCTATCAGGGAGCGGTTCTGTTCCCTCACACCAATAATTAAAATCAATATCTTGTGGATTCACTGAAGGAAGGGTAGCGATGACTTCTTTCTTTTGCGCTGTAATTTTTTCTTGTTGATCTAATACATGTTGAATTATTTCATCAGGATCATAAAATCCAACCATAGGTAAATAGTGGTTAGTGGTTGAAACCAAATTAAGATAATAAATTCTACCCAATGACGTGGTTATAACTAAATTAGTATTAAGTTTGTCTTCTGTTGGTTTTACCATTACCACTGCACGGGAGCCGGCTTGTCCTGTTTGTATAATCCAGCGTACGGTATCTCCCAGAGATAGATTATTAATCTTCTCATTCGCCATTAAATGAATAACACAAATATGTAAAGGAGCACATTCAATGGTTGGATGTGAGTGGCCATAGGGATAGAGTATTTCTCCTGACTCTGACGTGGAATTACTCACTTTATTAAAGGGCTCTGCAAGAGGTAATGGGTTCTTATTCTGGTTATTTATATTAGTTTCTATATTTAATACACCACTTTTAGGATTGATTGATTCAGCGCTAACGTTAGACGTATAAATATAATTGGTTAACCCAATCGTCATTAAACAGATAAATGGTATTGTGTTGTTCATTATCTTCTCCTTAATTAGTTAGTATCTGTGTCCAGTTAAACTGACTAATATAGATACCAAGGGGGTTATAGAGCATTACTTTGGGTTTGTCTGTTAAAGCTTGTGATAAGCCTATAATCACATTTCCTTTCCAGTGTGTTTCGTTGATTAGTTGATTATGATGGTAAGATTTTTCATTCCATGTGACCTGCCAGGTATTTTTACTGATAGGTAAAACGCTCATAATAGAGGGTGAGACTGTTATCCCATCTTGATTAAAGGGACTATGTTTTTTGTACCAGTCGTCAAGTTCAGCTACTGCATTGGCGCCTATTTGAGCATATACCCGATCAAGTAAGATTTTTTCTGCCGTGACTTCTGGTAGTACGCTACGAGCTTGCCATACCCAATTAGCTACACTCGCCTCAATAATTCGGTCATTGATACTGCTAGTTGATACTGGATTTGCATAACCAATTGGCGCACCTAACCGGTCAAGAGCTATCACGTAGGGCTTGATATGACTTTGGCTAGCAAGCCATAGCACTCCCATAACACAAATCGCACATAGAATCAGAGCTACATAAGCCACCCTACGCCATTGCTGAACTTGATTAAGACTGTCTCCATAACGTTCATCCCATTCGCGTCTGGCGTTTAAATATGGGATTGGAGAATGTAAGCTCATTGTTTACCCTAATAATAAAAAGATACACTTAATCAGAGATTAGGGAAAAAAATGGTTAGATCAATAATGCAGGTTATATACGATGACGAAAGAGCCAGGTTGCGATAGTCATGGTGAAGAGTGCGATTAACGCTAATGGCCAAAATTGTGGCCATAGATCAATAACTCTATCTCCTTGCAAAAACACACCTCTAACAATAATTAAAAAATATCGCATGGGATTAATTAATGTCAATTTCTGAACAAGTAGTGGCATATTAGCGATAGGTGTTGCAAAGCCGGATAAAATAATTGAGGGAACTAAAAATAGAAATACGCCTAGTAACCCCTGTTGTTGAGTAAGCGATAGAGATGAAATCATCAAACCTATACCAATGGCTGCAAGTAGAAATAAAAAAAGACCTATCGCTAACGCTATGATGCTGCCAACAAAGGGAACTTTGAACCAATAAATAGCGAGAATGACAATAAGAAAGCCTTCTAAAGCTCCAATAATAAGCCCCGGTAATGCTTTTCCTATCAAAATTTCTGTTGGGGTAAACGGTGTGACCAGTAGCTGATCAAATGTACCTTGTTCTCTCTCCCTGGCGACGGATAGCCCAGTGACAAGTAAGGTAATAACTAAAGTCAGTAAGCTCACTATCCCAGGCACTATAAACCAACGTGAAAGTAAATTGGTGTTAAACCAAGGTCGAACTATTAATTCACTTGGCGTCGTTCCCCATTGGTAAGTATTTGCCCAAAACTGATTAAAATTTAACACAATGTTATTGGCATAATTCAATGCCAAAGTGGCAGTATTAGAATTACGTCCATCAATAATGATTTGTAATGAGGCACTTTGATGATTTAATAAATTTTTAGTAAAGTCTATAGGTATATGAATAACCATTAATACTTCTTGCTTATCTATTATTGGACCAATCTCTTTTTCTTGTGTTAAAACATGGGCTTTTTCAAAAGAGGGCGCACCTTCAAAACGCGCTACTAATTGCCTTGAGGCAAATCCTACATCTTCATTAAAAATGGCGTAAGGGATATGATTTAAGTCGAATGTTGAGGCATAACCAAAAACCAGTAATTGAATAAGTGGGGGACCGATTAATACAAATCGACTTTTTTTATCACGTACAAGAGATAAAAACTCTTTGATGACTAATGCCCATATGCGTAGCAACATTAATCTAACCTCTTACGTGAACGTCGCCATGTTAACCCTAAAAAAAAGATGGCCATGACAAGAAGCGCTATACCGTTATTAATTAAAATAGGCCATATGTCTCCTGCCAAGAAAAGAGTTTGTAAAATAGATACATAATAGCGTGCTGCAACAATATGGGTTATCACTTGTATAGGAACAGGCATTGAGTGAATATCAAAAACAAAACCCGACAAAATAAACGCAGGTAAAAAGGTAACAATAATAGCGATTTGACCTGCTACAAACTGATTTTTAGCAATACTTGATATGAGTAGTCCCATCCCTAAAGCAACCAACAAAAATAATGCAGAGAGTATTAGTAAGATGAAAAGACTACCTCTTAAAGGTACATGAAATAGGGTAACTGCTAGAGCTACGGATAATAACATTCCTCCCATACCCATAATAAAATAAGGAATAAGCTTGCCAAGTAAGATTTCACTCATACTCACCGGACTTGCCATTAAAGCTTCCATGGTGCCACGTTCCCACTCTCGAGCCACAACCAAAGCAGTTAATAAGGCACCAATTAATGTCATGATGACTGCAATTAACCCAGGAACAAGGTAATCGCGACTTCTTAGTGCGGGGTTAAACCAAATTCTTGATTGTGTAGATACAGGAATAATAAAAGGTTTGGCATGATAGGTTGCATATTGTGTTAACCATACCTGCCATACTCCTTGCAAGTAGCCTTCTATTAGGTGAGCGTTATTGGCGTCGGTACCATTAATGAGAGTGGAAATAGGCGCTGTTTTACTCTGGTAGAGATTCTTAGCAAAATCATCACGTAGCCATAGTATTGCATTTACTTGATGGGCTATTACGGCTTGTTGAGCGTCACTCATAGATGAGAAGTATTGTGGAGTGAAATAATCTGACTGATTAAGCCCCGCTATAAACTCACTACTTTCATGTGTGGGCTGATCTACAACTATCGCAACAGGAACATGATGTGCATCTAACGAGACACCATAACCAAAGATAAATAAGAGAATGACAGGCATAACAAAAGCAATAGCAATTGCTGAAGGATCACGGATGATTTGAATAAATTCTTTCTTTATGAGTCCTGTTAAACGCTGTTTATTCAAGATGCTCTCCGAATATCTTTTTCGTGAGATTCAATTAAATGAATAAAGGCATCCTCCATTGTAGGATGAGTTATCTCTTTAGTGACTGTCATAGCGCGTATTTCGGCTGGAGTTCCTTGAGCAAGAATTTCACCTAATGACATTAATACTAAACGATCACAATATTCTGCCTCATCCATATAATGAGTGGTAATTAAAATCGTAACACCTTGCGCTGCTAACAGATTAATTCGTTGCCAAAATTCTCGTCTTGCTATTGGATCCACTCCTGAGGTTGGTTCATCTAAAAAAAGAATTGCTGGTTCATGCAACAGTGAACACGATAAAGCTAAGCGTTGCTTAATCCCTAAAGGTAAGTTGTCGGTGTTCATGTCAAGATAGTCAATTAGCTGAAATTCATTAATTGCCCAGGTTATTCTTTCCTTTTTTTTGTCTCCTTTTAAACCATAAGCATGGGCGAAAAAGTTAAGATTTTGAGTGCAGCTTAAATTGCCATATAAAGAGAATTTTTGCGCAACATAGCCAATTCTTCCTCTGCCTTCTGATGAGAAATGACGCATATCAATATTATCTAGAAATAATTCACCTGATGAGGATGGGAGTAATCCGCAGAGCATCCTAAAGGTGGTTGTTTTACCGGCACCGTTTGCACCTAAGAGGCCAAATATTTCTCCTTTACGTACACTAAAAGTAATATTTTTTACTGCTTGAAATGAGCCAAATAATTTATTTAAGTTTTTTACGGCAATAACAGTATGATGATTATCTTTTATAGCGTTATTGTCTGTAGGTGAAGAGTGGTTAGCACTAGTAACATGTTGTATGCTGTTTTTTCCTAGAATGTCGATAAAAGTATCTTCGAATGATGAGGTAATGGGTTGCCAAGACTCCTGTTCGTTTTTAATGGGGATATGTTGAGGATCAACTAAAACTCGAACCCCCTCTGTATTAATTCGTACATCTTGTATTCCTTCCCTCGTTCGTAATGATTCATGAAGTTGTCGTTTGGTAAGCGTTTGATGTGTGACAATAAAACTTCTGTTATGTAAACGTTGTATCAGTTGTTGGGGAGTTTTATGTTCTAATAAACGTCCTTCATGAAGTAATAATATATCGTCACATTTCTCCGCCTCATCAAAATAGGCTGTACTCATCAAAACAGTGACATGATGTTTTTTTAAATCTTGAATAATTGTCCATAATTCTCGTCTAGCTATAGGATCCACTCCTACAGTAGGTTCGTCTAATAGTAATAATTGAGGTGCGCGAAGTAGCGCGCATGCCAACCCAAGTTTTTGCTTCATCCCACCTGAAAGAGCTCCTGCACGGCGCCCTCCAAATGGTCCTAGTGCAGTCAGTTTTAATAATTCATGTTGTCGATTTACCCGCTCATTGTCAGTGAGGCCATGTAAGTCCGAATAGAGATTAAGGTTTTCTTGAACCGTTAAATCCTCATAAAGTCCAAATCGTTGAGGCATATAGCCAATACTATTTGAGAGAGTGTGACTATCCGTATCATTCGATTGATTAACAATTTGAATAGTGCCCTCGTCAGGCAAAAGAAGCTGTGCTGCCAAGCGCATTAAAGTACTTTTACCGGCACCATCAGGTCCTAGTAATCCAGTTACTTTCCCTTTTTTCAAGCTAAAACTTAGTTGTTTAATAGCTGTTAGATGGTCTTTTCCTTTTAAGAATATCTTTGTAACCTGATTAAAGTGAAGAGCAATATCAGCCATCGGTCAATTATCACAGGTATGATTTTTTATATTAGTCATAGAATTGTGTTGAAGGGAGATGGTTACGGTAACTGGCATACCAAGCCGTAATTGATGATGTGTATTACATGCGTAAACTCGAACGCGGTATACCAATTCAGTACGTAACTCAGTTGTTTCAACATTTTTTGGGGTAAACTCGGAAGTAGGAGAGATAAATCCTATCCATCCTGGAAAGGGTTGGTTTGGAAATGAATCTGTATAAATGAGTGCTTCCATACCAGGGTGAATCAGACCAAGTGATGTCTCTGGTAAATAAACTCGAGCCCAGATAGGGTTATCTAGAGCCAGTGTAAAAACCGGGGTTTGTGGCGATACCATATCACCAGGTTCAAGTATACGGCTTTGTACAATACCATCTTCTGGTGCGTATAAATTAGTATCAATAAGCTCTTGATTGGCGATAGCAAGTTGAGATTGATTAGCTTGTAATTGATGTCGTGCAGCTTCTATATCTTCTTTGCGAGGCCCCTCTAGGGCAAGTTTAAGTATTTGTTGTGCTCGATCAAAATTTGCTTTTGCCGTATTTAAAGCCGCAAGAGTGTTATCTACATTTTGCTGGGGTACATATTGCTTTTTTACTAGTTCTTTTTGTCGCTCATAACTTATTGTGGTATTGATTAAAGTGGCTTTTGCTGAGGCTACATCTGCGCGTGCTTGTTCAATTTCTTCAGGGCGTGATCCATTCACTAAACGAGTTAATATTTGTTGTTGTGTAGCAACAAGAGCTTGATTTTGTTTGACAGCCTCTTGAAAACGGGTGGGATCAAGTTGCGCTAACAGTTCTCCTTTCTTGATTTGATCACCCTCTTGTACATATATCTTTGTAACTCTCCCAGAATCATAAAAGGCAGCTTGTACTTGGCGAATATCAATATTGCCGTAAAGTGTTATTGTGTCACTATTGTGTTTAGGGCGATTTAACCAATATAAAGAAAGCCCTACGATAACAATTAAAACAAGTCCAAGAAAAACAGATTTTTTTACTGAGTGGAACATGAACATTCCTTGTTATTACCTATTGTGATTATTTTAATATTTCGTCAAATCTGATTTATATTTCAGTATTGCATCGATGATGACTATCACCATCGCTAAAAAGTCATAATTATTTTATGATCAAACTGCTAAGTACATTATTGATCATTTCCAACCAAGCGTAAAGAATAGGGATAATAGTTTCGTGTAAAGGGAGGTAAATTTCTGACGTAAGAAATTATTCTGTATGGTTGATTTTTATAGAAACAGATCCTGTTGATCCATCATGTGGTGGGTTAGTCCTGAGTTGTTTGCCTGTATGATCAATACCTGAACGAGTTGTATGATTAGAGTGCTGTAAAGAATCGTGAGAGTCGACAGATAATTGCGACGTATCTTTATCTGTTAAACGAATGCGATTAGCGAGTTCCCCTCCAAGCGTGTTTTTTCCTAGTCCTTGTACTTGTTTATCTTGTAATGTACTCATTATTTTTTGATGATTTGTGGAAGACTGACCGGTAATATGATCTTTAACCATTGAGCCAAAACTAGATAGTCCATGTTGGGATGCTTTAACTATGCCTTGCTGTTTGGCAAGATTTATCCCACTTCCCACTGCTTTTGCAGCCCCAATAGTTTGATTAGCAAGCTTTGCTCCTAATCCTACCCCCATTGCACCTATACCAAGACTGGTTGCTGCAGTAAACGCACTACTATTAGTCATATTGCTCAAACTTAATGAAGGACTTCCACTCATCATAGAAGCAGCCAAAGAGGGGATCATAAAACACAATGCTCCAAATACAAGTGAGATGGCTGCTGCAGTAAAAAAACTAGCGGGAGGTGGAGAGCCAGTTCCTGTTGCCATAATAGCTTGCTGTATATCTTGATTGATATTTTGAGCTAAGAGTGGTCCTAATCCAACTATCAAATAAAGAATAAATAATTTAATTCCTACGCTAACTGCATAACCTAAATAGCGTTCTCCAAATGAGAGTGTCCATCTTGATCCTAAAAAACCCAACATGATCATTCCTCCACCAATAATTAAATAGCTTTCAATTAAGGTAATGAGTAATTGAAGTGATGCAAAAGCAAAGGCAATCACGATTATTAATGATGAGAGTCCCGCACAAATAGCAGAAAACAAATAACTACCTAATGCCTGTAACCCTATGGATGGACTTCCTAATGAGAGAATTAATTGGTTAGCAATTTGTGGACCAAGATTAAATACATTACTAGGGCTTAATACACTTACCCCCGATATATTTGCCCCAGCCTGTGAAAAACTACTAATAATGAGGGGTATCCATTGTGGAGCAAGGCTAATTAATGAATAAAAAAATGACAGTGATAGGATTTTAAATGTGATTGCACCCAATAGATCGGTTAAATCATTTTTACGAAGTAGATAATGCATTCCTGACCAAACAAATTCAATGAGTGCTAATCCAGCAAAGAGATGATTTGCATAGATGATTGATTGGTTCATCCAAGAGGTGGAATTTTGCTGAAATTGAAGATTAATTTGATCTAATGTTCCTGTTGCCCATACTGACATGGGTAAAAGAACCATTAATATACCTAATAAACTAGCCATATTAGCCCCAGTGTGACGTAAGACTAATCTGTTGTAAGAGAAAAAATGACAAAAGATAACAATCTACACGTACATTACCAGTAGCTTTAAACAGATATAAATAAACCATACCTTCACATAGAAAGTATGGTTTTAATTAACGCATTATGAGTTATTGTTTTGTGCTGATTGATGTGTTTTCTTATGTTTCTTATGGTGTTTTTTTTGTTTTACGTGATGTTTTGTATGTTTTTTATGATGAGAATGCTTTTTATGTGTTGGTTTTTGGGTGATTTGATCGGCTTTTGCTTCAGCTTTTAATTCTTTTTCATCTTGTACTAGTTCAGGATGTTTTTCTGCGATAGAAGCAGGTAATTCAGCGTAACTTAATGAGGTGATGGTTAGAAAACTCAAGCCCAGTAAAACTTTTGTTAATTTCATACTAATTTCCTAAATTTTAGATAACTATTATTAAAAGCGTTCATCATATCACCTGAATTCAAATACGAAGTGCAACTTAATATAAGAGGTTAAGAGGCTGAGAATGGTTTAGTATCAAAGCTTCTTGACCTGGACAGTTAAGTTGCCATGACCTATAAACATCTCAGCCATACTGAA
>JAJZPN010000051.1 GCA_021811145.1 Pseudomonadota bacterium
GGATCGGCTAAACAACCGACCTCGAAAAACACTTGGTTATAAAACACCTAATCAGGTATTCTTTAACTCAGGCATTGCACTTCAAACTTGAATTCGCGAAAACATAATAAACCTATTGGCTTTTAATTCGATTTGGGCTTGATTTTCTGTTTATTTAGCTACAATGTCAAATTTGATTCTGATTTCTAAAACCAATAAAAAAAAGCAGCTAAAATTAGCTGCTTTTATCTAATGATACAGATAATTAGTTAGGTGCTACTCATCACTATAAAGCAGTTTGAGTGGCATTACTCACTGATGCTTTTGGAGGAGTAACTGGAGCAGGTTTAGATGGCATTAACATTGGTTCCGCTGGAGCAATTGAATTAGGTGTCACAGGAGTAACTGTACCAATATTGGTATCAGAGGAAGCACTATTGGCCTCTGTAGCATTCTCTGAAGTGTTTGGTACCGCTACACTAGACTGCGATTGTGCAGCTTGGTTTTGTTGTTTTTGTATTTGATCTATTTGCTGAGCATTCTGACTTTGTGATTGTTTTACGCCATTCACTTCAGCCTCCAATTCCTGAAAGGCTTTTGATTCACGTACTTTTGAATCTAACAGTGCATCATGCTTAGCTTTTTCTACGATAACACGGTTAGCCTCCCCCAAGGGATAACGAATTAATACAAATGTGCGATAACCATTAAGTTGTTGTTGTACTTCTTTTTTCTCTATGACGTAACCTGCAATATCTGCTCCATTAACGAGCTCTGAAGCGACTTTCTCTACTTCACGCACTAATACAGGATCATTGGCAGTTCCCGTCTCTCTCGCAAAGGATTTAAACTTCATGTTCACTTTATCACTGAGTTGGCTGGCGATCTCCCCTTTAGCATCTACCGCTGCTTTTTCTATCGAGAATTGTAAGTCTCTAGAAAATGCTGTGGCAACTCCATAAATAGCATCATTGGCTACGGGTGGTTTTAAATACCAACTAGGCGCATTATCTAAGGTTTCTGTGGCAGCTTTACTTTGTTCCTTATAGGTATATTCCGCTTGTTCTTGTGCATATTCTGCCGTTCCATATTTAGGACCACAGGCACTAAGTAACACGGCGGAACCTGTAAGTAACATAATTAATAATTGTCGATTCATCATCTTCTCCCTTACTGAGCTTGTTGAGGGATCATAATCTGAAACCCTCGTTTAAATAAACGTACTTGATCGATAGGTAGTTCTGCTAACTTATTTCTGAATTCATCAAATGAATAGTGATCCTGCCAAGCAATAGGGTTTTGTGACACCACGACCATGACATACTCATCAAGCACTCGGCGATTAGCCGGGATCCTGTTAGGTAAATCCACACGCCAATGATCATACTGTTTACTTGGTAGGATTAATTCGTGGCTTACGTGATTATTCTGTTCCATCTTGTTCGGAAAAATTCTTGTTACTTGTTCCGCTACTTTCTCATAAGGAATCCAATTAAATACAGTCAAATAAACCGGTTGCTGTGGTGCTATTTGAAGTGTTAACTCTTCTCCTGGACGATAAATAGATTGGTTGAGTGATACCACAGAGTCCAGTGCTGGATTATTTACTCCAGGTATAACACTGACTTGAGCAGTAATGTTCACTTCACATCGACGCTTACCTAACTCGTCACTAACCACTTGTTTGGTCACGTGTAATGATTGGATGTCTCCACCAATTTGCGACCACGTCAATTTATTCAGCAAACATTGTGTCGCTGCATCACCACTCTTTTCGTTCTCACTACACATCATGGTTTCATCTTGACTAAAACGCTCACCACCCACGTTTCTTAAAGCATCTAATTTGGCAGCCTCAAGGGCTGCTTGGCAGGCACTGGCTTCAGAGGTCTCTGGACCAAAGTAATACACTCCATTTCCTTCTTCGTTCTTTGACCACGCATATTGAACTGAACACAACAACAGAAGAGCAATAATACTTTTTCTAAGTTGGTTATTATTGTCCATAAATTATTACCTCATTTATATTGCCTATTACCACAGGGGTCTGCTCTAGTCCCTGACGAATTGACTCTTTACTAACATGTTGCTCAACATATTGATAAAGTTCTTCTGCAGTAATATTGTGGTCGTGATTAATGTCAGCATCTCCTTGCATACCACGCATCAAGTAATAAGAAAAAATACCATGCTGCGCACTAACTGATACACCAGACAATTGGTCTCCCTTTGATGAACTAAAAATAGTGACATCTTTAGGTGGTGCCTCTAGATCGGAGTACACCATAATAGGGCGCATTGCTGACAGTAATGTATTACCCGTTTTAGTTCGGCCTGAATAACAACTGTCTAGAAACAAGGTTAATGATGAAGGTTGATAACTTTCTATAATGTTAATTAATTGATTTTGTGAAATCGCAGTATCTTCTAGTAGTGACACATTGGTATCAACGGGTAATAAATATCTCTTTTTCCCATCAAATGATGCGAGGCCATGCCCAGAATAATATACATACACTTTTGTCGAACCGTGATTCACTTCTGCAGCAAGCCAATTTTTGAGTGTTAACAAAATATTACTTCGGTTTGCTTCCCCCCCTGTTAACAATTTTATTTTTTCTGGCGCAACACCAAGTCCTCTTACTACATAATCGTAAAAGCTTCTCGCATCGTTATCTGAAAACTCTGACTGCGGTAATTGGGTGTATTGTTGTGCTCCAATGATAATCGCTACTGCGTCCTGCCTTTTTGCTAGCGGTACTTGCTGAGGATTTAATACTGGTAACTCTACACCTGTATTACTAACAATACGATGTACTAAATACTGTTTAGTGAAATGATGTTGTTCAGTATCTTGGGCATAAACATCCACATAACTATCACCTACAGGTACGTAGCGGGTTATCGATAAATTAACTTGGTTTTGTGTGTTTATTTCCTGACCATTAATTCTTAATAATGATATGGGCAAATGATTGATGGCACTAATCGTTAATGCAACATTTCCTAAAGGATCAACCTGGCTTATATTAACTTGTAATGGTAAGGTGTTATTGACAGGTGGTAGTGCAGAAGGCAACAAACCTAAGTTAAGA
>JAJZPN010000008.1 GCA_021811145.1 Pseudomonadota bacterium
TTCCGATCTAACAAATATAAAGCTGTTTTATAGAGTTTTCCACGATAACGAATGGATTTCACTATGCCCCGATCGAGCCAGGGTAAGAGCATAAAGATGGCAACTGATAATCCCATAGCTATTACGCCAAGTTGCTTTTGAGGAATAGCACGCAAAATGGCATAAAAAGGAGTGAAGTACCAAACCGGCTCAATATGTGGCGGAGTTTTTAATGGATCGGCTGGAATAAAGTTGTTGGCCTCCAAAAAGTGGCCGCCAAACTCCGGTGAGAAAAAGACAATGGAAAAGAAAATAATAAAAAATGCCATCAACCCCATTAAATCTTTCACCGTATAATAAGGGTGGAAAGGAATACCATCTAAGGGAATACCCGTATTCGGATCTTTTACTTTCTTGATTTCAATGCCGTCAGGATTATTGGAACCAACCGTATGTAATGCCACGATATGTAAAAACACGAGAACACATAACAATAGCGGGATAGCGATAACGTGAAAAGCAAAAAAACGATTAAGGGTAGCATCTGCAATCACATAATCACCACGAATCCATAAGGCCAGAGGTGGACTTAAGGCATCAATGAGAGAAACGATAACTTGCGCTCCCCAATAGGACATTTGTCCCCAAGGTAATAAATAACCAAAAAATGCTTCAGCCATAAGACAAAAATAAATGGCCATACCTAATAACCAAATTAGCTCTCTTGGCTTTTTATAGGAGCCATACAACATACCACGAGTCATATGTAAGTACACCACCACAAAGAACATCGATGCACCGGTGGAATGCATATAACGAATTAACCAACCATAATCCACATCACGCATGATATATTCCACCGACGCAAAAGCTAATTTTGCGTCTGGCTTATAGTTCATGGTGAGAAAAATCCCTGTGATGATTTGCATCACAAGAACAATGGTGGCTAGAGAACCGAAGTAATACCAAAAATTAAAGTTTTTAGGAGCGTAATACTCCGCTAAATGATCGCGCCAGACTGAAGTCATTGGAAAACGATCGTCGATCCAGTTCTGTAATCGTGATAATGTGGCTCTCATAATCAAGCCTCTCCCTTGTCATCACCTATCATAATTTTTTTATTGGGCAAATATTTATATGGCGGAATTCTCATATTAAGGGGCGCTGGAACAGATTTAAATACCCTTGCCGACATGTCATATTTCGAACCATGACAGGGGCAAAAGAAACCACCAGGCCAATCATTTCCCATCCCGTCCGCTGCTCCTACTTTCATTTTACTGACAGGAGAACAGCCCAAATGAGTGCAAATACCCACCACCACTAAAATCTCAGGATGGGTATTCATCGAGCGATTAATATTTTTACAATACTCTGGTTGTTCAGAGCTATTGGAATCAGGGTCCGCTAGAAAATGAGCGTTTTTATTTAATTGCTCCATCATCTGCGGCGTACGATACACTATCCAAATAGGTTGACCGCGCCATGCTTGAGTAATCATCATGCCAGGCTCAAGAGAAGAAATATCTACTTCTACAGGGGCACCCTCCGATTTGGCTTTGGCACTTGGCAACATACTGCTAACAAAGGGAGTAGCTATAGCTGTAACACCAGCAGCGCCCATGGCTACTGTTGCACTGACCAGAAACTGACGTCGGCCAGAATTGGTATTATTATGATTCATGACAAATTACCTATTTCGGCTAATATAATACCGATGACTGTTTTTATTTTAACAGATCAAGATACAAACCTTAAGCATCTTTTGTGAAAATTTGAGAAAATATTCAAGAACTTAAGAATCAATCTAAACTAAAATTGTTATTCAAAAATTTATGAAAAAACTTTGGCTGGTTTTTGCGCAATCCGTTACCGTTTGTCTCGGTATTATTTTTGTTGTGAGTTTATTTCGTAATGATTTGATTACACACACTTCTATTTTAACAACAGTTGATACGGCCTCTCGCACTAAAGGCACTCCTCCTTATTCGTTTCGTGTTGCCGCCAAAAAAGCCATGCCCTCTGTAGTCAATATTTTCACTACCAAGGAAGTCAGTAACCCCCACAGTTCAGTTTTTCCCAATAACCCGGAATTAAAAAAGTTCTTTAACGACAACTTTCCTCCTCAACCAGAGAAACAATTAAGTCTTGGTTCAGGGGTCATTGTCTTAAATAAAGGCTACATCCTAACTAATGATCACGTTATTGATGGTGCACAAGAAATACAAGTGGTGCTCTCAGATGGGCGTGTTGCTAAAGCTGAAGTGGTGGGGACTGACCCTGAAACGGATCTGGCCGTATTAAAAATTAATCTACCTAATCTCTCTACCATTACGTTTGGTGCCTCAGATCAAGTGAGCGTAGGTGACATTGCCATTGCCATTGGTAACCCTTTTGGGGTGGGGGAGACTGTCACTATGGGAATTGTCAGTGCACTAGGGCGTAACCGCTTAGGGCTTAATACTTTTGAGAATTTCATTCAAACCGATGCAGCGATTAATCCTGGTAATTCTGGTGGGGCTTTGGTTGATGCCAATGGCAACTTAATTGGCATTAATACTGCCATCTACTCAAAATCTGGGGGCTCGCAAGGGATAGGTTTTAGTATTCCTGTGAGTACTGCAAAAAATGTCATGGAAGCTATTATTGATCACGGTGAAGTGGTTCGGGGTTGGATTGGGGTTGAAGCACAAGACTTAACGCCTGAACTGGCTGAAACATTTCACCTACCCAATACAGAAGGGGCGCTGTTAGCAGGCATTTTAAAGAATGGGCCAGCCGATAGAGCAGGGGCCAAACCAGGAGACATCTTAATTGAAGTGAATAATCACCCCATTAGTGACTCAAAAGATATGTTGAACCAAGTGGCTATGCTAAAACCCAAAGCTGCAACCACCATAAAAGTAATTAGAAATGGTAAACCACTCACTCTCAATCTAGTGGTTGATAAACGACCCAAAGGGCATATTAAGAATCTAGAGGAACAGGATGGTCCTTAGACAAAGGGGTCATCCTACTCGCAGCAATGATCCCCACTTCATAAAGTAGCCACAAGGGCAGAGCTAACAGAGTCTGAGAAATGGCATCAGGTGGAGTAAACACAGCGCCAATAATAAAGGCCCCCACAATCACATAGCGTCTTGCACCACGCAATTGAGTAACAGACAATACGCCAAATTTAACCAATAACACAACAGCCACTGGTGTTTCAAAGGCCAAACCAAAGGCGATGAACATATTAATCACAAAGCTTAGGTATTTATCTATATCTGTCATGATTTCCACACCCTGCGGTGCGGTGTTGGCTATAAAACCAAACACAAAAGGAAAAACACCGAAATAGGCAAACAACATGCCACAATAAAAAAGGAGCGTACTACTAAATATGAGTGGAAGCGCTAATTTCTTCTCGTGTGAATAGAGTCCAGGCGCGATAAACCCCCATATTTGACTTAACACGTAGGGTAGGGCGATTAAAAAGGCTACAAGTCCTGCTACCTTCATCGGTACAAAAAATGGTGTTGTCACTTCAGTGGCAATCATATGGCCACCCGCTGGCATCTTTTTCAGTAATGGCAGCGCAAGCCAAGTATAAAGACGGTTTGCTACCGGCAATAGACATAAAAAAACCACGAATACAGAGGCCACTGCACGAATGAGCCTAGTACGTAATTCAATTAAATGCGAGATAAACTCTTGAACGCCGCTATTTTCTTCTATCACGATGCCTCCGTGGGTGGCGTTTCATCAAGTGAGAGCGCAATCTGTGCGCTTTTAATGGGTTGACTTCTGGTGGGTGGTTTTGCCCTAACACTGTAAGGGTCTCCAGCCACCCCCACTATAGCGACGGTAGCAATACCAGCAAAAGAGTGCTCACTAATTGATTCTACGATAGGCGTATCCGTTACAGAATGAATGGTGTTCTCCTGTTGCGCTACTGGAGAATTCAAAAAATCTGCTGTCTGTTGCTGTGATTGATTGAGAATGCCCTGCGCTTCTTGATGCGCTTCTTTGATTCTATCTTGCACTTCTTTTAATTGGGCTTTTTGTAATTCATTGTCAATTTCATCTTTCACTGTAGCGGCATAGCGTCTAAAGCGTCCAAATAAAATACCTGCCCCACGCGCTACACGTGGCAGTCTCTCCGGACCAATGGCAATCAGTGCCACCAGAGCTACCAGTGCAATTTCAGAAAAACTATAATTGAACATGAACTAGATGAATACCCAACAATGGCGTTTAAGAATGCTCTTTGGTTTTATTGGCCACATCCTGCTGTACGCTATTGGCCGCTTTTTCTTCAAGTGGTTTTTTCTCTTCAGAGCCTGCAGTCTCATTACCTGCCATACCCTCTTTAAAGCTCTTTACAGCACCACCTAGATCAGAACCAATATTACGTAATTTTTTTGTACCAAATACCAACACCACTATCAATAAAATAAGTAGTAAATGTTGAATTGTAAATAAGTCACCCATGAAACCCTCCGCTATGAATAATCGTTATTGTTGTATTTTAAACGTATAAACGGTCCACTACAAACTGCCGCCCCCCATTACATGGACGTGTAAGTGAAACACCTCTTGACCACCTGCTTTACCTGTATTGACTACTGTTTTATATCCATCAGGTAACCCCTCTTGTTTGGCTAATTGTGAGGTCATCAACATCATCTTACCCAATAATGCCTGGTCTTCAACCTGACAATCCATCAAAGAAGAGATATGTTTTTTAGGAATAATCATGAAGTGTACCTTCATGTGAGGGTGAATATCGTAGAAAGCAAAGATATCGTTGTCTTCGTAGACTTTTTTAGATGGAATTTGTCCTGCAATAATTTTACAAAAAACACACTCTGACATGGTTACTCCCCTTTACGTGATGCTTTTTCATCAATCCCAGAAATGCCTTCTCGTCTGGCTAATTCTGCTAATACATCATCCATCGATAAATCAAAATAAGCGAGTAATACCATCAAATGAAAACATAAATCAGCACTTTCTTTGATGACTTCAAGTTTAACTCCATCTTTCGCAGCCAAAATGGTCTCAAGAGACTCTTCACCCACTTTTCTAGTGATGGTATTGATACCCTTATGATACAAAGAAGAGACATAAGAAGAATCAGGAGAGGAGCCTTTACGGGCGTTCAGGGTTTCCGTTAATCTCTTTAATACATCTTGATATCCACTCACGCTATTATCCTTTTTTGTATATTTCTGAGGGATTCTTTAACACAGCATCCACTTCTTGCCACTCATTGTTGTGCCATTTTTTATAAAAGCAATGTGCTCGCCCTGTGTGGCAGGCTACTCCACCTATTTGCTCTACCATTAGTAACAATGTATCACCGTCACAATCCAAACGAATCTCTTTTATTTTCTGGAAATGACCGGACTCCTCTCCCTTATGCCATAACTTGTTACGTGAACGCGACCAATATACCGCTTCACCTTTTTTTATTGTTAACGCAAGTGACTCTTGATTCATCCAAGCTAACATTAATATTTGATGGGTGGTCGCATCTTGAGCAATAACAGGGATTAACCCTTGTTCATTCCATTGAATTTCAGCTAACCAATCACTCATAGTCTCACCTCAATACCATGGTCTCTTAAATACGCTTTGGCTTCTCTTACTGTGTATTCGCCATAATGAAAAATACTCGCAGCGAGCACCGCATCAGCCCCACCTAACTCTATCCCATCAAGCAAGTGCTGTAGCGTTCCCACCCCACCACTGGCGATAATAGGAATACCTACTGATTCACTTATTTTTTTGGTTAACTCCAAATCAAAACCAGATTTTGTGCCATCGCGATCCATACTGGTAATCAGTAATTCTCCAGCACCCAATTTATAACATCTTTCGGCCCATTCTATTGCATCAAGCCCCGTTTCTTTTCGGCCACCATGGGTGAACACACCAAACCCAGAGGGGGTATTCGCGCGTTTTGCATCAATCGCCACAACAATGCATTGTGAACCAAAACGCTGTGCGGCATCCGCAATTAACTGTGGGTTCATAATGGCTGCTGTATTAATACTGACTTTGTCAGCCCCTACATTAAGTAAGGTTCTCACATCCTCCACTTGCCTTACTCCACCCCCAACTGTTAGCGGAATAAATACTTGGGAAGAAACGTGTTCAATAATAGGAAGAATTAAGCCCCTCTCATCAGAGCTTGCTGTGATATCCAGAAAAGTCACTTCATCAGCGCCCTGTTCATCGTAGCGCTTGGCTATCTCGACGGGGTCTCCCGCATCTTTTAAACCAACAAAATTAACGCCCTTAACAACCCGTCCTGCATTGACATCAAGACATGGAATAATTCGTTTGGCTAGTGTCATAAACAACTACACACTGGTCTTGGGCGGATGAGACAAGGACATAGCAAGCGTGTTGGCTTCTTTAAAATCCAATTTCCCTTCATAGATAGCCCTTCCCGTAATCGCCCCCATAATACCTTCTTCTTCTACGGCACATAAAGCTCTCACGTCATCCAAATTAGATATTCCACCACTAGCGATCACTGGGATGACCAATTGTTGAGCCAGTGCCACAGTAGCTGGAATATTGACACCAGTTAGCATCCCATCACGGCCAATATCGGTATAGATAATCGCTTCAACACCATAATCTTGAAAGCGTTTAGCCAAGTCATTCACTTCGTGACCGGTTAATTTTGACCATCCATCCACCGCTACTTTTCCTTCTTTGGCATCAAGACCGACGATAACGTGTCCTGGAAAGGCATCACAGGCTTCATGCAAAAATCCTGGATTTTTTACGGCCGCTGTACCAATAATGACCTCTGTCACACCACTATCTAAATAGCGTTCAATCACATCAAGATCGCGTATCCCCCCACCCACTTGAATCGGGATATCACCATTAATTTCATCAACAATTTCTCGGATAGCACGCTCATTTTGGGGTTTGCCGGCAAATGCGCCATTTAAGTCAACCAAATGGATACGTTGCGCCCCATTGTCTAGCCAAAACCGAGCCATGGCAGCGGGCTCTTCAGAGAACACAGTGGCCTCTTCCATTAAACCTTGTTTGAGACGAACACAATGTCCGTCTTTAAGATCAATAGCAGGTATCAAAATCATAATTATTTACGGTTTCCATTGAACAAAATTATCTAGTAAAGCCAACCCTACAGCAGCACTCTTTTCAGGGTGAAACTGTACAGCAAAAATATTATCTTGGCCCACAGCGCAAGTGAAAGGAGTAGGGTAATCAGCAGTACCCATGACCACCGCCTCTTTTTCTCTTACATAATAGCTGTGCACAAAATAAAATCTACTTTGATCCGGGATGGATTTCCATAGTGGATGATAGGTAGATTGTTTCACTTGATTCCATCCCATATGAGGGATTTTTAAGCGCTTACCTTCTTCATCAAATAAGTGATCCTCCTTAAAGCGAACCACCTCTCCTTTAAATAAGCCTAGTGCAGACGTATTGCCTTCCTCAGAGTGCTCAAACAACATTTGTAAGCCTAAGCATATGCCTAGAAATGGCTTATTCTTAGCGCAATCTATTAATACGTCAGTTAAGCCCAAACGGTGTAATTCTCTCATACAGTCAGGCATAGCACCCTGTCCTGGGAAAACAATACGCTCAGCAGAACGAATCAGTTCCGGGTTAGAGGTCACTTTAATTGACTGTAAAGGTGCAATTTGTTGAAGCGCTTTTTCTACGGAACGAAGGTTTCCCATGCCGTAGTCAACAATGACAATTTTACTCACAATTCACTCACACTCTTAATTAAAGAGCCCCTTTAGTAGATGGAATCACGCCAGCTATTCTTGGGTCATGTTCTGTGGCCATACGAAGAGCGCGCCCAAATGCCTTGAATACCGTCTCGGCTTGATGGTGGGCATTGCGTCCCTTCAAATTATCAATATGAAGCGTCACGTGGGCATGGTTAACGAATCCCTGAAAAAACTCAAAGAATAGGTCAACATCAAATTCGCCAATTCGCGCGCGGGTAAAAGGTACATCAAAAAAGAGTCCAGGTCGTCCAGATAAATCCACTACCACACGTGATAGCGCTTCGTCTAAGGGGACCATGGCATGGCCATAGCGCTTTAATCCTTGCTTATTTCCTATGGCCTGAGCAAACGCCTGACCAAGAGTAATGCCAATATCTTCTACGCTATGGTGCGCATCAATATGTAGATCACCATCACAGTGTATTGATAAATCAATCAAACCATGGCGTACCACTTGATCCAACATATGATCAAGAAATGCGATACCTGTGTTCAGTGAGGAGTTACCCTGACCATCAAGGTTCATCTCTACGCTGACTTTTGTTTCTAATGTATTTCGTGTTACTTCTGCGGTTCTCATGATTTAATTTAATGATGACTTTAGTGCATTTAAAAAAAGCGTATTCTCTTCAAAAGAGCCAACGGTTACGCGCAAACAGTCTGTTAAACTTGGATGCGCGTTGGTTAAGTTCTTGATTAATATACCACGTTCAAGAATTCGGTTAAACACGTCCTGCGCGTTGTTTATTTTTAGCAATAAAAAATTCGCTTCACTGTGAAACAATTGTACTTGTTTTAACTGTGCGATTTCATTATACAAACGAGTACGCTCTTGTCTTATTTGGCTTGTCTGCGCCTTAAATACATCATAATGTTTAAGTAAAACGAGCGTTGCCTGTTGGTCTAATACTGAAATATTGTAAGGTAAACGTACTTTATTTATTTCATCAACGATATATTTAGGTCCTGCTAAGAACCCTAATCTCACTCCTGCTAAACCTAATTTAGACAAAGTACGCATCACCACCAAATTAGGAAATTGCATTAAACGAGACAGCATTGAGTGGTCAGTGAAGGGAAAGTAAGCCTCATCAATTACCACCAACTTGTCACTAGCTTTGATCACTGCCAGCAATGTCTCTTCATCAAAACAGTTACCTGTGGGGTTATTGGGGTAGGCTAGGAAAATCACCTCAGGTTGGTGCTTTTCAATGGCTGATAAAATCGCCTCTTTATCCAATGAAAAGTCAGCATTCAAAGGCACGCCCACATAGTTCATGCCGACAAAGGTTGCGATCATTTTAAACATGACAAAGGAAGGATCAACCCCAAGCAATACACCATTGGGTTTAGCCACCGCCAAAGCAATCATTTGAATAATTTCATCTGATCCATTTCCCAATACAATTGAAGCGTCCTCATGAATAGAGAAAATACGTTGTATTTCCTCTTTAATTAAAGAAGCATTAGGATCTGGATAACGATTGAGTGCTACAGACTGTAAACTCTTTACCAGTATTTGTTGTAGTTCTGGCGTCAAAGAATAGGGGTTTTCCATGGCATCCAGTTTAATTAATCCCTGTGCCGGAGGAACGTGATAAGCGCTTAAAGCGCGGATTTCAGGGCGAATACAATCCATTATTTTTCCAAGCGCAATTCAGCCGAGCGCGCATGCGCTGTTAATCCTTCACCATGGGCCAATTGCGAAGCAATTTGTCCTAAGGATTGGGCTCCTTGATGGGACACATGAATAATACTTGAGCGTTTTTGAAAGTCATACACACCAAGAGGAGAGGCAAAACGTGCTGTACGTCCTGTTGGTAATACATGATTGGGGCCAGCACAGTAGTCACCTAAGGACTCAGAACTATACTGTCCCATAAATATGGCACCAGCATGCTTAATCTTATCCAATAATTGTTCAGGTTGTGCGACAGACAACTCTAAATGCTCAGGTGCAATATAGTTTGAAATGGTACAGGCTTCATCTAAGCTTTTTACTAATATCATGGCGCCACGAGAACTCAATGAGGCTTTAATTACATCGCGTCGTGGCATGTCCTCTATTAAACGAGAGATAGCCAACTCCACTTGTTTGAGGTAATTGTCATCGGGGCATAATAAAATCGCTTGAGCAATTTCATCGTGCTCAGCCTGCGAGAACAAATCCATGGCTACCCATTCTGGATCAGTAGAGCCATCAGCAATCACTAATATTTCAGAGGGTCCTGCCACCATATCAATACCAACTACACCAAATACCCGTCTTTTTGCTGCTGCCACATAGGCATTACCTGGCCCCACAATTTTATCTACCGCAGGAATCAATTGGGTGCCATAGGCTAGCGCTGCCACAGCCTGGGCACCACCTACTGTGAATACCCGATTAACCCCAGCCACGTACGCTGCTGCCAGAACAAAAGGATTATTTATCCCGTCAGGAGTGGGCACCACCATAATAATTTCAGCCACTCCTGCCACCTGTGCTGGAATGGCATTCATTAATACCGATGAAGGATAAGCTGCTTTACCACCAGGAACATAAATACCGACACGATCTAAGGCGGTGATTTTCTGACCCAATACCGTGCCATCCGCTTCGGTATAAGTCCAGCCTTCTCCTTTTTGTTTTTCATGAAAACGTCTAATCCTTTCCACTGCTGTCGTTAAGGCCTGTTTCTGTTGTTCTGATAGTGAGTTAAAAGCAGCTTCGCAAGCATCAAGAGACAACTCTAGATCACTGGCTTGGCTGATTTGTCGACGGTCAAACTGCTCAGTGTATTGAATCAGCGCTCTATCACCGTGTAACTTAACTTGCTCCACAATCTCTGCCACACGTTGATCAAGAGTCACATCTTGCGCTACCTCAAAGGCTGTTAACGCATTGAGTTGTGCTAAAAAATCCTGATCTTGAGAATTTAATTTACGCATCATGATAAAGAACCTGCGAAGTTATTCATTATGGGTTCGATAGAGTCACGTTTCAACTTCCAAGAGGCCACGTTAATAACCAATCGGGCACTAATTGGAATGATCTCTTCTACCGCTTCTAAATTATTGGCTTTTAACGTATTACCACTACTCACTAAATCAACTATGGCATCGGCTAACCCTGTTAAGGGTGCCAATTCCATTGATCCATAGAGCTTAATCAAATCCACATGCACCCCCTTATTGGCAAAGTGCTGTTGCGCAGATAACATATATTTTGTCGCAACCTTTAGTCGTGCACCACGCTTAATGGTTCCTTGATAATCAAATCCTTTGGGGACGGCAACCATCAGGCGACAGCGCGCAATATTTAAATCAAGTGGTTGATATAACCCATCACCACCATGCTCGATTAAGACATCTTTACCGGCTATACCCATATCAGCAGCACCATGCTGCACATAAGTAGGCACATCTGAAGCACGCACAATCACTAAGCGTACTCGTGGATTGTTAGTCGGTAAAATAAGCTCTCTTGAACTCTCAGGATCAACCAGAGGAATAATACCCGCAGCCTTTAGTAAAGGTTTGGTGTCTTCAAAAATTCGTCCCTTTGATAAAGCGATGGTAATGCCATCAAATACACTCATTAGTGTACCTCCGTGACTCGACGCTTAATATTGGCGCCTAGGTTTGATAACTTTTCTTCTATAGATTCATAACCACGGTCCAAATGATAAATTCGATCTACCACTGTTTCACCGTGAGCAATTAATCCTGCAATCACGAGACTCGCTGACGCTCTTAAATCTGTAGCCATCACGGTGGCTCCGTCTAACTTAGGAACACCCCGAATAATGGCAGAATTACCTTCAACCTCTATGTTTGCTCCTAAACGCCGCAGTTCTTGGACATGCATAAAGCGATTTTCAAAAATGGTTTCGGTCACTACCGTGGTGCCATGAGCCACTGCATTCATCGCCATAAATTGAGCTTGCATATCGGTTGGGAAAGCAGGGTAGGGAGCGGTACGAAGGCTCACACCATGATTTACCCCTTTCATACGTATTCTAATGGAATCCTCAGTCACATCAATTAATGCGTTAGCTTCTGCTAATTTATCTAACACCGCATCAAGACTATGTGCTTTGGTCCCTTTTAATAATACATCGCCACCTGTTGCTGCTGCCGCCACTAAAAATGTTCCTGTTTCTATGCGATCAGGCATGATGCTATATGATGTCCCACTTAATTGATTCACCCCCTCAATAGTAATGACATCACTTCCATGACCTTTAATCTTGGCGCCCATATTAATTAAGCATTGGGCCAAATCGACCACTTCAGGTTCACGCGCTGCATTCTCAAGAATGGTAGTTCCCTCAGCTAACACAGCTGCCATCATTAGGTTTTCAGTGCCGGTAACTGTCACTGTATCCATAAAAATCCTGGCACCCTTAAGCTTCTTTGCCTGAGCAACGATGTACCCTTGCTCTATCTCAATCTCGACTCCCATGGCTGCCAGACCCTTAATATGTAAATCCACAGGTCGCTCACCAATCGCACAGCCTCCTGGTAACGACACTTTTGCTTCACCAAAGCGTGTTAACAAAGGCCCTAAAACCAACACGGAGGCTCGCATGGTTTTGACTAAATCATAAGAGGCAAAAGGAGTGATGCTCTGCGCACTAGAGAGGTTAATTTGTTTGTGATCCTGCTCAATGATGACACCCATACTAGCCAGTAACTTAAGGAGTGTATTAACATCTTTTAAGTTCGGTAGATTAGTAAATGTCATCGCCTCTGCGGTTAACAATGTCGTACACAGTAAAGGAAGTGCCGCGTTTTTAGCGCCAGAAATACTCACCTCACCTTGCAGAGGAACCCCTCCGGAAATAACCAATTGATCCACAGCAATCCTTTTTATTTACGTCCAGCAAGCCATTGCTCTGGTGTGAGAGTTTTCATTGACAGTGCATGAATTTCCGCTCGCATTCTGTCGCCTAGTGCTTGATACACTAACTGATGCTGAGCAATTTTGGTTTTGCCTGCGAACTCAGGACTAACAATAATCGCCTCAAAATGGTGACCATCACCAGCCACTTCAACAAATTGGCAATTTAAGCCTTTTTCAATATAACCTTTAATGTCTTGAGGTGTAACCATCCCATTCACTCCTATTTATCCTCTTAAACGCCAACCGCTTTTTAATATAGACAGCGTCACCCACAATAAAATCACACAAACACTGCCTACAATAAAGAGAGATAACCATGGCGATACATCTGAATGACTAAAAAACCCATAACGAAAACCATCTATCATATATAAAAATGGGTTAAAACGAGAAATCATATCCCATGGCGAAGCTAAGCTTGATATGGAATAAAAAGCACCCGACAAAAAAGTCAGTGGCAAAATGATAAAGTTCTGCCAGGCGGCCATTTGATCAAACTTCTCAGCAGCAATCCCTGCAATAATCCCAAGTGTCGATGCAATAATCGTCGACAAACAGCCAAATAACAGTATCCAACCAGGGTTTTCAAAAGGCAACTTAAAAAAGAATAGGGCAGTGAATAAAACCACTGTACCCACAATCATGCCACGAACCATTGCAGCCACCACATAGGCCCAGTAAAACTCTAACTCAGACAAGGGGGTCAATAGCACAAAAACCAAGTTACCCGTCACCTTTGATTGAATTAAGCTCGATGAGCTGTTAGCAAAGGAGTTTTGTAGCATAGCCATCATCATTAAGCCTGGTATTAAAAATACCCCATAACTTACTCCAGGATAAATATCGGCATGCGTTGACAATACATGAGCAAAAACAACAAGATAAAGTAAGGTGGAAACCAAGGGCGCTAAAATGGTTTGAAAGGATACCTTCCAAAACCTCATTATTTCTTTAATTAATAATGTTCTGAAACCGATCATGATGTACTCTCAACGCCCTCTTGCATAATTGACACAAACACTTCCTCAAGACTACCGCTAGCACTGTCTTTAAGTAGATTTGCTGTGGTATCTAACTTAATCAAATTACCTTTTTTCAAAATAGCGATTCTGTTACACAATGTCTCCGCTTCTTCTAAATAATGGGTTGTTAACAGAATAGTATGTCCATCTTGATTGAGTCTTTTAATAAAACGCCACAATGTCTGACGCAATTCCACATCAACCCCTGCGGTGGGCTCATCTAAGACGATAACCGGTGGTCGATGAACCAATGCTTGTGCAATTAAAACCCGTCGTTTCATACCGCCAGACAAGGTTCTCATATTACTTTCCGCTTTATCACTAAGCTGTAAATTGCTTAAGATTTCATCAATCCAGTCATCATTATGTTGAATACCAAAATATCCAGATTGAATACGCAATGTTTCACGTACAGAGAAAAAAGGATCAAACACCAATTCTTGTGGGACCACCCCAAGGTTACGTCTCGCCTCTTTATAATCATGGACAACATCATGTCCCATGACACGCAGATACCCTGCAGAGGGACGGGATAAACCTGACAACAAATTGATTAAGGTGGTTTTCCCTGCTCCATTGGGTCCTAATAAAGCAAAAAACTCCCCTTGCTCTATCGTTAAATTGACAGAATTAAGGGCTAATAAATGATCAAAGCGCTTTTCAGCGCCTCGAATTTCAATGGCAGGAATCATATGACTTAAACTAACAGTTATTTAAATAAAAAAGCCACTCCATACAATTCAGCAAGGGTATTAAGATTTTCTGGAACATGCACAAAAGAGAGTTGTTTTTGTGCAGCCTCCGCATCTCGACGCCATTGCAGAATCATGGCCAGTGCCGATGAATCTATGTCTGTGGTTTCTGAAAAGTCCACTAACAGATGATGATTTTTGACCAATGCTGATCCCTCACTGACTAATTGATTAACCGTGTTAATCACGATAGCCCCTTTGGGTTTGAAGAGTTGAAAATCAGCGTTACTCATTTTTTCTCAGCCAATCGACTCTTATCTTGCAGTGCTTTAATGAGGCCGTTAATACCACCACGGTTAATTTGTTCATTAAACTCACCGCGATAATTTGTCACCAAGCTCACACCATCCACTCGAATGTCATAGACTTTCCAGCCATCAGCTTGTTTTTCCATAGCGTAATCAATAGGAATGGTATCTCCACCTGAAGGAATTATAGCGGTATGCACAATCACATCAGAGTCATCACCCGTGTTTTCAGAACCCTTAACTTGTATAACCTGATCTTTGTACTGACTAAGAGAGGAGGCGTAGGTTCTAACTAATAAACTTCTAAAATTATCGACTAACTCTTTCTTTTGACCCTCGTCAGCAAGACGCCAATTTTTACCCATAGCAAGACGAGTCATACGAACAAAATCAAAGTGCGGTAATACTTTATCGTTAATCAAAGCATAGGCTTTTTGACGGTCACCATTATGAATGGCCTTATCTGTTTTTAAAGTGGCAATCACCTCGTTAGCCGTATTTTTAATGGTATCAACTGCACTGGGAAAATCGTTTTGAGCTCTGGCTCCTAAAGCCACCAGCATCAATAAAGTCGTAATGAGCCTTGTCAATGTTAACTTCACTTTGTTGCCCCTTTTGCTGAAGGTGTGTCCTGTGCTTTGTTATATAAAAACTGGCCAATTAGTTTTTCTAAAACAACCGCTCCTTGCACCAATTTAATTTGATCACCTGCTTTTAAGTATTTTTCATCCCCACCCGCATCAAGACTAACGTACTGCTCACCTAAAATACCTGAAGTCAGGATTGAGGCTGAGGTATCCACCGGAAACTTAAATTGACTGTCTATGGCAAGCTTCACTTCTGCATTATATTGTTTACTATCAAAACGAATGGCTTTGACACGCCCCACCAGAACACCCGCACTTCTAACAGGAGCTCTTTCTTTAAGCTGGCCAATATTATCAAAATGCGCTGTCACAATATACGCATCTTGATTGCTACTCAAATTTAAGTTGCCTACTTTGAAAGCCAACATTAAAAATGAAAAAAATCCTAATAATACAAAAATACCAACCCATAAATTGAGCGTACTTCGTTCCATTTAATTCCATCCTTTCAACATAAATGCAGTGAGAACCAAATCCAACGCCAAAACTGCTAAAGAAGAACTAACCACTGTTCTTGTTGTAGCCCCAGACACCCCTTCTGCTGTGGGTGGAGCTTCATACCCTTCAAAGGTGGCAATAGCGGAGATCGCTACGCCAAATACAATACTTTTTATGATCCCATTAACAATATCATGTTCAAAATCAACAGCAGATTGCATTTGAGACCAAAAGGATCCACTGTCAACACCAATTAAAACAACAGCGATCAAATATCCCCCAATAATCCCCATAGCACTAAACAATAGAGCCAACAAAGGTAGCGAAATGACCCCACCCCAAAAGCGTGGCGCCACCACACGTGACATAGGATTCACCGCCATCATTTCCATGGCTGAGAGCTGCTCTGTGGCTTTCATCAAACCAATTTCTGCGGTAATAGCTGACCCCGCCCTACTGGCAAACAATAAAGCTGACACCACAGGTCCCAATTCGCGCACTAAAGAAAGAGCGACCAATACACCAACACTGTCTTCTGAGCCATAGCGTTGTAAGGTTTCATGACCCTGTAACCCCAATACCATCCCCACAAACAAGCCTGATACTAAAATGATGATTAATGATTGGACGCCAGCGTAATACACCTCACGAATGGTGAGAGAAAAGCGTTTGAAACTCACCGAGGAATTGACGATGGTTGAGAATAAAAATAACGCCACAGCCCCCATCCTCTCCACAATCTTGAGAGTTCTATCACCGATTATTTTGATTCCTGACACCAAGTTAGCCATGGGTAATATCACTCACCGTTAAGTTCCATATCTTGTCTCAATGATCGTGCTGGATAATGAAATGGCATGGGACCATCCATTTCACCCCAAATAAACTGATGCACAAAGGGAAGAGAAGACCCTCTTATTTCATCAGGGGTACCTTGCGCCACAATAACTCCCTCTGACACAAAATAAATATAATCTACAATTTTCAACGACTCTTGTACGTCATGAGTTACTAGGACAGAGGTAGTACCTAATGTATCATTCAATTGTCTTATTAATTGCCCTATTACTCCCAAAGAAATGGGATCAAGCCCAGTAAAAGGCTCATCATAAAGCATTAACTGAGGATCCAACGATATCGCTCTCGCCAGAGCAACGCGTCTTGCCATCCCCCCAGACAATTCAGAGGGCATCATATGTTGCATCCCTCTTAAACCCACTGCATTTAACTTTAATAAAGTTAAATCTTGAATCATTGATTCAGACAAATTAGTGTGTTCACGCATTTGGAACGCCACATTATCAAAAACGGATAAATCAGTAAAAAGCGCACCAAATTGGAACAACATACCTAGTTTACGGCGAAAGCGATATAACTCAGTTTGCGTTAAATCATTTAATTTTTCACCGGCAACGTTCACTTCACCTTCAGTGGCTCGTAATTGGCCACCCATTAAACGCAATAAAGTCGTTTTACCACAACCACTTAACCCCATAATAGCCACAAGGCTTCCCTTGGGAACAGTTAAGTTGATCCCTTTTAAGACTAAACGTGAGTTGTAGCCAAAGTTAAGATTGCTTATTTCAACTAGATTTGCCACGGTAATGTTAGGCTATTTAAGCATTAAAACTGATATTTTAAACCAGTTAATACGTTTACGTACAAATTCATTTATTACCCTGTAACAAGTAATTTTCTGCGTGAGCCAGTTTTTCGCTCACTCCAAGTAACACCATGACATCTTGGGCTTCTATTTGGGTTTCTGCCTCTGGATGTAGATTTCTTTCTCCATGACGTCTTATAGTGGTTATTTCCACCCCCTCGCACCCAGCCATCAATTCTTTAAGTTTTTTTCCTCTAGCATAAGCATCCTCAACAATTAACACTGAAATTAAACGAGGTTGGTTACTTTCTTCCAAATCGATATTCTCATCACTCACTCCCCTGAAAAATCCACGCATTAGGTGATATCTTTCAGCACGTACTTGTCGGATACGCTTTAGTACCTTTGATAATGGCACGCCCAATTCAAGCATAGCGTGCGATGCCAACATTAAAGACCCTTCTAAAATCTCAGGAACCACTTCTGCTGCCCCTGCATTTTTGAGTAAATCAAGATCTGCGTCATCATAGGTTCTCACAATAACGGGAATACCAGGCTCTAATTCCCTGACATGGTTAATGATAGCAAGCGATACTGCTGTATCAGCAAAGGTGACAATGACAGCAGAGGCGCGATGAATACCCGCTGCGATTAATACTTCTCGTCGACTGGCTTCACCATAAACCACAGATTCCCCAGCTATAGCTGCCGAGCGCACACGCTGTGTATCCTTATCAAGCGCGATAACAGACAAGGACTCTTGTTCTAAAAAACGAGTCAGATTTTGGCCACTACGGCCATACCCACAAATAATAATATGTCCCTTAGCGCCATACGTTTTTGCAGCCAGTTGGTGAAGTGCCACAGCACGCATGGACCACTCACTCTCACAACAGTACAAGACTATGCGATCACTCATTTGTATTAATAGAGGGGATACCATCATAGAAATTAGCATGGCTGCTAATGCAATTTGTAGGATTGAGTGTGGCACAAAATCCAAGCTTTCTGATTGAGCGAGTAACACAAAGCCAAATTCCCCTGCCGGAGACAGCGCTAAAGCAATACGCAATGCCACAGAATCGATGTTTCCCAGTAAGCGGCTAGATAGATAGGCTGTAGCTAGCTTAGCTAGCATAATTACAACTAACGCCAAGAGAACCCATAAGAAATTGTGGATAACAATATGTATATTTAATAGGGCGCCAATAGTGATAAAAAACAATCCTAATAAAATATCCCTAAAAGGCTTAATGTAATCCTCAACCTGATAACGGTAATCAGTCTCTGAAATCAAAATACCTGACACAAAGGCCCCTAAGGCCAAGGATAAACCTGCTTGTTCAGTGATGAATGACATACCGAGCGTCACTAACAACACATTTAGTAAAAACACCTCTGATGATTTTTGTTTTGCGACCCAATAAAACAACTTATCGAGAATTTTTTTCCCTAACCCTAGTAACAATATCAATACAACAATCGCTTTAAAGAGTGCTAGCCCTAGTGTTTTCAATAAATATTCGTGAGGTGTAGCAAGTGATGAAATTAAAATCAAAAAGGGGACTACAGCGAGATCCTGGAATAATAAAACGCCCATAATTCTTTGACCATGGATTGATTTCATTTCTAAGCGCTCTGCCAACAAGCGCGCCATGATAGCGGTAGAAGATAAGGATAAGGCACCTGATAAAATAAGATTGCCTTGCCAGGAGAGAGATAAAAAATGACCTAATACGAAAAAAAGAGCAAAAGACATCACTAGCTGCGCGCCACCCAAACCAAATACCGTTTTTTTCATAGCAGCCAATTGCCCGAGACTGAACTCTAGGCCTACTGTAAACATCAGAAAAACAACACCAAAATCAGCTAATTGAGCCGTGGTTTGCTCTTGAGGCACTAAACCAGAAGCATTAGGTCCTATAATGATGCCTGCTAATAAATAACCGAGCATGGGAGGCAATCCTAGGCGTTTACATAAAGAAACGGCCAGGATTGCAGAAATTAAAAGAATTAATGTTAGATTGAGCGGATCCATATCAGGCTCAAGTATAATTCCAACTTATGACAAATCATTCTATGCATTTACATACATTTACAGATCAAGAAATACTTGAACAAGCACAATCGGTTTTACTCATGGAAGCCGAAGCCATTCAAGCCCTTAGATCACGTTTAAATAAAGATTTTATTGCCGCTCACCATCTTCTTGTTAACTGCCAAGGTCGTGTGGTGATTAGTGGTATGGGTAAATCCGGCCATATCGGAAAAAAAATTGCTTCCTCTCTAGCCAGCACTGGAACCCCATCTTTTTTTATGCATCCAGCTGAAGCCAGTCACGGTGATCTTGGAATGATCTTACCAAATGATGTGCTAATTGCCCTATCAAATTCAGGAGAAAGTGAAGAATTACTAGCAATTGTTCCTTTATTGAAACGGCGCGGAACAAAAGTATTAAGTATTACGGGTAATAGTGAGTCTCGATTAGCACTAATTGCTGACGTTCATATTAACGCTGGTGTTGAACGTGAAGCATGTCCACATAACCTTGCTCCCACTACCAGTACCACGGCTGTTTTAGCATTAGGTGATGCGTTAACTGTTACCTTATTACGCTCTAAAGGTTTTTCTGCAGATGATTTTGCTAGGACTCACCCCGGTGGATCGCTCGGGAAACGTTTACTACTGTCTGTGAATGAGATTATGCATAGTGGCAAGGAGTTACCCGTTAATAAGGTAACTGATAGTCTTATTACCGCCCTAAAAACCATGTCTGAAAAAACCTTGGGCTTAACGGCTGTGGTCGATGAAAACAACACTTTACTTGGTATTTTTACTGATGGTGATCTAAGGCGAACACTGGAAAAGTCTGCATTAAAATTACATGAATTAACCATGGGAGACGTGATGACGGTTAATCCCATTTCTGTTTATTCAGGCGCTCTTGCTGTTGACGCAGCAGAGTTGATGCAAAGTAAAAAGATATTTGGAATTTGCGTTTTAAACGAGCAAAAACAATTAATAGGCGCTTTTAATATGCACGATCTTCTTCGCGCAGGGATTGTATAACATGACCACTGCTTTAAAAACATTGTCACAAAGAACCAAATCAATCAAATTAATTGGCTTTGATGTTGATGGCATTATGACTAATGGGCAACTCTATTTCAGCAGTCGTGGTGAAGAAATGAAATCCTTTCATGTCAGGGATGGCTTAGGTATTAAGTTACTTCAGCGAGTAGGTATTGAAACTTGCATTATTACTGGCAGGCATTCTGAAATCGTTAATACCAGGGCACGAGAATTAAGTATTACTCATGTGTTTCAAGGTGTTGACGACAAACTAGCTTGTTTTGAAAAGCTCATTACACAACTTGGACTCTCTTGGGAAGAATGCGCCTATATGGGAGACGACTTACAAGATTTACCCATACTCAAAAGATCTGCTGTATCTCTAACTGTTCCAGAAGCGCCCACCCTCATTCGTAACCAAGTTGATTGGATTGCTTCTGTAGGAGGTGGAGAGGGAGCGGTACGTCAGGCGGCAGAGTTTTTACTTAGCTCTAGAGGACAATGGCAAGAGGCCGTTGCACCATGGCTCGTATAATCCCCAATATCGAATCCCTTGGTCCTATTGTTGTCGTTTTACTAATGGCATTAGTAACCGGCTGGCTCTGGCGTGTGGTGGAACACAGCGGCTCCGCGGGTAATAATCTAAAAGAGCACAAACCTGACATTATTATGAGTAAATTTTTTGCTCAGCAGTTAGATGAAAAGGGACGGATTCACTATACGCTTGATGCTAACCACATGATTCATTACCCAGATGACAGTAGCTCTTATTTCCATCAAGTACTCTTTACTACTTTTGAACCTAAAGAACCACCAGTCACTGTACAATCTCATGATGCAGTGCGCTTTGATAACTTAGATAAAATTATTTTTACTGGTGACGTGGTTGTGACACGACAAAAAACTCTAGATCAACCAGTGACGGTACTTAGAACACAATCACTCACTGTATATTTAAAAAATGGTATTGGCGAGACAGATCAACCAGTGGTTATTAATTATGGAACCAACATACTGACTGCCGCTAATATGAAAGTTAACACTAAAACAAAGATTGCTGAATTTGGCCATGCAAAAGCTATTTATTACCCAAAAAAATCTCATTAAGATTTTTTTTCTATGCTGTATGTTTATCGCTCAATGGGCTTATGCTGAGAAAGCCGATAAGGATAAGCCTATCAATGTAGAATCAGACAAGATGACGGCAGATGATCTGAAAAAAATTTCCTACTTTGATGGTCACGTTGTTATGACTCAAGGCACCATTCGATTAACCGGGGAGCATGTTATTGTTACGGAAGACAAAACGACCGGCTTTAAACATGCCACCGCATATGGCGATCCTGTTACTTTCCGTCAGAAAAAAGAAGCCTCAGATCAATGGGTCGATGGTGTAGCTCAACATGTTGAATATGACGAAAAAATTGGTCGAGTTGAGTTGTTTGATAAAGCAATTGTAAGACAAGATAAAGACGAGATTAAAGGGAATTATTTGTCTTATGATCTTAATTCAGAATTTCTCCAAGCTGAAGGTAAAAGTAAAAATAATGCGCCAACACCAAAAGGTAGAGTGCATATGATTTTTAAGCCTGAAGACAATAAGGCCTCTACACCTGCGCCTGCCGGAACGCCATCAAACACTCAACCCAAACCAAGTGTTCCCACGCCAACACTTAAAATTGACAGTGATACAACCCCATGAGCGAATTAAGAGTTGAACATTTAGTTAAAAAATATAAGTCACGTACTGTAGTGAAAGACTTATCTCTTAATGTGGAAAAGGGGGAGGTGGTCGGTTTACTTGGTCCCAATGGAGCCGGAAAAACTACCTGTTTTTATATGATTGTGGGATTAGTACCACTTGATGGCGGTGAGATTTACTTAGACAACACCCGTTTGAGTCTTCTACCTATTCATAAACGCTCACAACTCGGCGTATCTTACTTACCACAGGAAGCATCTATTTTTCGACGTATGACAGTCGCAGATAACATTTTATCGGTCTTACAATTAAGAGGGCTTAAAGCCGATGAATGTGCAGAAGAATTAGACAGCCTTTTGGCAGAACTGCATATCTCTCATCTTCGTAATAATCCTGCAATTAGTCTTTCTGGTGGGGAAAGACGACGTGTTGAAATCGCAAGGGCGTTGGCCACTAATCCTCGTTTTATTTTATTAGATGAGCCTTTTGCAGGGGTTGATCCTATTGCGGTCATGGATATTCAACAAATCATTCGCTTTTTAAAGGATCGAGGAATTGGGGTACTCATTACTGATCATAATGTGCGAGAAACCTTAGGTATTTGTGATCGCGCCTATATTATTAATCAGGGTACTGTTTTGGCATCAGGTCGACCTGATGAAATCATTCATAATGACAACGTCCGCAAAGTCTATCTGGGTGAGCATTTCAAGCTATAGTCAATGAAACAAAACCTACAGCTAAAGCTCTCTCAGCAGTTAGCGCTCACTCCGCAGCTGCAACAGGCAATCAAACTATTACAGTTATCAACCATTGAGCTTAATCAAGAAATTGAAGAGGCTGTTAGAGACAATCCATTATTAGAACTGCAGGATACCAATGGCTCTCCTACAACACAGGATAACAGCTCAGATGTAGAGTTATCTTCTCATCGCTATGAATCAAACGAAGCCGATGTAGATAACAGTATAGATTCTACCTGGGATAGTAGTTATCCCAAATCATCCTCATCGGATGAGCGCGATGAAGATTATTTTGCTATTGAAGATAAACCCAATTTAATTGATCACTTAAAAGAACAATTAAGATTAATGCCCTTATCAGACAAAGATAGGGTAATCATCAGCCAACTCATCGCTAATATTAATGACTCAGGTTATTTAGACGCCTCATTAGAAGAAATTCAAGCTCAATTTCCCCATGAAGCCGAAATAGACATTGAAGAAATTAAAGTATGCGTAAAATTGCTACAAACGCTTGAACCAACAGGTATTGGTGCAGCGAATTTATCAGAATGTTTGCTTCTTCAACTTAATCAACTCTATACCACTCATCCTGCCTATCGTTTCGCTGTGAGCGTATGCCAAGACTATTTAGCGTTATTAGGAAATCGGGATTACGCAAAGCTTAAAAAAGCACTGAAAATAAATGACGATCAATTAAAACAAGTTATTCAGTTGATTACCCAACTTAACCCAAAGCCTGCGGAACATTTTTTTCAACAGGACACACGATACATAATACCTGATGTCATTGTTAAGAAAAGTGCTAGAAAATGGATTGCTCAACTGAATCCACAAGTATTACCACGTTTAAGAATCAATCAACTCTACGCCAATTTATTACAAAACAATGAGGGGCATTCTTCATTAACCACCCAACTTCAAGAAGCTCGATGGTTAATAAAAAACATACAGCAACGATTTGATACGATTTTAAAAGTTTCTCAAGCTATAGTAGACGAACAGCAAGATTTTTTTGAGTTTGGTGAAGTCTCTATGAAACCTATGATTTTGAAAGAAATTGCTGATCTAGTTGGCTTACATGAATCAACTATATCGCGGGTTACGACGCAAAAATATATGTTTAGTCCTAGAGGCATATTTGAATTAAAATATTTCTTCAGCAGTCATGTGTCAACAGAGCAAGGAGGAACAGCATCATCCACTTCAATTAGAGCCCTAATCAAGCAATTAATTAGTGAGGAAAATCCAAAAAAACCTTTATCAGACAATCAAATTTCAGATATTCTGAATGAGAGAGGGATAGTTGTTGCCAGGCGAACAGTAGCTAAATATAGGGAGTCCATGCAAATATATCCTGCTAGTCAACGTAAAATTATTTAATTATTAGGAGGTTATAATGAAAGTTAATGTTACAGGACAACACGTAGAAATTACTCCTGCAATGCGCGATCATATTTCTGAGAAAATGCAACGCATTAAAAATCATTTTGATCAACCTATCGATATTAACGTGATTCTTAAAATAGAAAAATTACAAAATCATGTGGAAGCTAACGTACGTGTAAATGGCAGAGATATTTTTGCGCAAACCTCCGGTTCTGATATGTATGTTGCTATTGACGATCTTGCTCATTTGTTAGACCGTCAAATTATTAAGCAGAAAGAAAAAAATCAAAATAATCGTGGTGCTGAAAGTATCAGGCACCATAATGGTGAGTAATTATTTGCTAATACATTAACATGGAAGCAATCACAAAACTATTAAAGCAAAGCCATGTTTTAATCGACATGGAAGTGACCAGTAAAAAAAGATTGTTCGAACAAATTGGTATTCTTTTTGAAAACAACAATCAATTATCACGTAGCCTTGTATACGATGCATTATTCAATCGTGAAAAACTAGGTTCCACTGGATTAGGTCATGGCTTTGCCCTTCCACATGGCCGTTTTAAAGGCCTCAAACATCCGCTATGTGCGTTTATTAGACTAAATAGCGCAATTCCTTTCGAATCTCCTGATAGTGAAAATGTCAAAATGGCATTTGTACTATTGGTTCCTGATCATGCCAATGAACATCATCTGAAGCTACTTAGTGAAATTGCTGAAATGTTCAGTGACGATGAACTAAGACATACGATCTTATCTGCTCCGTCTGCAGAAGTCGTTTACGAAACAATCATTAATTGGGTACCTTATGCCAGACGTCAGCGTTCAACGACTATTTGACGACAATCAAGAAAAAAACAGTTTAGTATGGCTTACCGATAACATCGGTAAAGATAAGGTTATACCTATAGGAAGTCTCACAGACCGTGATGTAGGAACTATCGCTCATCTTAATTTAACTCACCCTCATCGCTTTCAAGTATTGGGACAAATGGAGTTAACTTATTTAAAAAGTTTAGCTAAAGGGCAACTTCACGACGCCTTAACCAGACTTTTTTCAGATAATCTGGCTGCGCTATTTATTACTGAGAACGCTGATATGTTTGAGCCATTAAGAGAGATGGCTATTAAAAGAGAAGTTGCTATCCTTGGTTGCTCTCTATCAAGCGCAGATTTGATTAATAATCTTAACTATTATTTAAGCCAAGAATTAGCAGAAGAAACCACGGTACACGGTGTCTTCATGGTGATTCTAGAAGTGGGTGTACTCATTACTGGCGACTCTGCTGTCGGTAAAAGTGAATTAGCACTTGAACTCATTTCTCGCGGGCATGGTTTTGTTGCTGATGACGCTGTAGATTTATATAAAATTGGACCAGAAACTATTCAAGGAAAGTGTCCTCCCATGCTCAAAGATTTCTTAGAAGTAAGAGGGCTTGGGTTAATTAATATTCGTTCAATTTTTGGTGAAACAGCGGTTCGTCCAAGAAAAAATTTAAAGCTCATAGTTCATCTTGAACGCCCACCTGGCGGCGATCTCAGTGCGTTTGAGCGATTACCAAGCCACACACCAACCCAATCTATTCTTGGTATTGATATTCCAAAAGTTGTTTTACCAGTTGCTGTAGGAAGAAACCTTGCTGTTTTAGTTGAAGCTGCCACACGTAATTTTATTTTGATGCAACGTGGTATAAACAGTACTCAACAGTTTTTAGATAGACAAAAAGAATTTATGGGTATCGAACACTTTGATTCGAGCGATGAAAAAGACTAGTTGATATGACTGCGCATATTATTTTAATTAGTGGATTGTCTGGCTCTGGTAAAACAGTGGCCTTAAAAGCACGGGAGGATGCAGGTTTCTTTTCAATGGATAATCTTCCTGTTCCCTTCGCTTTTGAGATTATTTCAAAACTGATTAAACGTGGAGAAAATAAAATCGCTGTGACACTGGATGCGCGTAGCGGCGAGGATATATCTGAACTGCCATTAATTTTAAATAAATTAAGAGAAAATAACTGGCATTCACATTTTATTTTCTTAGATGCCAGTGATAATGATTTAATTCGCCGTTTTTCTGAAACCCGTCGCCCCCATCCTTTATCTCAAGGAACACTTTCTATTGTTGAATGTATCAGTTCTGAAAGACGCCTTTTATCAGATATTTCTGATATTGGTTACAAAATTGATACCACTCAAATCACACCCAATGCGCTGCGAGCAAGAATTAAAAGCTACTTAAATATTGATGCCAATCGATTAACGTTATTTTTTGAATCATTTGGCTTTAAACATGGTATCCCTCTTGATGCAGATTTTGTCTTTGATGTACGTTGTATCCCTAATCCTTTCTATGATCCTAAACTTCGCCCGCTTACCGGACAGGATGATGCAGTTATTGTTTTTTTAGATAACGATCTATTGGCACAGAAAATGTTTAACGATATAAGTCATTTTATTCAAAATTGGACTACTGCTTTTATACAGGATAATCGAACCACACTAACCATTGCTATTGGTTGCACCGGCGGACAACACCGGTCTGTCTATTTAGCTGACAAACTTAAACAGCATTTCAAGGATCTCTTCTCAGTACAAGTTATTCATCGCGAACTCTCCTAAGCTAAATAGGCCAAGATCTTATTCATAGCAACAGGAATTGCTTTTTGTTGTATTTGCTCGGCTGTTAACCACAGGCCTTCTGTAGATAATTGGTGAGTGAATTGTTGCTTCACTTGCCAGTGTTCAATACTGAGCTCCAGTGTTCGATGAGTCAATTGATGCTTTAGTTGCGGATAAGTGGTTTTAAGTTGTGCTTCAATATGTTGTTGTGCTAACCAGTGTTGTGTATCCACTGGCCCTTCCAGCATAGGGAAAGCCCATAAGTTTTTCCATATATTGTTATTACGCTTTATTAAAAAATACTGTTTTTCGTGTTCTATGATTAAAACAGACAATTTCACAACTTGTACTGCCACTTTCTTTTTTCTTTCTGGATAACGGTAAATGGTATTACTGTGTTTAGCACTGCAGCCACTCTCTAAGGGACATGACATACAAAGTGGTGTTGTCCGCGTGCAAATGGTTGCCCCCAAGTCCATTAGGCCTTGAGTATAAGCTACTATATTGTCATCAGGTAATAAGGACTCCGCTAACTGCCATAGTTTTCGCTCAACCTCTTTACTATAAACATTGCCTTCAATGGCAAAATAACGAGTCAATACACGTTTAACATTGCCATCCAAAATGGGTAATTTCTGATTAAATGCAAATACCCCAATGGCTCCTGCAGTTGATTTACCGACACCGGGTAACTGTTCCCGTAATTCCTGCTCAACGGGAAACTTTGCCTTATGACGGCTAGCGATTTGTTGGGCTGCGTGATGTAAGTTTCTTGCTCGAGAGTAATAACCTAATCCTGCCCATAATTCTAAAACTTGATCTTGATGTGCTTCAGCCAATGAAGTAATTGTCGGAAAGCGATTTAAGAATCTGTCAAAGTAGGCAATTACTGTAGAGACTTGGGTTTGCTGTAGCATAATTTCAGATAACCATACTCTGTAAGGATCTCTTGATTGTTGCCAAGGCAGGTGATGTCTACCGAACTCTTTTTGCCATTCTATAACAGCTTGAGAAAATACAATCATGATTAAATTAAGAAGGCTGATCTATTCCTGATATGAGCGGGTGAAGGGAATCGAACCCTCGTCTTAAGCTTGGGAAGCTTCTGCTCTACCATTGAGCTACACCCGCGGCTACACTTTAAACAATACTATTTTATTATAGAATAAGATTTATCGTTGTCTATCATGCTAACATTAACTGATTATGAATATTATTGTTAACGGTCAATCTCTTTCTGTACAACCTAACACTGCTCTAAGCACAGTGATTGATACCTTGAATCTTAAAAATCAACGTTTTGCTGTTGAAGTAAATGGTGAGATTGTAACCCGTTCCTTACATAATCAATACGTTATGCAAGAAAATGACAAAGTTGAAATTGTAGTTGCTGTGGGTGGTGGATAATTATGAATACAGATGAATTTAAAATTGCAGGAAAAACCTACCAATCTCGTCTACTCGTTGGTACGGGTAAGTACCGTGATTTTCAGGAAACTCAACAAGCTATAGAAGAGAGTGGTGCTGAAATCATCACAGTCGCTATACGTCGCACAAACATTGGGCAAAATCCAAATGAATCTAATTTATTAGACTTTATTTCACCGACTAAATATACCCTTCTACCTAATACTGCAGGCTGTTATAACGCTGAGGATGCCATCAGAACTCTACGTCTAGCAAGAGAGTTACTAGATGGTCATAATTTAGTTAAATTAGAAGTATTAGGAGACAGTAAAACTCTTTTTCCTAATATGCCAGAGACACTTCTAGCGGCAAAAACACTGGTAAAAGATGGTTTTGATGTCATGGTGTACTGTAGCGATGATCCCATCCAAGCTCGTCAATTAGAAGATATCGGTTGTGTAGCCGTCATGCCTCTCGCCTCTCTCATCGGTTCTGGTATGGGAATTCTCAACCCTTGGAATCTCAGTATTATTATTGATCAGTTACAGGTACCTGTTATTGTTGATGCAGGTGTAGGCACTGCCTCTGATGCGGCCATTGCCATGGAATTAGGTTGCGCTGGGGTACTAATGAACACAGCTATTGCACAGGCTAAAAATCCTGTACTCATGGCCTCAGCCATGAAAAAGGCAATTCAAGCTGGACGCGAAGCCTATCTGGCAGGTCGTATGCCGAAAAAAACCTACCAAGCAGAACCAAGCTCTCCTACAACAGGTTTGATTTCTTCATGAGCATGACCACAATCGGACAACATATTCGAAGCTATGTGTTAAGGCAAGGAAGACTATCAACAGGCCAACAGCGAGCAATTGACGAATTATTTCCCAAATGGGGGATTCAATTTACCCAAGAGAAAGGCGTATTATCCTTTCATGAGATTTTTAATAGAGAAGCACCCACCATACTAGAGATTGGCTTTGGTATGGGAGAACCCACAATTGATATTGCTAAAACTTTTCCTGAAAAAAACTTTATTGCAGTGGATGTTCATGGACCAGGAATTGGTAATATCTTAAAGTTAATTGATCAAGAAAACCTAACTAATGTGCGCGTGATACGTCACGATGCTGTAGAGGTATTTCAATTTCTAATTCCACCACAAAGCCTTGCTGGAGTACATGTCTTTTTTCCTGATCCTTGGCCTAAAGCAAGACACCACAAAAGAAGACTCATTCAACCTTCCTTTATCAATAACTTAGTTAACTATATAGAAAAGGGGGGTTACATTCACTTAGCCACTGACTGGCAAGACTATGCTGATCAAATGCTAGAAGTACTCTCGCAGTGCCCACAACTAAAAAATACCACATCAGGTTTTGCCGCAAGACCCAACTATCGTCCCTTAACTAAATTTGAAAACAGGGGACTCAAATTAGGTCATGGGGTATGGGATTTATTATTTATTAAAGAAAGTGAGTGATTCCTTCTTTAGCGAGTAACTCTTTTTTAAATTCAACACCTAAACCAAAACCACCTAATTTTCCTGATGAACCCACTACCCGGTGACATGGCACAATAAAAGGCAGGGGATTAGCGCCACACGCTGTTCCTACAGCCCTTACTGCTCTTCTATGGCCTATCTCTTGGGCAATATCTTGATAGGTTTTTACCGCTCCTAGGGGAATGGTGAGAATGGCTTGCCATACCTTTTCTTGAAATACAGTTCCCTCAAGTCGATACGGAAGTTGAATGTCATATGCTGGGTGATGAATTAAATGTATCACTTCATCAGCAATCAATTTTAATCTGCCAGAGTATTCCATGCTGGGATAATATTCTAATAAAAACAAATGTAACTCGTCTAAACGGGGCTTTACATCAATTCTTAATAACGTCGTATCGTCACATACCACCCCCATATGTCCCCAGGGGGACACGCGAGTAGTAAAAAAGTTAATTGAGTTAGTCATTGAGAAACAAGCTGATTAAATCGTTTAAAAAATGACGACCTAGTTCTGTGGGAATCAAATGATTTTCTTTAATCCTGATAAATTGTTTTTCTTCAGCTAATGATAAAGTAGATTGAATTGAGTCAATCGATAATCCTGTTCTTTCTTCAAAGAGAGATAAAGCAAATCCTTCATTTAATCTTAAGGCGTTCATCATGAATTCAAAGGGAATACTCTCAGGATCCACCACATGGGTTTCTTCAATGTCTTCTTGCTGATCAATCAAATTTAAATAATTAGTAGGATGTTTTATTTTTGCTGTTCGGATAACTTTATCGGGAAAGGAAATCTTGCCATGTGCACCGGGACCAATACCCACATAATCACCAAACATCCAATAATTTAAGTTATGTTGTGAGCATTTTCCCTGTTGGGCATAAGCCGATACTTCATAGTGATTAAAATGATGCTCTTTTAATAAAGAGTAGATATCGTTTTCAAGAGCAGCAATATGGTCTTGCTCAGGTAGTACTGGAGGAAATTTATAAAAGTAAGTATTGGGTTCAATAGTTAACTGATAAAAAGAGATATGATCAGGTTGGAAACGTAACAACGCAATCAAGTCATCTAATGCCTCCTGATGAGTTTGATTAGGTAAGCCATACATCAAATCACAATTTAAATTATCAAAAATCGCTCTTGCTTGAGATATAGCAAATAAAGCCTGCTCTCGATCATGAATTCGTCCAATTACTTTTAATAGACGATTATTTAATGATTGAATACCCAAAGACAGACGATTAATCCCCGCCTCTTTAAAACCTAAAAACTTATCTGTCTCAAAGGTGCCTGGGTTAGCTTCAAGAGTAATTTCAGCCCCGGGAATGAGCGTAATCAAACTACGAATACCACTGATCAATCGATCAAATGATTCAGGCGCTAAAACACTAGGAGTTCCACCACCAATAAATATTGATCGAATAGGTCTACCCCATATACGTGGAAGCTGATACTGAAAATCTGTTAACAATGCATCGATAAATAGTGATTCATTTATTTCTGACTTTATTTCATGAGAATTAAAGTCACAGTAAGGACATTTTTTTATACACCAAGGAACATGGATATACAAAGATAAGGGAGGAAGTACTGTTAAGGCCATATTAATTATTGAAATACGAGTCTTTTTGTAACGCTTGAATAATACCGTTGAGAGCCTTAGCACGATGGCTGAGTTGGTTTTTTTCAGCCAGGCTTAGTTGTGCAGCTGTTTTATTTAATTCAGGTATAAAAAACAAAGGATCGTAACCAAAACCATTGCCACCGGACTGGCTATTAGCTATCTCACCATACCATTTACCAATGCTGATAATAGGATCAGGATCAAATTCATGGCGAATTAAAACAACGCAACAGTTGAAGTAAGCTTTGCGGTGAGACACATTTTGCAGAAGATCTAATAGTTTTTGATTGTTTTTTTCATCTGATTTATCCAGTCCCGCAAAGCGCGCAGATAAAATCCCTGGCGCCCCCATTAAGTGATCAACACATAATCCCGAATCATCCGCAAGCGCGGGGTAACCGGTTAAACGGGATACGTGTCTTGCTTTATGTAAGGCATTTTCAATAAAAGTAGCAAAAGGTTCCTCCGGTTCAGATAACGATAAATCACCTGCTCCCACGACATCTAACTGAAATGGCTCTAGCAGAGTGCGGATTTCCAACAACTTTCCTTGATTATGACTTGCAATAACAATTTTTTTAGTCATGTTAGTCTGCTAACACTTGCTTTTGTAATTCAATAAGCTGACGACAACCTAACTCCGCTAACTCCAATAAACTCTGTAAGCTATCTCGTGAAAAAGGTTCACCCTCTGCGGTACCCTGTAACTCAATAAAGCGACCGTCCTCTGTCATTACAACATTCATATCCGTATCACAAGCTGAATCTTCTTCATAATCGAGATCTAGGACCGGTGCCCCTTTGTAGACACCAACAGAAATCGCAGCAACAGGCTGAATGATTGGGTTGCTTGCAAGCATTCCTTGTCTCATTAATTTATTTACCGCATCATGAAGAGCCACATAAGCGCCTGTAATGCTTGCTGTTCTAGTTCCCCCATCAGCTTGAATTACATCACAGTCCAAATGAATTGTACGCTCTCCTAATAAACCCAAATTCACCACAGCGCGCAGCGAGCGTCCAATTAAACGCTGAATTTCCTGAGTTCTACCAGACTGTTTCCCTGATACTGACTCTCTTTGCATTCTGGTGTGTGTAGAGCGAGGTAGCATGCCGTATTCTGCTGTAAGCCAACCTTGATTTTTTCCCTTCAAAAAGGAGGGAACTTTCTCTTCAATACTGGCTGTACATAACACCTTGGTAAAGCCAAACTCCGTCATAACCGCTCCTTCAGCGTAACGTGTGGCTTGTCGGGTAAATTTAATTTCTCTTAATTGTTGAGCTTGTCGTTGACTTGGTCTCATAATTGTTCCTAAGTGAGTTATCATAGACACATTAATTATTATGCAAAAAAATATGGCTATATCCTTACATAGTATGACTGGTTTTGCATCGGAAATCAGAGATTTACCCTATGGTACTCTGTCTATCGATATTAAATCCGTTAATCATCGTTTTTTAGATATTCAAGTGAGATTACCAGATAGCTTAAGAAGCCTGGAATCATTATTTAGAGAACACATCAGTAAATCCTTACAACGAGGAAAAATAGACTGCCGTATAGACTTAAGATTAAGGGATCAATCCACCAATCTGTCTTTACTAAATACATCAGCACTTGAACAATTACGAAGCGCCAGCGCCGTAGTCCAAGAAGTATTTGTAGATGCTACTCCATTATCTGTGGCTGACGTTCTGAAATGGCCGGGTGTTTTTCAGGTGGATAGCTTAACTGCTGAAAAAGTAGAACATGATGCACTTTCCCTATTAACACAGCTACTAGCCGATTTGAATGAATCCAGAAAAAGAGAAGGGGCTAAACTTGCCACTTACCTTATTGAACGTATCCATGCTATTCAATCCATCGTGAATACTCTCACTCCAGAAGTACCTAATTTTGTAAAACAATTTGAAGAGAGATTAAAATTACGTTTTCAAGAAGCGTTGGGTACTGAACATGAGGAGCGTATTTATCAAGAAATAGCTCTGATGGCTGCTAAAGTAGATATTGAAGAAGAAATCAGTAGGCTTAATCTTCATTTAGATGAAACGCTGAGGCTCATTGAAGCTGGGGGGGTTACCGGGAAAAAACTTGATTTTCTGATGCAAGAGCTCAATCGCGAAGCCAATACATTAGGCTCAAAAGCCATTGTGAATAAATTGTCCAGTGGTGCTCTTGAAATGAAAATTCTTATCGAACAAATGCGCGAACAAATACAGAATATAGAATGACAGGCCAAATTTTTATCGTTTCAGCTCCCTCAGGCGCTGGTAAATCAAGTTTAGTAAATGCATTAATCAAAGAAGAGGCGAGTGTATGCCTATCTATCTCTCATACCACACGCCTACCAAGACCTGGTGAAGAAAATGGCAAAGAATATTTCTTTGTCACTCGGGAGAGCTTTAACCAACTGGTTCAAGACAACGTATTCCTAGAATACGCTGAAGTTTATGGCAACTTTTATGGCACTTCAGCACAAACCATTCGTGATCAATTGGCACAGAATAAAGACGTGATGCTTGAGATTGATTGGCAAGGTGCTCGCCAAGTGAAAAAAATATTCCCCGATGCAATTAGTATTTTTGTTCTGCCTCCATCGATTGAAACACTAAAACATCGCTTAATCGGACGAGGGAAAGACAGTGAAGAAGTGATAAATCAACGGCTTGAAGCTGCAAAAGACGACATAAGTCATGAAGCAGAGTTTGATTATGCTATTATTAATGAAGACTTTAATACAGCTTTAGAAGATTTAAAGGCGATTGTACGCAGTCAAAAATGCCGTAGAGATCGTCAGTACCCTAACTACATGAATTTATTTGCATTGCGCTAAGAGGTTTAATTATGGCAAGAATTACTATTGAAGATGCTCTAGAGAGTATCCCTAATCGTTTTGAATTAACGCTGGCAGCCACCTTCAGAGCAAGACAAGTTGCTTCAGGCTCAACACCCAATGTTGATCCCAACAAAGATAAACCAACGGTTATTGCGTTACGGGAAATCGCTGCGGGCAAAATAGGTCTAGATATTTTAAATAAACCTAACAGTAATAATTAATGAAGTGCCCACTACTGCTCAAGCTGAAATAATCACTGAGGTTACTTCTACACCTCTAATTAATCTTGCAGCCAACTATCTTCGGCCCGAAGATCTTGAGCAGTTACAACTTGCCTTTAATTTAGCGGATAAAGCACATACTGGCCAAATCAGAAAAAGTGGTGAGCCTTACATTACTCACCCTCTCTCTGTAGCAAGTATTTTGGCAGAATGGCATTTGGATGTTCAAGCACTCATTGCCGCCCTCTTACATGATACGGTTGAAGACACAGCCACTACCTCTACTGAAATTTCAGATAAGTTTGGTAAATCTGTTGCTGACTTAGTTGATGGTGTCAGTAAATTAGACCGTATTGAGTCGCAAACAGAACAACAAGCCCAGGCAGAGAATTTCAGAAAAATGTTGCTTGCAATGGCGCGTGATGTACGTGTCATTCTTATTAAGCTTGCTGATAGATTGCACAACATGCGCACTCTAGGTGCCATGAAAGAAACCAAACAGCGACGTATAGCCCGTGAAACATTGGATATTTATGGTCCTATTGCCAACCGTTTAGGACTTCACGCCGTGTATCAAGAAATGCAGGATCTGTGTTTCTTTTATCTATTTCCTAATCGTTATCAAGTGTTATCAAAAGCTGTTAAAGCCGCCAGAGGAAACCGTAGAGAAGTGGTGAGCAAAATACTCACTTCTATTACCCAACGACTTGAACAATTTGGTATAGATGCGGTGGTAACAGGCAGAGAAAAAAACATTTATAGTATTTACAAGAAAATGATAGGTAAATCCTTGTCTTTTTCTGAGGTACTGGATATTTATGGTTTTAGGATACTGGTTAAAGACATTCAGTCCTGTTATCTCACTCTAGGTGCGTTACATACTCTTTTTAAACCCATTCCAGGCAAATTTAAAGACTATATTGCTATTCCCAAAGCCAACGGCTACCAATCTTTACATACTACCTTGTTTGGTCCCTATGGCACGCCTATCGAGTTACAAATTCGTACTTCAGATATGCATAAAATTGCCGAATCTGGAGTCGCATCACACTGGCTTTACAAGTCAACCGAAACTCCTTTGACTGATGTTCAACAAAAAACCCATCAATGGCTTCAATCGCTATTAGAAATGCAAACTGAAAGTGGCGATGCCGTTGAGTTTTTAGAACATCTTAAAGTTGATCTCTTTCCAGACCAGGTATATGTATTTACACCTAAAGGAAATATTAAGTCTCTACCTAAGGGAGCGACACCCGTTGACTTTGCTTATGACGTACATACGGATATTGGTAACCGTTGTGTTGCTGCGAAAATCAATAATGAATTGGCGCCATTACGTACCACTCTGGCCAATGGCGACAGAGTAGAAATTATTACCGCAGATAATGCAGCTCCTAATCCAGCTTGGCTTAACTATGTTGTCAGTGCTAAGGCACGCTCAAAGATCCGTCATTATTTACGTACCATGCTACTTGATGAATCCATTGAACTTGGTCGTCGATTACTGAATCAGGCTTTGCGTGCACTGAAAATTAACCCCAGTGACATTAGCGATACACAATGGGAGTCATTTCTTAAACGCGATCGCTGTAAAACACAACAGGATGTATTAACAGAAATCGGCCTGGGTAAACGGTTGAATATTGTTGTTGCTAAGGGTCTCCTCTCTAATACTGATAAAGACAATAATGAACGCCCAGGTTCTATTACTATTCGTGGTAGTGAAGGGATTGCTGTTCAGTTTGCTCACTGCTGCAGACCGATCCCAGGGGATCCTATTACAGGTATTATTAAAAAAGGACAGGGCTTACTCATTCATACCCAAGATTGTCGAGCGATTAAACAGTATCGTAGCGATCCTGATAAATGGGTGGATGTGGAATGGGAAAACAACACTGGAAAACTCTTTGACGTAGAGATTAAACTGATGGCCGTTAATCGTCGCGGAGTATTAGCAACTGTTGCTGCGGCTATTGCTGAAGCGCAGTCAAATATTGACAGTGTATCCATTAATAAACCAGATGGAACTTACTCGGAAATCAACTTTACTGTTCAAGTGACTGATACCAGTCATCTGGCCTCTTTATTTCAGCATTTGCGTGATATTCCAGAAGTGGTCAGAATTACTCGTGTTCAAAATTAATTTCAGGAAAAACCATGACTAAAAGTATCATTAGTACCCCACATGCTCCTGCCGCAATTGGCACCTACTCTCAAGCCGTTCGCTGTGGCGACACCGTCTATCTGTCAGGCCAAATTGGGCTTGATCCCAAAACCATGTTGCTTGCAGAAGGAATTGATAATCAGATCATTCAGGTACTCAATAATTTAAAAGCCGTGGCAGAAGCGGCGGGTGGTACTATGAATGACTTTGTTAGACTGACTGTATACCTCACAGATTTAGCTCATTTTGCTAAAGTAAATGATTATATGTCTCAGTATTTTACTCAACCTTACCCAGCACGAGCAGCAGTGGGGATCGCCTCACTACCACGGCAAGCGCTCGTAGAAATTGATGGAATAATGGTTATCGGTTAAAGCATGACAGATCAGTTAGTTGATCTCAAACTGAATGAAAAAACCATCAAGCTGTTAAATAAGCTTGGTATTTCTAGAGTTACTGATCTTATATTACATTTTCCTTATCGCTATAGCGATGAAACTAAAATTACTTTAATTCAAGATATTCCAATTAATGAGGAGTGTCTTATTGAAGGAGAAGTCATCGCCAGTGAGGTACTATACCGTCCGCGCAAAATGCTAATCATCAAAGTTCAAGATACGAGTGGTGTCATAACCTGTCGTTTTTTGAACTTTTATGGCAGTCAAGTCAGTCAACTCGCAAAGGGAAAACGTTTTCGTTTTTTTGGTGAAGCCAAAGTGGGTTACACCGGTTTGGAGATGATTCATCCAAAATATCACGTAGCCAGTCCTCTTAAAGAGTTATCCTCTACGCTTACCCCAGTTTACCCCACTGTGGCTGGATTAACGCAGCCGACCATTAAAAAGGCCATTGATCTTGCTGTGAAATATCTACCACTGGAAGATACTTTACCAGAATCCGTGGTCCATAAATTACATTTACCTCACTTTATAGAAGCTGTAAAAACACTACATTACCCAGAACCTAAAGTTGATATTCAAGCGCTGAGCAATAAAACTCACCGAGCGTGGCAGAGGATTGTCTTTGATGAACTATTGGCGCAACAAATCTCTACACGCATTAATTATCACAAAAGAGAAAAAAGACTAGCACCACGCTTAACAGGGAATAAGAATCTTTTAAATGATTTTATTAATCATCTCAGTTTCACGTTAACTGCGGCACAAGTGAAAGTACTACAAGAGATCGCCTCTGATCTCAAACGCCCTTATCCCATGCATCGTTTATTGCAAGGCGATGTAGGTAGTGGAAAAACAATTGTGGCCACCATCAGTTGTTTACATACAATTTATTCAGGTTTTCAGGCGGCACTCATGGCTCCTACTGAAATTCTCGCTGAACAACACTTTATTAAAATTGAGAGATGGCTTAATCCACTTGGTATTCGTACACAATGGTTAACTGGGAGTATGAAGAAAAAAGAAAAAGATATCGCTCACCAAAAAATCAAGAATCACGAAGTGGATCTCATTATTGGCACTCATGCACTCATACAACAGGAAGTTGAATTTTCTAAACTAGGCCTTGCTGTTATTGATGAGCAACATCGATTTGGTGTAGAACAACGACTTGCTCTACGTCTTAAAGCCACAGAAAACAAGAGTCTTGAACCGCATTTGTTAATGATGACAGCAACCCCCATACCAAGAACATTAAGTATGAGTTATTTTGCAGATCTTGATGTATCCATCATCAATGAGCTCCCTCAGGGTCGTCAGCCGATTATTACAAAGCTCATTGATAGTCGTAGACGTGATGAGGTCATACAAAGAATAAGAGAGATTTGTTTATCTGGTAATCAAGCTTATTGGGTGTGTCCTTTAATCGAAGAATCAGAAACGCTACAACTTGAAACGGCATTAGATACCTTTCACTATATTCAAAACCATTTTCCTGACCTACACGTTGGTCTAGTTCACGGCAAAATGGATCGTCTTGAAAAACAAGCCATTATGGATTCATTTTACAAAAATGAAATCCATATTCTTGTGGCCACAACGGTCATTGAAGTGGGTGTTGATGTACCCAATGCCACAATGATCGTTATTGAGCATGCTGAAAGAATGGGACTGGCACAACTGCACCAATTACGAGGCCGAGTGGGTAGAGGTGCTGATCAAAGTATGTGTATTTTGCTATATCACGGCCCCCTTAATGAGACCGCTAAAAAACGTCTTAAAATTATTTATGAGACTACCGACGGGTTTGAGCTTGCTAGGCAAGATTTACTCATTCGTGGTCCTGGTGAATTGTTGGGGGCTAAACAAAGTGGTGTACCCGGTTTTAGGTATGCGAGCCTCGAACAACATGAGGATTTATTGGCTCCAGTCCAACAAATTGCAGATGAAATGATCAATGACTACCCTACAATGGCTGTAAATCATGTTTCACGCTGGTATAGTCAACCAAAAGATTATCTAAAAGCCTAGCTATGAATTTTTCTAAATATATACAATTAATGCGGCTCGATAAGCCTATTGGTATTTTGTTATTACTCTGGCCAACACTGTGGGCAGTATGGATTGCAAGTCAGGCGCGCCCAGGCATACATATCCTACTGGTTTTTATTTTTGGCACTGTTCTCATGCGCTCTGCAGGATGTGTCATTAATGATATCGCAGATCGTAACTTTGATCGTCACGTTAAACGCACTGAACATAGACCTATTACAAGTGGTGCCGTATCTGTAAAAGAAGGGTTAGTATTAACTTTATTATTAAGTTTAGTTTCTTTCGCGCTTGTTTTGACTTGTAATACTTTAACGATAGGTTTATCTGTGATTGCTGCTTTTCTTGCTGCCTCATACCCTTTTACTAAACGCTTCTTATCTATTCCACAGGCCTATCTAGGCATTGCTTTTGGCTTTGGCATTCCCATGGCTTTTGCTGCTCAATTAAACTCCATCCCATCTGTTGCCTATGTATTACTGTTAGCTAATATATTTTGGGCTATTGCCTACGACACTGAATACGCGATGGTGGACCGTGATGATGATATTAAAATAGGCATTCATTCATCAGCTTTGTTGTTTGGCAGGTATGATGTGGGAGCTATTATGTTGTGTTATCTGATGACCTTACTTTTATTAACTGTTGCGGGCTATCTTGTCCATTTTGGTTTGGTGTATTTTGCTTCATTAGCTCTCGCAGGCTTAATCGCTATTTACCACTATTTTTTAATTAGATCTCGAGATAGACAAAACTGCTTCAAAGCGTTTTTACACAACAATTGGTTTGGTGGAGTGGTCTTTGTAGGAATATGGCTTGAACTGGCTTTACATTAAAAACGATATTTGAGTCCAATAGTGAGTAAATCCAAACCATTATCACCGTTAATTCTATTGTATTTAAGTTGATAACGATCTAAATTGCCCTGTAGCAATAAATGGCTACCTAAATCATAACTGACACCTAAGCCCATTTGATCATAAGGCAGGATACCATCCATACTCATAGATGACCCGTTACTAAGCCATGGACGATCCGGTGAGACCGTTCCTAGACGACCCAACATGTTCCATCTTTTACCTAAAGGAATAGATCCTTCACCACCAATTAAATTAGGTCTATTACGCCCAGAAAACACACTATTCCCTGAGCCGCTATCAGTTCCGCCTAATATGGTGGTGTAGGGTAAGGCACTGATGCCAGAGAACCAACCTTTCTCACCTTGAGCCAATACATTCACTGCCACAAGCAACAGGCTTATGGCTGCAACGTAATGTATTTTAGTACCCAGTTTCATCAAAGTGGTCTCATTTATAGAGGAGATTTTAGAGGTAATCTCCCATATTTAATTCTACGCTTTTAGAAAAATTTTTCAATTAAATTATTGGGTTAAGTATATCCAGTCTAACAGCGCATGGATAAAAGGAGCGCTTGCTGCAGCGTTGTTGTCATTGATAAGACAAGTCACTGTGTACCATTGGCCTTTTTTAGTTTGCACATAACCTGCTATAGCTTTGACTGACTTTAATGTCCCAGTTTTAAGGTACATCTTATTTATCTCAGATAAGTTAGCCTGTTTTTTTATCAAAGTACCCTCTGAACCCATTAAGGGTAAGGAGGTAATGACTTCATGGCCCAATGGATCTTGCCATATGACTTGTAATAAAGAATTTAAAAACTGTGGGCTAAGAGAGGCTTCTCGTGAGAGTCCAGAGCCATTTTTAATGATTAACTCTCTTGTATCAATGCCTTTAGCTTGTAGAAACTCTCTGATATTTTTTTCTGCTTGTTCATAGGAGGTTTTTTTAGTTGCATCAGGACTTCCCACGCTAAGATAAATCATTCTGGCCATCACGTTATTACTAAACTTATCCATCAGAGGAATGAGTGCAAATAATGGCAAAGAGTGACTGCTTACTAACGTAGGAAGCGTTTTACTTGTTTGATTAAAAACTATTTTCCCGTCAAATTTACCACCCAAGTGCCGCCAAATTTGCTTTATTGACTCCTCTATTACCCTTTCATTTGGCCACACTCTTCTCGACAACTGGCCAATACCGCAGCTTATTGGCCATTCTCCTGTTACGTGAACCTTAGTTTGATTCCCTTGTTGCTGTGTAAGTACTTGAATCCCCTCCTCAGGATCATGGGGACATGGTATGTCTACCGATTTAACTTCATTAACAATCACTGTATTTGGCCAGTCAAAGTTACTACCGACATAAATTGAATGGTTAATAGGAGTAATATTCAAGGCAAAGCGATCAAAGTCTATTGTCAGAGGATGAGGAACTAAGTTATAGACTCGATCACCTTGATGATCAAATAAATCAGGATCTTGGTAATGAATTTGATAACGATCATTATGAATAATAATGTTGCCATGAATCTCATGAATGCCAAGCAAATACAGCTCACGCCACAATTGAGTCCAGTTCTCAAGGGTTAATAATGGATCGCCTTGGGCTTCCACCACAAGATCTCCTACCACTTGTCCCTGTTGATCTAACTCACCATTTATTGATGTAAGCCAAGAATAATTGGGGCCCAATAATGACAGAGAAGAGTAAGCGGTTACTATCTTAATGACTGAAGCTGGTTGGTACTTCTTATCTTTATTAAGTGCTAAAAATGGAGTGGCTGCCCCGACTTTCTGAACCATTAACCCCACATGATCAAGAGGAATATTAAGATTTTTGAGAAGTGCGGTAAGTGACTGAGGTAAGCCTTCAGCAGCAACCTCACCAGCGGTGAGTAGGCTCATTGTAATAAATAAATAACAAATTTTACTCGCTAAGACTCTTGAAATTTGCATAACGCGCCCTTAATATATTAGCACTCGCTCTTAATGAGTGCTAACAACCACTTTTTTATTAACCTCTTAGGAGATTAGTAGTATGAAAATTCGTCCTTTGCACGACCGTGTTATTGTCAAACGCCTTGAAGAAGAGCGCAAGACCGCTTCTGGAATAGTTATTCCTGATACTGCCACAGAAAAACCTGATCAAGGTGAAATCTTAGCTGTAGGTAAGGGGAAAGCTCTTGAGGATGGTAGCGTTCGCGCCCTTGAAGTTAAAGTAGGCGACAAAGTGCTATTTGGTAAATATTCCGGACAAACTGTAAAAGTTGACGGTGAAGAGTTACTCGTGATGCGTGAAGAAGACATCATGGGTGTAATTGAATCCAAATAATTAATTAGTTCATCTAATTACCTTTTAAGGAGTAGTAATTATGGCTGCAAAAGAAGTCCGTTTTCATGATAATGCCCGTTCACGCATGGTAACTGGTATTAACATTTTAGCTGATGCGGTAAAAGTCACCTTAGGTCCAAAAGGACGTAACGTTGTTTTAGAGCGCTCCTTTGGTGCCCCAACTATCACCAAAGATGGTGTATCCGTAGCTAAAGAAATCGAATTGAAAGACAAATTCGAAAATATGGGTGCACAGATGGTTAAAGAAGTTGCATCCAAAACCTCTGACGTCGCAGGTGATGGAACCACTACCGCAACCGTATTAGCCCAAGCAATCGTTAAAGAAGGAATGAAATACGTTGCAGCTGGCATGAACCCAATGGATTTAAAACGTGGGATTGATCGCGCTGTAACAGCCACTATTGAAGAATTAAAAAATCTGTCCAAGCCTTGCACAACCAGCACTGAAATTGCTCAAGTTGGTTCTATTTCTGCTAACTCAGATACATCAATCGGTGAAATCATCTCTCAAGCCATGGAAAAAGTGGGCAAAGAAGGTGTTATTACTGTTGAAGATGGTTCTGGCTTACAAAATGAATTGGACGTGGTTGAAGGTATGCAGTTTGATCGCGGTTATCTCTCACCTTACTTTGTTAATAACCAAGATCGTCAAATTGCTTTACTTGAAGATCCTTTCATTCTCTTGCACGACAAAAAAATCTCAAATATCCGTGATTTATTGCCCGTGCTAGAACAAGTTGCTAAAGCGGGTCGTCCTTTATTAATTATTGCTGAAGATGTTGAAGGCGAAGCCTTGGCTACTCTAGTGGTTAACAATATTCGCGGTATCTTGAAAACCACTGCTGTTAAAGCCCCAGGATTTGGTGATCGCCGTAAAGCGATGCTTGAAGATATCGCCATTCTTACAGGCGGTACCGTTATCGCTGAAGAAGTGGGTCTTTCATTAGAAAAAGTCACATTGAACGATTTAGGCCGTGCAAAACGCATTGAAGTGGGTAAAGAAGAAACCACTATCATTGATGGTGCAGGTGATGAGGCTTCTATCAAAGCACGCGTTACTCAAATTCGCAAACAAATCGAAGAAGCCACCAGCGACTATGACCGTGAAAAAATGCAGGAACGTGTTGCTAAGTTAGCGGGTGGTGTGGCAGTTATTAAAGTAGGTGCTGCAACAGAAGTAGAGATGAAAGAGAAAAAAGCCCGTGTAGAAGATGCGCTTCATGCAACCCGTGCAGCAGTTGAAGAAGGGATTGTTCCTGGAGGCGGTGTTGCTCTATTACGTGCTCGCGCTGTACTTAAAAATGTTAAAGGTGACAATGCTGACCAAGAAGCTGGTATCAAAATTGTTTCTCGCGCTATCGAAGAACCGCTTCGTCAAATCATTGCTAACTGCGGTGATGAGCCCTCAGTTGTTGTTAACAAAGTATTGGAAGGCTCTGGTAACTACGGTTATAACGCTCAATCCGGCGAATACGGTGATTTAGTAAGCATGGGTGTAGTTGATCCTACTAAAGTAACTCGCTCTGCATTACAAAACGCTGCCAGTATCGCTGGTCTTATGTTGACCACTGACTGCATGGTAGCTGAACTTCCAAAAGAAGAACCAGCTATGCCACCAGGTGGTGGAATGGGCGGCATGGGCGGTATGGGAATGGATATGTAATCACCCCACCTGGATACTATCTAGGTGTTTCCCCGAAAAACCCGGCCACAAGCCGGGTTTTTTATTGCCATCAACTCTTACAAATTAAACGCACTTTTTCTATAAGAGTTAAAAATAAATTGGAATTATTCAATAATCCCATTACCATACAAGCATGTAACAAAATATTTTTTACACTACAAGACTACGTAGAGAGTTAGTTTATTTAAATACAAACGGAGGAAATGTATGCAAAACGATATAGCTCGTCGTGTTCGTGCTCACCCTAAATTTGCCGAATTAGTAGCAAAGCAATCACGTCTAAGCTGGACCCTAACTATTATTCAATTAGTTATCTACTTTGGCTTCACCATTCTCATCGCTGTCTCTCCAGGCTTTTTTAAAGAGTCCTATTCTGGAGGAACAACCACAATGGGTATCCCTGTTGGGATTGCTGTTATTGTGGCCGCTTTCATTCTTTCAGCTATTTATGTTTGGAAAGCAAACAGTGAATTTGATGAACTCAATTCACAAATTATTGATGAGGTAACAAAATGAGTAAATTAAAACAATTAATGAACACCTCTTTTGCCATACCGCTACTTCTTATTAGCCAATTGAGTATGGCAGCAGGCGGCGATTTGGGACAAACCGAACGACAAGCCACTAACTGGCATGCCATTATTATGTTCGTCGTCTTTGTGGGTATTACCCTGTTTATTACCAAATGGGCAGCCTCAAGAACTAAATCTGCAGCTGACTTTTATGCTGCAGGCGGTGGAATTACCGGTTTTCAGAACGGTCTTGCTATCGCTGGTGACTATATGTCAGCAGCCTCCTTCTTGGGGATTTCTGCCTTAGTATTTGCCAAAGGCTATGATGGCTTATTGTTTTCTATCGGCTTTTTAGTTGGCTGGCCAATCATTTTGTTTATGATGGCAGAGAGACTACGCAATTTAGGAAAATATACTTTTGCAGATGTAACTGCATTTCGTTTTACTCAAGGACCTATTCGTTCCATGGCGGCAATCAATACGCTAGTTGTAGTCCTATTCTACTTGATTGCGCAAATGGTCGGAGCAGGGCAGCTAATTAAGCTACTCTTTGGTCTGGACTATGTATACGCCTTAGTGATTGTTGGCGTGTTAATGATCCTATACGTACTCTTTGGCGGTATGTTAGCAACCACTTGGGTACAAATTATTAAAGCTGTTATGTTGTTAGCAGGCGCTACATTTATGGCACTTGCAGTACTGAGCAACTTTAACTTTTCCTTCGATGCAATGTTCACTAAAGCAGTAGAAGTATATGGACAAGTACACCACACAGACGGCCACAGTATCATGGCGCCTTCGCCCATTAAGGATCAACTGTTCTTAGGCTTTAATGTTCCAGGATGGGTAGATTCTGTATCCTTTGGTATGGCCTTGATGTTTGGTACTGCAGGCTTACCTCATATCTTGATGCGCTTTTTCACAGTGGGTAATGCTAAAGAAGCCAGAAAGTCTGTTTTATATGCTACAGGTTTTATTGGTTACTTCTACATTCTTACTTTCGTGATTGGTTTTGGTGCAATCATTTATGTAACCCAAAACCCTCAATACCTTGATGCTGTGAAAATGCTTGCCACAGGAAAGCTTGCTCTACGCGGCGGAAATAATATGGCTGCTATTCATTTGGCTGATGCTGTGGGTGGCGACCTGTTCTTAGGCTTTATCTCTGCGGTTGCGTTTGCCACAATTCTTGCCGTGGTCTCAGGTTTAACGCTATCAGGTGCTTCTGCTGTATCACATGATATTTACGCAAATGTGATTGCTAAAGGCAGAACAACCGATGAGCAAGAAATTAGAGTATCCAAAATGGCTACCTTAGCATTAGGCGTTGCTGCAGTGTTGTTAGGGATCATTTTTGAAAAACAAAACGTTGCCTTTATGGTGGGCTTAGCCTTCGCAGTAGCAGCTTCCTCAAACTTCCCTGTCCTCATTATGTCCATGTTCTGGAAAAACATGACTACACGTGGCGCAGTGATTGGTGGCTTAGTAGGTTTAGTGAGTTCGGTTATCTTGATTGTGCTAACCAAATCCATGTGGGTTGATACTTTCCATATGGGTAAAGAAGCCATCGTACCGTTCAAAAACCCTGCTATGTTCTCAATGATTCTATCCTTTGTTTGTTGCTGGTTCTTCTCTGTTACAGACAATTCCAGTAGTGCGAAAGAGGAAAGAGAGAAATTTGAAGAACAATATATTCGTTCAATGACGGGTATTGGTGCAGAAAAAGCAGCAAAACATTAATAAACCTGTAGTCACTCTAAAAGGGCAGATGAATATCTGCCCTTTTTTATTTCAACTTTAATAATTTTCTTAATTTTAAAAACATGAGTGCCGCCATCAGTGAGTCATTAATGGCGTCATGCTCTGGCCATCTTGGAATATCTAACTCTTTTAAAATATAGTTAAAGTGTAAATCCACATTGCTGTCTGTGTGTTGTTTTAATTTATAGTCGTAAAATAAGCCGGATACTTCTATTTTTTGCTGAGGTAAAGGAATGCCAATCATGGGTATTAATAGTCTATTAATCATCGCCACATCAAACTCCAGATAGTACCCCACTAATGGCCGACTACCAATAAAGCGAAGAAGTTGATCTATAGCTTCTATTGGTTCTATGGCAGAACTTAAATCTTTTTGCCTGATTTGATGTATTTTTATACTGTTTGAATGAACCTGGCCTTGTGGCTTTATTAATAGTTGTAGTTTTTCACTGGTTAGAATCTTGTTATCACGAATTTTAATCGCGCCAATTGCAATGATATGGTCTTTCTCACGATTTAAGCCTGTGGTTTCACAATCTAAGCTCACCCACTCATTGACAGGTGGAGGATCTAACAAAAACCCATATTGAGGTTTTTTTAACCGCGATTTATACCAACGGCTTTGTAAAGTACGCCAAATATTAAAGTGCATCGATTTTAAAATGATAATGTATTAGCTGTTTAAATCGTTTCACAATTTGCAGGCTATCTTTAAATACATCTTTATCTAAGGTGGATAATTTTGCTAAATCCAGTTGGTTATCGGGACGCGAGCCCATTGATAACTGCGTTAATCCACTTTTTAGTCGCAAACTCATCATAAAACCCAAGGTTTCGGATAAGTCTATAGCCATATCTTGTGATAGAACGCCAAGTCTCGCAAGCTCACTTATCCTCTCAACTGTATTAGTTGACTTCACTGCCAATTCAAGAGCAAGACTTCTGACCCCATGTACGATTGGAAAAACACCAATTTTTTTAATATCAACAAGATTACTTTCCGATGTACTACCTAATAGTCGTCCAATCCAACTACCTGTTTGTTCTGATGCCAATTCACCTGCTCTCGCAAAATGCGAATAAAAACTGGGGTTATCAATAAGATGCTGTCTATAGTAATCTTTTAACTGATTAAGTAGTGTCATGTCTCCACAGACTGCTTCCGCATCTGTAAATATGGCTAAGCGCATGTGGTTTTCAGGGTTAGCATGATAAATCCATTGCCGTATCGTCTCTTTAAATTCGATTAGGGTTTGACACCACAACGGATTTCTCATCATTACTCCACCTAAACATGGCGGATAGCCTAGCTCTTCAAGGTAATCGTTAAAACGCTGCGCAACTTGTATGACTTCAGGATTTTTATACTGATCATTAATGATTAGTGCATTGTCTTGATCAGTTTTCAGTATTTGCTCACCTCTACCTTCGCTCCCCATAACAACCACACACGTATTTTGTTGTATCTCGGGGGAAGCGATTAGTTGCCATAATCGAGTAAAAATCTTTCTATTCAGCTCTGTAATAAGCTGTGAAATCATTGTGATTTTCACTTCACTTTCACATAATAGCTGTATCACTTTGGTTAAATTATCAACAACCTGTTTTAACTCCTCAGGTTTGGTTGCCTGTTGAATTTGCAACCATATCAAGTGCGAATGGTTAGAAATAAAACTCATTAAATCTAATTGATCCAAGACACCTAATAACTGCCCATTATGTCTAACCACCAAACGATGTATGCCATGACGAATCATTAATATCAGCGCATCTAATACGGATTTTTGGCTATCAATCTCAATCAAGGACCAGCTAGCTAGTGAACCCACTTCTAGATCATGTAAATTACTATCTGATAACACTGCTTTTAATAAATCAGTCGCAGTAAATATACCTAATTGATCCTCTTTGTTTACTAACAGATGCGTTAAGTTTTCCTGTTCAAGCTTTTGACATACCTCATAGATACTTACTTGCCAATTGACAATAATAGGTGCTCTGATAAAGGTCTTCTCAACCTTGGAATGCATAAGCGAGTGCAACTCTCTTTGATTGGTTCGCTCTTCTCGGGCTTTTAACTTGTTCGCTAAATCTGCAAATAGTAAGGAACCAAAGGCATTATTTGAGGCGATTAGTCGATTGATTGTTTGTTTTGGAATGCGATAGGCAATGAGTTCTTCAGCGGTCTTAAAGTAACCGTTTATTTGACCAGATATGATGCCACGTGCGTCAAAACATTCATCTGGTCCATAAATATAATTAATTTCACCTGCCTCTTCATGTTTGACGTGACCTTTTATGATCATCAACAGATAGTTTGGTTGATCTTCTGCCGATAAAATGATTTCTCCCTCTGGATAATATTCAATATCGACACTATCTGATACCCAACGTTGTTGTTCAACATTGAGCGTATCAAAGGGTGGAACGTGAAAATTAAAATTTGTCATTAGTCGGATCAGTCAGGATGATCTATACTTTACATCACTTTATACGGGATGTAATTGGTATGCAAAAGAAAATCAAATCTTCACAGGGAAAAACGTGGTCCGGACGATTTAGCGTTCCCACTACTGAGCTGGTTAAAACTTATACAGCTTCTGTCTTTTTTGATAAAAAATTGGCTTTATTTGATATTCAAGGCTCACTTGCACATGCGCAAATGCTCACTGAAGTTGGTGTATTAAGCCAAAAAGACTTAAAAGACATTAAGTCTGGTATGGCTAAAATTAAAAAAGAAATTGAAAGCAATGAATTTAACTGGTCACTTGATAGTGAAGATGTACATTTAAATATAGAACGCAAGTTAACAGATTTAATAGGTGACGCAGGTAAGCGCTTACATACTGGTAGATCAAGAAATGATCAAGTTGCTACTGATATTCGTCTTTACTTAAGACATGAGCTTGATAAGATTCAACTCTATTTATTGGAGTTATTAAATTCTTGCGCTACTTTTGCAACACAACACTTTGATACAGTCATGCCTGGCTTCACTCATTTACAGGTAGCGCAGCCCATTACCCTAGGACACCACTTACACGCTTACTGTGAAATGTTTGAACGCGATCTAGAGCGTTTTGAGGATTGTCGTAAACGTATTAACCGCCTACCTTTGGGCTCTGCAGCCTTAGCTGGAACCAGTTATCCATTAAATAGACAGCGCGTAATGGAGTTGTTAGGTTTTGAAGAGATCTCAAGAAACTCCCTTGATGCCGTATCGGATAGGGACTTTGCCATTGAGTTTTGTTCTTGCGCATCCATTTTAATGATTCACCTCTCACGTCTTTCAGAAGAATTAATACTGTGGATGAGCCCACGCTTTAACTTTATTGAAATTGGTGATGCTTTTTGCACCGGCTCTTCAATCATGCCTCAGAAAAAAAACCCTGATGTCCCTGAGCTTGCTCGTGGTAAGTCAGGAAGAGTAATTGGTCATTTGATGGGACTGTTAACTCTCATGAAAGCCCAACCCTTGGCTTACAATAAGGATAACCAAGAAGATAAAGAACCTCTCTTTGATACAGTGGAGACGATCTCACAAACTCTACAAGTTTTTAGAGACATGCTAGCTGATATAAAAGTAAACAAAGCCTCTATGGAACAAGCAGCCAAAGAAGGATTTGCGACTGCTACCGATCTTGCTGATTATTTGGTTAAAAAAGGTATTCCTTTCAGAGATGCTCATGAAATTGTGGCAAAGGCAGTATTAAACGCAGAAAAACGTGGCATTGATCTTGATGGATTGTCCCTTGATGAGCTCAAAGCATACTCAACACTCATTGATAAGGATGTTTATCAAGTATTAACACTTAAAGGATCCTTAAATAGCCGTGATCTAGCCGGCGCTACTGCGCCAAAACAAGTGAAAAAAGCGCTCAATCAAACCTTATCACGTATAAAAAAACGTCTTAATCACTATCAAGTTAGAGCATTAAGTACTTAACGAACTACTTTTCGGGGCCTGTTCACGACAAATTTTACGTGTTTCAGGTCCTGATAAACGCTCCCCAAACCAAGCGCAGTGGTGAATTCTCTGGCTTTTTCTTTGATAATAAATACAATTATTGCACACTCCAAACGGTGTACCGCCGTTTAAACTCTGCATTTCAAACAAAATTGTCCTTAATACCGTCACGCAATATCGAATGCGATGAGCACTAATTTCTCGTGCGCCACTTTGCCATAGCCCTGCAGGATTGTTTTTATCTAAAAAAGCTTCTCCAAGTGGGCTTAATCTTAACCTCACCACTCTTTTATCTACATCATCTTGGTAACGTTCTATTAATCCATGTCGATCGAGTAAGAGTAAACTTTGTGATATGGTGCCTTTGGTAACATTAAGGTATTCAGATAAGGCTTGAGGAGTATTACTAAAGCGATTAACTTGTTGTAAAAATAATAGCGCTTGTATGTGTACAGGCTGTAATCCTTCTTCTCCGCCAATACGCCGAAACTCACCACGCATCACGTTTGCAAGGCGATCAACAATATCAAGCAGAGCAATTGGATTTTTTAACATAGATAAAATAATATCGACTCTAAACTATATTGTCAAAATTAAAAAACGTATTTTTTTTAGTATCGTATCGATACTAACCACCCAAAAAACCCTTAAAAAACAGTGTTTTTTGTTCAAAACAGGGCTTTTTTTAACTCGTCAAGCACTATTTTTATATGTGTTGTAAAAATAACAACAATCTGGAAAGCGAATAAACAAAAGGGTTTCAAAGGATTAACTATTATATAACGAAAGTTTTTTTGGAAAAAATCAAAAAATCACTGTTTTTCTACTATGTGATAGACTTATTTCCCATGAAAAACACATATTTATTTAAAATTTCTCTTATTGCTTTACTGTTTGCAATTCTATTAAATGGTTGCGGCTTACGAGGTCCTTTGTATTTACCTCCTAAAACAACCCCTAAAGAATCCACCAAACCCAATAATGATAATAAACAAAGTCTATTAACAGTTCAGCGCAGCACATCTAGGATCTAATACAAGCATGGCTAATCTCACTCCATTTCCAGAACTCTCATATCGTCAGCAAGAACTGTATATAGAGGATGTATCGTTAAGCGATTTGGCTCAAGTTTATGGCACCCCTTTATACGTGTATTCCTATAGCGCTTTATCTAAAGCCTATCGTGAATTTAGCGCAGCCTTTGCAAGTCGCGATACGATGATTTGTTATGCGGTAAAAGCCAATGGGAACCTGTCACTGCTACGAGAACTTGCCATATTAGGTGCAGGTTTTGATATTGTCTCTGCGGGTGAATTAAAACGTGTATTAAATGCTGGCGGAGATCCTCAAAAGGTTGTCTTTTCAGGAGTAGGTAAGAGTAAAGAAGAGATTATTTTTGCTTTAAAAGCCAATATTTTTTGCTTCAATATTGAATCTGAAGCTGAGCTGTACAGAATTCATGAGTGTGCATCTGAATTAAACATGCATGCCAATGTGTCTTTCCGAGTCAATCCAGATGTCGATCCAAAGACTCATCCTTATATCTCAACTGGGCTTAAAAACAGTAAATTTGGCGTACCCTTTGATACTGCAATAGATCTATATACAAAAGCCAGTCAACTTGACCACATCTTAATTAAGGGGATTGATTGTCATATTGGCTCACAAATAACTGATCTTAACCCCTTTATTGAAGCCCTAGAACGTATCTTAGAGCTAATTGATGAACTAAAACGTTTAGGGATCACCATATCTCATCTTGATCTTGGTGGTGGCTTAGGGATTACCTATAAGGATGAAACACCTATTTCATTAACCGCCTATGCAGAGGCACTACTTAGCCGTTTACATGGTTTCTCTGGCAAATTAATTTTTGAACCAGGACGAAGAATTATTGGTAACAGTGGGTTACTATTAACTAAAATTGAGTTTTTAAAACACTCTCCAGAACATCAATTTGCAATTGTTGATGCAGCAATGAATGATTTGGTTAGACCCTCGTTATATGATGCATGGCACGAAATCATTGAAGTCAAACACCACTCAAATCCTGCGTCCTATCAATTTGATGTAGTGGGGCCGGTGTGTGAGACAGGTGATATATTAGGTTCTAGAAGACAATTATCAGCAGAGCCTGGTGATTTGCTCGCTATTCTATCAACAGGAGCCTATGGAGCCGCTATGAGTTCAAACTATAATGCTCGTTCACGCGCTTCTGAAGTTTTGGTTTATAAGGATCAGCATTATCTGATTAGCCAAAGAGAGAGTTTTGATGATTTGATACAAAGAGAACTAACTGACTTTTTAACTCAACCAGCTCTGTCAAAAAGTTAATTTGATTTTAATTTTACGTACATTTAGTGTTGATACGATACTACTTATTAATCATTAATTCAAAATAACTTATATTCTTTTAATTAATCGTGGTGTTTTGTTCCATTCCAAAGTTAAAATTCTAATCACCAGGAGATTAATTTATCTCCTATAAGAGTTAACTTTTAATTCTAAGTTGATTCAATGGAAGTGCAATTGCACGACTTATAACAAATCGATCAACACTAAAAGGAGTAAGTTAGTATGGTAACAGCTAAGAAAAAGCCGGCAGCTAAAAAACCTGCGGCCAAGAAAGTAGTCGCTGCTAAAAAACCAGCAGCCAAGAAAGTAGCAGCCGCTAAAAAACCAGCCGCTAAGAAAGTAGCAGCCGCTAAAAAACCAGCTGCTAAAAAAGTAGCTGCTAAAAAACCAGCTGCTAAAAAACCAGCTGCTAAGAAAGTAGCAGCTGCCAAAAAACCAGCAGCTAAGAAAGTAGCCGCTAAAAAACCAGTAGCCAAGAAAGTAGCTGCTAAAAAACCAGCTGCTAAGAAAGTAGCAGCTGCCAAAAAACCAGCTGCTAAAAAAGTAGCCGCTAAAAAACCAGCAGCTAAGAAAGTAGCTGCTAAAAAACCAGCTGCCAAGAAAGTAGCTGCTAAAAAACCAGTAGCTAAGAAAGTGGCAGCAGCTAAAAAACCAGCCGCTAAAAAAGCTGCTCCAGTAAAAGCAGTGTCTGCACCTACACCAGCTCCAATCATTACAGCACCATTGATCAAACCAATGTTCTAATAGCTTGGAGTTGTGACTTCTAGGTATCTTAAGATACCTAGAAGATTTTATTTGGGGATTAGTACTTGATTCATTCTTTGTTGAATGAGTTCAGATTTATCTAATAGTTTTTCTGTAGTACCAAACCTATCGTAAAACTTAGGTTTAGGTATCATTGACGCTAAGACAGCAGCTTGATTCGATGTCACGGTACTTGCTGTCACTCCAAAATAATGATGGGCAGCTGATTCACAGCCATAAACACCATCACCCCATTCAATAACATTTAAATATACTTCTAATATTCTTCTTTTGTCCCAAACGAGTTCCAACATTACCGTAATAACTGCTTCTTCTGCTTTCCTAAAAAGAGTTCGCTTAGAGGATAAAAATAAATTTTTTGCTAACTGCTGCGTAATGGTTGACCCACCTGCAACAACTGTTTTTTTATGTATATCCTTTTGAAAAGCCACTTTCATACCACGCCAGTCAAAGCCACTATGATTAACAAAATTGGCATCTTCCTCAGCCACTACGGCTCTTTTTAGAGAGTTCGATATATGTGAATAACTGATCCATGGATAATGGGTATAAGGTGTTTTATGTTGCGCTAATCTTTCTTTTTCACGCTGTGCTGTTAAGGAGGTGAGTCCAGATGGGTTATAAAATTTCCACCAAACAATTTCAGTAAAAATCCATATATTCCAAATTAACCATATAAAAAACAATAGCTTAGTTAATTTTTTTATGGCCAAATAAAGGGGCTTCAAGATAGGTTTAACTGTTGTTAATCAGTTGTTGTCTCAGCAGTATTCTCAGTTCGTCTGTTTTAGGTCGGCAATGACGCCAGATTCTGAATGATTCCGCGGCTTGTTCAATCAACATGCCTAAACCATCAAAGTAATGTTGTACTTTATGCATTCTTGCCTGTTCTAGAAAAGGGGTTAGTTCTGCTTTATAGCTCATGTCATAAGCATAGCTGTTACTAGAAAATATATTCTGAGGAAAAATAAGTGCTTCACCTTTAATTGTCGCTGAAGTGGCGTTAATGATTACATCAAAGGAGCGTGACAACCTTGGATCCATAATGGATCCAGCGTGAATTATAGAGTTACCCGTATTATTTTCGCCCTGAAAGTCTTTAATGAGTTCAATGGCTTTTGTCGCTGTTCTATTAGCAACAAAGATTTCTGATGGTGACTGCTCTAATAATGGGGCCAATACCCCTCTCACTGCGCCACCCGCCCCTAAAATCAAAATACTTTTTTTTGTGATAGGAATATTTAAATAGTTAAAATCAGCAGTGAGTCCTAAACCATCCGTATTGTCAGCGCAAATTTGACCATCTTCGATCCATAACGTATTGGCAGCATGGGCAGTTTTTGCTCTAGCACTGACTTGTTTGGCTAATAAATAAGCTCTTTCTTTAAACGGTAAGGTAATGTTTAATCCCTTTCCTCCATTGTTAAAAAAATCTTTAACACACTGTTCAAACTGATCACTATGAGGTGCAAGTCGACCGTATTCTAGTTGCTGCTCTGTTTGCTTGGCAAAATAAGCATGAATATAAGGAGATCGACTATGCGCTACCGGCTGTCCCACAACGGCATAGCGATCCATAACACTTAACCCTGCTTCCACGGCAAACCAGCGTGACGCCATCCACCAACGGTATTTCTATGGCTATGTTGATCTTTATCGCCCTCAAACCCTTCTAATACATTATAAGAATTAATAAAGCCAACTTCTGTAGCAAGTTTCGCTGCCGCATGAGATCTAGCGCCAGAACGACACATAAAAAATAACGGAGTATCTTGACTGACTTCAGATTGGATTTGTTTTATAAAGTCTGGATTATGCTCACCGCTTGGGTAGTCACTCCACTCTATGTGCAATGAATCTGGAACATACCCCACCCAGTCCAATTCCGCTTGAGTACGTACATCAATAAGTCGCGAACCATGTATAAGACTTAATAGTTCGTAGGCTTCCTTGGGTAATAATGCGCCAGCATAAGGAAGATTTGCTTCGTGAGCACGCTCTTGTGCTTTCAATAAAATTTCAGAAGATTTAGACATAATTTTTCTTTATCACTAATAATTAGATAAACAATAATAATTCTACGCGCCTAAATGATTTCATAACATAAAAAGTATACAAAATTAGTCTAAATGCGTTATTTTGGTGCAAAAGAACCAAAAACGATCGTTTTTAGTGCATAAAAGCTTTATCAATCATTTAAAAAGCCCTGCAAAAGTGAAAGAATGCTAATATTATTCCTTGGCATACAAAGTGCTTTATGAATAGCAAGAATTTCAAATCATTATGGGATTTCTCAATAATTGAAAATGTCATAATGGCTTCATAGATTAACCAACTAGGAGATAAAAATGGCAGTTGAAAAGGTCATGCAAATGATTAAGGAAAACGAAGTCAGATTTGTTGACTTTCGTTTCACCGATACCCGCGGTAAAGAACAACACGTATCTGTTCCAATTAGCGCTTTTGATGAAAGCAAATTCACCGAAGGTCATGCTTTTGATGGCTCTTCAATCGCTGGTTGGAAAGGTATTCAAGCCTCTGACATGTTGTTAATGCCTGATCCAACCACTGCCAACATTGATCCTTTCATGGATGAGGCTACACTTATCTTAACTTGTGACGTTATCGAACCTTCAGATGGTAAAGGTTATGACCGTGACCCACGCTCTATCGCAAGACGCGCTGAAGCTTATTTAAAATCAAGCGGTATCGGTGATGTGGCTTACTTTGGACCTGAGCCTGAATTTTTTATTTTTGATTCTGTCAGTTGGCATGTCGATATGTCCGGTTGTAGCGTTAAAATTTCTACTGAAGAAGCTCCCTGGTCATCAAACAAAGAATATGATGGCGGAAACATGGGGCACCGTCCCGCTGTTAAAGGTGGCTATTTCCCTGTTCCTCCCGTTGATTCATTACAAGACATTCGCTCTGCCATGTGTTTAGCATTAGAAGACATGGGTGTACCCGTAGAAGTACATCACCATGAAGTTGCAGCACCTGGACAGTGTGAGATCGGTACCCGCTTCGCTCCTTTAGTACAACGTGCTGACTGGACACAAATTTTAAAATACGTTGTGCATAACGTTGCTCATTCATACGGTAAAACCGCAACCTTTATGCCAAAACCAATCGTTGGCGATAATGGTTCTGGTATGCACGTACACCAATCTATTTGGAAAGATGGTAAAAACCTTTTTGCAGGGAATGGTTACGCAGGCCTATCAGAGTTCGCCTTATATTACATCGGCGGTATCATCAAACACGCTAAGGCATTGAATGCGTTAACAAACCCTAGCACCAACTCTTATAAGCGCTTGGTTCCAGGTTTTGAAGCGCCAGTTAAATTAGCTTACTCAGCACGTAACCGTTCCGCAGCAATCCGTGTTCCATTTGTTCAAAGTGACAAAGCACGTCGTGTGGAAATTCGTTTCCCTGATCCAACTGCTAATCCATACTTGGCTTTTGCCGCTATGTTAATGGCTGGATTAGATGGCGTTCAAAACAAAATTCATCCAGGTGAAGCATCTGACAAAGACTTGTACCATCTCTCCCCTGAAGAAGATGCCAAGATCCCATCACCAGCTGCCTCATTAGATGAAGCGCTTGAAGCATTAGATAAAGACCGTGAGTTCTTAACTCGTGGTGGCGTATTCTCTAATGAAATGATTGATGCTTACATTGCATTGAAAATGGAAGAAGTCACCTTGTTCCGCATGACAACTCATCCTTTAGAATTCCAGATGTACTACAGTCTGTAATGGATTAGGCCCTAGATGATCCGTTTAGGGCAGTCACAATATCAACTGAACCCGCAATTTATACCTATGTAGATTGCGGGTTTTTTTAATTGAAAAACCTATGACAAATGACGATTTTAAAGGTCTTGATCTCATCACTACAGCGGTGATTGTACTCAATAAAGAATTCAATATCGTTTTTATTAACACGGCAGCAGAAGATCTCTTTGCTGTAAGCAGAAAAAATATTTTAGGATTTCGATTAGATTCTGTACTCATCGATATTGAGCGACTACTGGATGACTGTAGTCTATCCTTTGAGAAAAAAATGGGCTTTATTGAGCATGAATGGACTTTCCACTCAACTCCCCACGACAAACATGTTCTGACTTGCACTGGGACACCACTGGAAGAAGTATCAAACATTCTTCTCGAATTTAGACCGATTAATCAACGTGCAAAAATAGAAAAAGAAGAAAAAATCATTCAAGATCAAGAGGTTAATCGTCAACTAATACGTAATCTTGCCCATGAAATCAGAAATCCCTTAGGTGGAATTAAGGGCGCTGCTCAATTATTAGAAAAAGAATTAGATCAAATTGAGCTCAAAGAATATACAGAAGTCATTAAAAATGAAGCAGGGCGCCTACAGTTGCTGCTTGATCGTATGTTAAGCCCCAATAGCCGACTGCATCAAACTGCATCTCTTAATATTCATGAGGTACTAGAAAGAGTGCGTAGTGTCACCTTGGCTGAGTTTCCTGAACGGGTATCAATACAACGAGACTATGACACCAGTATTCCTGAGTTTTTAGCTGATCGTGAGCAACTTATTCAAGCCATACTCAATATTGTCCGTAACGCTGCCCAAGCTTTTCAAACTCAGGGTACGATTCGTATACAAACACGCATCTTGCGCCAAATCACTTTAGCTAAAAAACGCTTTAAATTGGGCATTATCGTCAAAATTATTGATAACGGACCCGGTATTCCGCCTTCACTACAACCCCGTATTTTTCAGCCTCTGGTCTCAGGTCGCGAAGGAGGAACGGGATTGGGGTTAATGTTGGCACAGAATTTGATTAGTCAACATCATGGTATGGTGGAATTTGAAAGTCGTCCTGGATTCACTTGTTTTGATCTCATACTCCCCATAACCGAAACAGAATATAGCTAACTTTGAAATAGCATAACAAGGATCAATATGAAACCTGTTTGGATAGTAGATGATGATAGATCAATACGATGGGTCTTTGAAAAAGCGCTGACACGAGAAAATATTGCTTATAAGACCTTCTCCTGTGCACCAGAAGCGCTTGAAGCCCTTGAAGATGAACAGCCGCAAATTGTCATCAGCGATATACGTATGCCGGGACAAACAGGATTGGTTCTTTTAGATAAACTAAAAGAACGTTGTCCCCACGTGCCTGTGATTATTATGACAGCCTATTCTGATCTTGAAAGTGCTGTGAGTGCCTTTCAAGGAGGCGCTTATGAGTATTTACCTAAGCCCTTTGATGTAGACCATGCCATTGAGCTCATTCGTCGCGCCATGAATGAAAGTGCTACTTTTGAAAACATGGCCATGGAAGATAATCTTCCTCCTGAAATCCTTGGCCAAGCGCCAGCTATGCAAGAGGTATTTAGAGCGATCGGGAGATTATCCCAATCCAATGCCAGCGTTTTGATCACTGGAGAATCTGGTACTGGTAAAGAATTGGTTGCTCGTGCACTACATCGTCATAGCCAACGAGCTAATAAACCTTTTATTGCCATTAACACTGCAGCAATCCCTAAGGAGTTACTTGAGTCAGAGTTATTCGGCCATGAAAGAGGGGCTTTTACGGGTGCCAATACACTGCGCAAAGGACGGTTTGAACAAGCTGAGGGGGGTACGCTGTTTTTAGATGAAATTGGGGATATGCCAGCTGATCTACAAACCAGATTATTACGTGTCTTATCTGATGGTCACTTCTACCGTGTTGGTGGGCACTCACCTATCGCAAGCCATGTACGAATCATCGCTGCTACTCATCAAAACCTAGAGCAGCGAGTGAATGAAGGGCTGTTTCGTGAAGATCTCTACCATCGTTTAAATGTGATTCGTATTCGTATCCCATCTCTTCGTGATCGTCGTGAAGATATTCCATTATTAAGCCGCTATTTTCTGCAAAAGAGCGCCCGTGAATTACAAGTTGAACCCAAACGTTTTACTGAAAACGCTATACAGTTTTTAAAAGGCTTAGCATGGCGTGGTAATGTAAGACAACTTGAAAATCTCTGTCATTGGGTGAGCGTAATGGCGCCTGGTATGTCAGTAGATGTGTCTGATTTACCTGAGGACATTAAAGCGCCAGCTCTATCCGAACAAACAGAAATGGGCTCAGCCTTGTCACATAACTGGCAAAGCGCACTTGAACTTGAAGTCTCTTCCTCACTAAACAAAGGCGAGCAGGGCATTTTAAATCGCTTAATTACTGATTTTGAGCGTATATTAATTCAACAAGCCTTAATTCATACCGGGGGTAAAAAAGTAGAAGCAGCGCAATTATTAGGCTGGGGCAGAAATACGCTCACTCGTAAGATTCAAGAGTTAGGGTTAGAAGAGGATAAATCTACAAATAATGGAGCGTGATCTGAAGGGCGCTCATTGCCTCTTGGTGCACTATCAACCTGACAGTCTTGTAAACGCGGAAGAAGAGCTTGGCTAATTAATGCATGGTCGATTCTAAGACCCATTTTCCGCTTAAAGGCATTCATACGATAGTGCCACCAGGTAAATCCAGGTTCATCTGGATAATGTTGTCTAAAAGCATCCACCAACCCTAAAGACAATAATTCTCGGAAAGCCTGTCGTTCAGCCTCAGTGCACAATACCTCATCTTTATAGGCTTCAGGGTTATAGACATCCCTATCCTGCGGGGCAATATTAAAGTCACCAAGAATAACAAGCTGGTCATTCTCTGATAACAAGTTTTTTAAATATCCGTTTAATGCATTGTACCAATTTAATTTATATTGATATTTATCAGAAGTAACCGCTTCGCCATTAGGGCAATATGCACTAATAATGCGCACATTATTAACTGTTGCGGCTATTAGACGCTGTTGATGATCATCAAAATCAGGCATACCAATGACCACATCACACGCCTCATGACGACTTAAAATCGCCACTCCGTTGTAGGTCTTTTGACCCGCGATCAGCGCATGGTAACCTAACTCCTTGAAGTAACTCTCTGGAAATTGACTGGTTTCACATTTCAACTCTTGTAGACATAACACATCGGGGGACGCCTTATTTATCCAATCTCCCACTTGCTCCATGCGTACTTTGATTGAATTAACATTCCAGGTAGCAATCCGCATTTATATCATTCCATTATGTCTTAATAGCGCATCAATAGTAGGCTCTCTACCTCTAAAAGCAACAAAAGAATCCAGTGCAGGCCGTGATCCGCCGCGAGACAAAATCTCCTCACGGAAACGATGACCAATTGTAGTATTCAATCCACCATTTTCTTCAAATAACGAATAAGCATCAGCAGATAACACCTCAGCCCATTTGTAACTGTAATACCCAGCCGCATAGCCGCCTGCGAAAATATGACTAAAACTGTTAGGGAAGCGATGCCAATGAGGTGGTTGAATCACTGCGACCTCCTCACGGATTTGAGACAAAATACCCAATGGTGTTTGATCTGCTAACAAACCACAATGAATTTGCATATCAAATAAAGCAAACTCTATTTGTCTCACTGTTTGCATCCCACTTTGAAAGTTTTTAGCTTGAGTCATACGTTGAAACAGTTCTTGAGGCAAAGGCTCTCCTGTATCAACATGCCGCGTCATCTCTCTCAAGACATTCCATTCCCAACAGAAGTTTTCCATAAACTGGCTGGGTAATTCCACCGCATCCCATTCAACTCCATGAATACCAGACACTGACAAATCATCTACTTCAGTTAATAAATGATGCAACCCGTGACCAAACTCATGGAAAAGGGTAATCACTTCATCATGAGTAAAGGTTGCAGGTTTATCCCCTACCGGAGCAGAAAAATTACATGTGAGATAAGCCACTGGTATAGCAAAATCGTTGCCACGACGACGACGAGTGATGGCTTCATCCATCCAAGCACCGCCGCGTTTTCCTGGTCTGGCATATAAATCAATATAAAATTGACCTACACGTTGTTGCTGTTGGTTTAATAAAGAATAAAACTTCACGTCCTTATGCCATACCGGCGCGCTATCAGGCACTACCGTTAAACCATAAAGGGTATGAATAACTCTAAATAACCCGTCAAGAACTTTATCCTCTGGAAAATAGTTTTTTACCTCAAGGTCAGAAAAGTCATAACGAGCTACCCTTAATTTCTCTGAAACATAAGCCACATCCCAAGGCATTAACTCATTAATGGCACACTGTTGTTGTGCAAAGACGACTAAGTCTTGCCAATCTTGCTGTGCGTAAGGCTTAGCTTTACTGGCTAATTGCCTTAAAAAGGCCATGACCTCTTCAGCTGACTTAGCCATTTTGCTCTCTAGTGAGAGCTCTGCATAATGCTTAAAGCCCAGTAATTGGGCTTGATCAGCACGCCACTTTAAAATATGAGTAATTAAGTGGGTATTATCCCACTCCGGTTTACCAAGTTCGGAAGCCCGCGTTGCATAGGCGTAATATAAAGTCTCTCTCAGCTCTCTTGAGTCTGCATACTGCATAACAGGAATATAGGATGGAGCATGTAAGGTAAAGAAGTAACCTTCTTTGTCTTGAGAAGCTGCTAAATCCTGTGCAGTCTTAATGACATCCTCTGGTAAACCTGACAATAGTGCACGGTCTGTGACTTGATGGGTGTACTCATTCATCGTATCCAGTAAATTTTGTTCAAACTTAGCGGCAGCTTCAGCCAAATCGTTTTCAAGTTGGAGAAAGACCTGCTTGTCTTCGTCAGAGAGCTCTGCGCCACCTAGTCTAAAGTCTCTTAGTTCGTTATCAATGATTTTTTGACGAACGCTAGATAAAGAATCAAATTCTTCACTTGCACGCAGTTGTTTAAAACCCTGATAGAGGGCTAAATGTTGTGCTAATTTTGCCCAATATTCAGTGACAATTGGCAGATTACGATTATAGGCATCGCGTAATTCTGGAGTATTGACCACAGAATTAAGGTGCGAGACTTGACCCCAAGCACGGGATAGCTCTTCATTGACTTTTTCAAGTGGCCAGACAAAGTTTTCCCAACTGGGCTCACGATGATACTGAATTACCTGTTCAAGAGAGTGATTACACTGATCAATTAATACTTTTATAGCCTCATCAATATGTGAGGGCTGTATTTGATCAAAGCGAGGAAGTCCGGAAAAATCTAATAATGGATTCATATTATTTATTAAGCTCTAGCATCTTCATAGATCAAAAATCCACCAATAATGGTGTGCGATACTTTACCCAGTAATGGACGATTTACAAATGGCGTATTTTTACCTTGGCTTTTCAGCATATCTGGCGTTACCCACCATTCTCTTTCTGGATCAAAAATACATAAATCAGCCTGTTCACCCACAGCAATTTTTCCTGCATGAATACCTAAAATTGCAGCAGGAACAGAAGTAATTCGACTGAGTGCCTGTGGAAGAGGAATATTTTCTTCTCTACTCCATTTGAGAGTGAGGGGAAGTAAGAGTTCCAAACCGGTAGCACCTACTTCCGATGCCTGGAAAGGTAACTGTTTTACATCTTCATCGACGGGGGAATGATCAGATACCAATACGTCAATTGTTCCATCTTTCAGTCCATTACGCAGTGCCTGTTTATCCTCCAGGCTACGTAACGGAGGAATCAAATGACAATTGGCATCGAAGTAACTAATGTCATGCTCTGTTAAATGAAGACTATTAATAGAAATATCGGCGGTAAGTAGCAAGCCTTCTTTCTTAGCAGCTTTAATTAATTCGACTGCTTTAGCGCTTGAGATACGACATAAATGAACCCTAGCACCTGTTTCACGCATTAACTCTATAATGGTATGTACCGCAATACTTTCTGCACAAGTTGGGATCACAGGTAAACCTAACCGGTTAGCCACTTCTCCGTCATGGGCCACTCCATCTTTAGATAAATAAGGATCTTGTGGTTGTAGCCACACGGAAAAACCAAATGTGGCTGCATAATCCATCGCTCTTAATAGTACCTGTTTATCTGCTATCAATTGATTGGCTTGCGAAAACCCAATACAACCTGCTTCTTTTAACTCTCCCATTTCAGTTAGGCGCTCACCCTTTAATTGCATAGTGAGTGCCCCAAGAGGGTAAACATTAGTTTGGTTTTTACCCTTGGCACGATGTTTAAGCATTTCAACTAAACCGGGCTCATCTAAGGGAGGATCTGTATCTGGTGGGCAAACTAGTGAGGTGACGCCACCAGCACTGGCTGCTAGCATTTCACTTTCTAGTGTTGCTAAGTATTCATAACCGGGCTCTCTTAATCTGGCTGATAAATCCACTAAACCCGGAATAATGAGTTTTTCATGGGCATCAATAATCCGATTGGGTACAAATCCAGGTGGTGCTTTATCAATTGAGACAATCTTTCCTGCAGCAATAAATACATCACCCATGCTTGTTGTCTGACTATGGGGATCGATAATTTTTCCTCTTGAAATCTGTATTTTCATACTACTCCCCCACTGGTATTACCAACTAAAATCGACATCACCGCCATTCTCACAGCAATGCCAAAGGTGACTTGGGATAAGATAACAGATTGCGCTCCATCTGCCACCTCAGAATCTATTTCTACACCGCGATTCATGGGGCCTGGATGCATAACGATAGCATCGGGTTTTGCATGCATTAACTTCTCTTTAGTTAATCCATAAAACTTAAAGTATTCATCACGACTAGGTAATAACGCTCCATTCATACGTTCGTTTTGTAATCGCAACATAATGACCACATCGACCCCTTTTAAACCTTGAACCATGTCGTGAAAAACATGCACCCCCATTCTCTCAACATTTCTCGGTATCAGCGTTTTAGGACCAATAATACGTACTTCAGATACCCCTAAAGTAGTCAGTGCATGGATTTGTGAACGGGCAACACGAGAATGCAATACATCACCCACAATCGCTACTTTTAAATGATTAAATTTACCCTTGTAATGACGAATGGTATACATGTCTAACAAGGCTTGAGTTGGATGAGCATGCCTACCATCACCGGCATTAATCACGTGTATATTAGGTGCTACATGATTAGCAATTAAATGAGCAGCGCCGCTATCTGAGTGACGTACTACAAACATATCAGCCTGCATAGCAGACAAGTTATCTACTGTATCAAGCAGAGTTTCTCCCTTACTTTGACTGGACGCACTGACGTTAAGATTAATGACATCAGCTGATAAACGCTTGGCAGCAATCTCAAAAGTTGTTCTAGTCCGTGTGGAGGGTTCAAAAAACAAATTAAATACAGACTTACCTTGCAATAAAGGGACTTTTTTAATCTCCTGATGGGCAACATGCTCAAATGACTTAGCTGTATCTAATATTTGATACAAAATTGTTGGCGGTAACCCTTCAATAGTCAGTAAATGTTGTAATTTACCTTCTTGGTTTAACTGGATATTTTTACTCATGAGTATCAGACTCCATATAACTCTGTAGGATAATAGCTGCCGCTTCCGCATGTTGCGTCAGCTTCCTGTCTTTCCCCTTCAAACCCCTTTCTTTCATTCGCAAGTCCGCCTCCAAGGAAGTATATCGCTCGTCAATCAATACTGTTTTAATGGTAGTTAATGACTCTAAATCTCTGGCAAATTGACGACAGGCTTCAGTGAGAGGCTGCTCATTACCGTCCTTATCAAGAGGAAGGCCGACAACCAACAGCACTGGATCCCACTCTCTAACAATCATTTTTGCTAGATTCAGGCATTCACTGTAATTCTTCGTTTCAATAGTTTCTAAAGGCCGGGCTGATTTAAGAGCTAACTCACCGATAGCTATACCTGTAAAACGTAAGCCATAATCGAAAGCAAGCAACGTGCCCTCAGGCATGTCCTGCCTCGTCACTTAACATGGATAAATCAAAACCCAACAATTGAATGGCAGCGTTAAGTCGTCGCTCTGCAGGAGTATTAAATATAATTTCTAAATTCGCCTCAACGGTGAGCCAACTATTTAACTTGATTTCTTCTTCAAGCTGTCCTGCATCCCAACCGGCATAGCCTAAAGTAACAAAGAGTTGATCAGCACCTGAACCTTTACCTATTTCTTCTAATATATCTTTGGAAGTGGTTAATGCCACATGTTCATTAACCTTAAGCGTTGAACGCCAATCACCTACCGGTGAATGTAAGACAAAACCCCTATCCGTTTGTACCGGGCCACCGAGATACACCAAACCATCTTTAAAGGTGTCATTTTCCAAAGGAACTTCAATTTGATTAAATAACTGAACCAAGGTAATGTCTGTTGGTCTGTTAACGATGAGACCCATCGCTCCTTGCTCATTATGACGACAAATATAGGTAAGCGTTCCGGAAAAATTCAGATCCTGCATAGCAGGCATTGCAATTAAGAAATGATTGGTTAAATTTACCGTTGTCATGGCGCATATTATCTCATAAGTTCTAAAAATTCGATGACGTTTTATAGGTATAAAAATGCTAAACACACATCAACAGTCTGATAAAAAAGCTCTTTTTTGGTTTCGTCGAGATTTACGTATCCATGACAACCATGGTCTGAGTTACGCACTGAATCATTATGAGTCTGTTTTTTGTGTCTTTGTTTTTGATAGAAACATTATTAACCAATTAAAAAACAAGCAAGATCGACGAGTTGAATTTATATGGCGCTCAATTGAAGCCTTGAAGCAAAGTTTAATCAAACAAGGAGGGGATCTTATTGTATTAGATGGCGCCCCCAATTCTCTAATTCCTGATTTAGCAAAACAATTAAAGGTACAAACAGTTGTCACCAATCACGACTATGAACCTTATGCGCTTTCACGTGACAATCAAGTTGAAACACAACTTAAAGATTTAGGAATCCAGTTTTTAACTTTTAAAGATCAGGCTGTTTTTGAAAAAAATGAAATTTTAACCGCACAAAATAAACCTTACACTGTATTCACTCCCTACAAAAACAATTGGTTAAAACAACTCTCCTCCCAGCACTATACCTATTTCGATGGACCAACCAAGCATTTTGCTAAATCGTCATCCTTAGATTATTTATTACCTAGTTTGACTGATTTAGGGTTTATAGAAACCAATCTCACCACGTTAAAAATTAAAGCAGGGGAAAGTGGCGCTCAAGAGTTACTCAACGAATTTATTCCACGTATGTCCTACTACCATGAACGTCGAGATTTTCCTGGTATACGTGGCGTCTCCTATTTATCCATTCATTTAAGATTTGGCACTGTGTCAGTCAGAGAGCTCGTCAGACAAGCGCTTCAACTGGATAACAAAGGCTCTGCCACATGGCTAAATGAGTTAATTTGGCGTGACTTTTATTTCGCCATACTATGGCATTTCCCTCATGTAGCGCATGGTGCGTTTAAAAAAGAATGGGATGAGTTGGTTTTTGAGAATAATCCTCAGCTATTTAACGCATGGTGTTCTGGTTTAACAGGATACCCGATTGTGGATGCTGCCATGCGGCAGCTGACACAAACAGGTTTTATGCATAATCGATTACGTATGATTAGCGCTTCATTTTTAGTCAAAGATCTACAGATTGATTGGCGCTGGGGAGAGGCTTTTTTTAGTGAACATCTCAATGATTTTGACTTGTCGGCTAATAATGGCGGGTGGCAGTGGTCAGCCTCTACCGGATGTGATGCTCAACCGTGGTTTCGAATTTTTAATCCCATTACTCAATCAGAAAAGTTTGATAGCGAAGGAAGCTTTATTAAACGGTATTGCCCTGAGTTGAAAGATATCCCTCCTAGCAAAATACATGCACCCTGGTTACTCTCAGCACTTGAACAACAACAATATCACTGTGTTATTGGTCATGATTATCCTGCACCAATCATTGATCATAAAATTGCTAGAGAAAAAACATTAGCCCGTTATAAACTAAATTAATGGCTTGAAACAGACTCGTCCGCCTGTCTAAATACAAAGGTGCGAGTAATGCGCACCTCCTCGGTGACGGCTTTCATAGATGGAGAAAAAGGCGGGAAGGGATCACATAAACGAATAATCTTAACTGCCGATTGATCAAGTGCAGTCATTCCTGAACTTCTCACCACCAACAACTCTTGTATGTGCCCGCCACTATCTATCACAACACTCAATCGTACATTACCAGATAAAGGATAGCCATTAACAGGGGGAGGATAGTTAACTGATCCAATTCTCTCTACTTTCTCTCTAAAATCCTTTTCATAATTTTGAATATCACTATTTTGACTCGTAATACTGTCTACTATTTTTTTTGATGACGAATTGTCTAAACTAAGTGTCTTGGCCAGATTTAAACTATTCGTTATTAAATCTTGATTGGACGATTCTTGCCTTTGGACACTCTTGTTGTCACCATGAGTCAATACTTTGTGTGCGATCTCTTTTTTATGAGGTAATGGTTCTGTTTTCTTATCTTGTGGTTGTACCACTTGATGATTTTCTGATTGGCTTGGGAGCTCTTGATACCAGTTTAATTCAATGGGCTCTTGAAACGATTGTGATTTAGGTAGGGTAATACGAGGAAAACTATGCTGATAAAACAAACACGAAACAATTAGTACATGAATAATAATTGATAAAAAAACAATCTTAGAAAATTGTAATTGTTGTGTCATAGGCTACTGGACCAGTTCACAGTCACATTTTAATTCCCATAAATCTACCTTATCAATTTTAATCGTATAGTGTTGACCTGTTACTAATTTCTCAACACCCTTTACTGGTAATACTAAAGGTAGATTATCTAATCGTACATTCACATCTCGTAAAGCCACTGCCCGCCAAGTAGTAATATTTTCTTGTATTAACCATCTGAGTGACCAGTATCTTTCCATATTTCTCTGAAAATCTAAATAATTACCATAGGTGATATCAAAAGACTTGGCAATCTCAGTAAATTCTTGTTGATCTGTGAAGCAGTTATCTTCTTGGTGATTAATCGCTCTTAATAATTGCCACTGATTAACCAAATCCACATAACGACGTAACGGTGAGCTAGTCCATGCATATTTTTTCAATCCCAAACCTTGATGGGGTTTAGGCTCTGTACTCATGTAAGTTTTACCATTTTCCTGAACTCTATATAACCCTTTCAAATGGCTTTGAGACAATTTGTCAGCCCAGTGACTATTCACCTCAATCATCAACTCCGCTACCAAGGTATCAAGCGGTGATCCCCGTGGCCGTTGAGTAATGGTTACACGATCTTGCTCCACAATAAAGTCATAATCAGTGTATTGTGTTTGTGGTCGATTATTGACACCACGACAATCTGCTACATATCGTGCAAAATACAGTAAAACTTGTAATGGCTGTTGATAAGGATGAGAAGCCACGACATCATTATCTAAAAAGAAAGGCTGTAGGTCGTGTAGTCTTAAATTGTCTTCTATCCAAATCTTTTCAAGTTTAGTAGTTCTATCACTAATCTCATAAGTGTCTTTATTTACTTTTACATAACAAGATAAACATGGATTCCATTGTTTTTCTTGTAGACTAAAACAATTAATAACCTCTTCTGGCAACATCGGGATTTTATTACCCGGCATATATACTGTAGATAATCTTAAGCGTGCATAACGAGCAAGCTCTGATTCTTCACGAATGCCCAGTGCAGGTACTGCAATATGAATACCAATTAACCAATGTGTGTTATCTAGTTCTTGCAAACTAAAGGCATCATCGATTTCTGTCGTTAATGCATCATCAATACTAAAAGCACTAACAGACGCCGCAGTTAATTGATCAAGAAACATCTCTTTATTAAAAGGAGATATGCTAATCTCCGGGATAATATGATCATGGATAAACTTCTGAGTAAAATAATCGTGACTATTGGTTATTAAGCCACATTTCACCATTAATTGTGGCAATGAAATACCTAATTCATTGGCAATAAAATCAGCTGTTTTATATTCCCACGTATTTTTATCCGGTTTATACAAAATGACGTGATAGTGAGACTTTAACCATTCCGGCGTTTCACCACGTTGAATCTGCTCTAACGATTTCTTTTTCTCTGCTTCTTGGATTCTTTTCTTTTCAATACCCAGTAAAGCTGCCTTTACATTTTCTTCAGGAGCTCTTCTAAATAATCCTTTACCACGTTTATAAAAATAAATTGGCGCATCAAAAAT
>JAJZPN010000029.1 GCA_021811145.1 Pseudomonadota bacterium
TTCCGATCTACCTTCTTCAGCTTCACCTGCAGTAGGTTATTTAGCTAAACATAACGAACAACAAAAAGCGTTGATTGATGCAGCATTAACAATTACTGCCTGAAATAAGCGGAGAATATTATGATTATTGAAGTAAAAGTACCTCAACTGTCTGAGTCTGTTTCCGAGGCAACATTGCTAACATGGAATAAATCTGTTGGCGATATGGTAGTCAGAGACGAAAATCTAATTGATGTAGAAACTGATAAGGTTGTTTTAGAATTACCCGCCCCAGCCAATGGTAAATTAGTTTCGATCCTAAAAAAACAAGGTGATCAAGTAACCAGTAATGAAATTATTGCCACTATAGATACCGATGCTGTTGCTGATAAAGAGTCTGTTTCAGTTAAAAAAGATACCTCTGTCGATGTGAAACCAGAAGCCTCAAAAGAGACACAAACTGTATCTCAATCAAATCAAGTTGCTATGCCTTCTGCAAAAAAATTAATTGCAGAAAATAATTTAGATATTAAGCAAATAGAAGGCAGCGGTCGAGGCGGTCGTGTCACTAAGTCAGATGTTGTTAGTCAACTAACACAAAATAAATCAATTTCCGCACCGACTCAGACAGCCAATTTGACTGGTGATAGGCTCGAACAACGTGTGCCAATGTCAAGGTTAAGAGCGCGTGTTGCAGAACGCCTTGTTGAATCACAATCTACTGCAGCAATTCTAACTACTTTCAATGAAGTCAATATGCAACCTGTAATGGATTTGCGTAATAAATATAAAGAGAAGTTTGAAAAAGAACATGGTGTTAAATTAGGGTTTATGTCTTTCTTTGTTAAAGCGGCAGTAGCAGCGCTTAAAAAATATCCCATTGTTAACGCATCAATTGATGGAAATGACATCATTTATCATGGTTATTATGATATTGGTATTGCCGTAGGTAGCGCCAGAGGATTGGTTGTACCAATTTTAAGAAATGCTGATCAATTAAGTATTGCAGAAATTGAAAAACAAATCGCTGACTTTGGTAATCGCGCAAAAGATGGAAAAATTACCCTTGAAGAACTAACTGGCGGAACTTTTTCAATCTCTAACGGTGGGGTATTTGGATCTATGCTTTCGACCCCAATTATTAATCCTCCACAGTCTGCAATATTAGGTGTACATGCTACCAAAGAACGTGCAGTTGTTGAAAATGGACAGATAGTTATTCGACCGATGAATTATTTAGCGATGTCTTATGATCATCGTATTATTGATGGACGTGAGGCAGTTTTAACTTTAGTTGCAATTAAAGAGGCTTTAGAAGATCCAGCAAGACTATTATTGGATATATAAACATGAAAAACTTTGATCTTGTAATTATTGGAGCTGGTCCTGGTGGATACATTGCAGCGATTCGTGCAGCGCAACTTGGTATGAATGTAGCTTGTATTGATAAATTTGTTAATCAAGACAATAAGCCTAGCTTAGGCGGTACTTGCTTAAATATAGGCTGTATTCCTTCAAAAGCACTATTAGAGTCTTCCGAATTATTTGCCAAAATTGAACATGATTTTATTGATCATGGCATATCTGTTACTAAGCCTAGTATTGACCTGACTAAGATGCAGTCCAGAAAACAAAAGATCGTTAACGAATTAACAGGTGGAGTTGCGTATTTATTTAAAAAAAATAAGATCACATCTCTTCATGGACATGCTTCGTTTGTTGGCGAAAATGAATCTGGTGTTGTTATCAGGGTTGATAATGATGGAACCAGTGAAGAGGTGTGTGGCGAGAAAGTCATTATTGCAACTGGATCAAAGCCTCGAGCACTTCCCAATCTTGCCTTTGATAATAAGTCTGTATTAGATAATGAAGGTGCACTTGCACTGACTTCAGTACCCAAACGCCTTGGTATTATTGGTTCAGGGGTGATTGGCCTTGAAATGGGTAGTGTTTGGAAAAGATTAGGTAGTCAAGTCACAATTTTAGAAGCTCAGCCCTCACTATTGGCAGCAACTGATAAAGATATTGCTGCAGAGGCACTTAAAATTTATACCAAAGATTTAGGTCTTAATTTTGAATTTTCAGTTAAGTTAGGTGATATTTCTACAAAAAATAAAGAAATCACTATCAATTATCAGATTGATAGCATTCCTAAAAAAATTGTGGTTGATAAGTTAATTGTGTCTATTGGTCGTCTTCCCAATACAGATAACCTTAAGTGCGAAAACGTTGGTGTATCCTTAGATGAAAAGGGTTTTATCGCAGTTGATGAACATTGCCAAACAGCTAATTCTAAAATTTGGGCTATAGGTGATGTGGTACGTGGCCCCATGCTTGCGCATAAAGCAGAGGAAGAAGCTGTAGCAGTTGTTGAGTCTATCAATGGTCAATTTGCTCACGTAAACTTTAATACAATTCCATGGGTAATTTATACTTCTCCCGAAATTGCATGGGTAGGTAGAACTGAACAGTCACTTAAATCAGAAAACATTCCATATCGTATTGGCAAGTTTCCTTTTGCTGCTAACGGCCGAGCAAAGGGATTAAATGAAACCCGAGGTTTTGTTAAAATAATTGCGCATCAAGTTACTGATGAAATACTGGGTGTTCACATTATTGGCCCATTCGCATCAGAATTAATAACAGAAGCAGTTGTTGCGATGGAATTTAAGGCGTCTAGTGAAGATATAGCCCGTATAGTTCATGCTCATCCATCATTGAGTGAAGTTATTCATGAGGCAGCATTAGCTGTTGATGGTAGAGCTTTAAATATGTAACGTGAATATTAAAGATAATACGTCACTAGCAAGGTATACAGGACCACTTGATTGGTACAATCACTTTAGTCAGCGCAACGACTTTGAGTTTGATTCAGATCAATTACGAATTGTTGAAAAGTTACAGCACTTACATGATGAGCTGATGGCTTTTAAAAAGTATCGTCAAACCTTGTTAGCAAAGACATTCGGTAATAGACCTCCCCCCAAGGGAATTTATTTATATGGTGGAGTTGGGCGAGGAAAAAGTGCATTAATGGATGCTTTTTTTAATACCTTACCCTACAGACGAAAAAAACGCGTCCATTTCCATGAGTTCATGGCATCCATTGAAGATAGACTACGCGTTGTCAATCATCAAAAAGACCCTTTAAAAGTAGTAGCAGCTGAAATTGCCGTACAAAATAGAGTGTTATGTTTTGATGAGTTTCATGTTAGTGATATTGCAGATGCAATGATTCTTGAAAGACTATTTCAAAATATGATTCATTGGGGAGTGGTATTAGTTATTACTTCAAACTATGCTCCAGATGAATTATATCCAGATGGACTACAACGTGATCGATTTCTTCCGGCCATTGAATTAATAAAACAAAAATTAGATGTTATTAATTTTTCTGGTTCAATTGATCATCGTCAACGTTCAAACGAATCGTCCCATTATTATTTATCTCCCTTATCTGTTGATGCACTTAAAGAGATGGAAGTAATTTTTAATGAACTATGTATTAATCGTGTATATCAACCGCAAATTGAGATTTGTGGACGATTGATTCCTACCAATGGTTTTGGAAATGGAGTTATCTGGTTTGAGTTTGATGCCCTGTGTCATGGTCCACGTTCTCAACTAGATTATTTAGAAATTGCTGACAATTATCATACCGTTCTTATTTCAAACGTGCCTATTATGAATGCATTTCATGCAGAAGAAGCAAGACGCTTTACTATGTTGATTGATATCTTATATGATCGTAAGATAAAGTTAATAATGAGTGCCGCAGGTTCACCAGAAGAGCTATATACAGACGGTCCATTTCTTAATGAATTTAGTAGAACGATAAGCAGATTAGTTGAAATGCAAACTGTGGAATATCTACAGTCATAAAACAAAAGGGGAGAATAGTTATGTCTTTTCAAGCATTTCGTGTTTCACAAGTTAACAATCTGACTGTTGGTGAAGTTTGTGAAATAGATATCAATGACTTGCCTCCTGGTGAAGTATTAATTGAGGCTCAATTTTCAAGTATTAATTATAAAGATGCTCTAGCTGCAACAGGTAAGGGCAAAATCATGAAAACTTTACCATTGATTGGTGGTATTGATGTATCTGGAATAGTTGTTGAATCTTCGGATATACGTTTCACTAAGGGTGAAAATGTATTAGTTACTGGTTTTGATCTGGGTGTCGGACATGATGGAGGTTATTCTAAGTATGTTCGTGTTCCTGCAGATTGGGTTGTAAAATTACCCGCCAACCTTTCTTTGTTTGATGCTATGGTAGTTGGAACTGCTGGATTTACTGCCGCTTTATCTATAGTTAGAATGGAACAGAATTATCTAACTAAACATAATGGTAAAGTAGTTGTAACAGGAGCTACTGGTGGTGTTGGAAGCTTGTCTATTGAGTTTTTGAACCACTTAGGTTACACAGTAACTGCTATTACTGGTAAAAAAACTGAAGTTGATTATTTACACTCGTTGGGCGCAAATGAAGTTCTCGTAAGAGGTGATTTCGAGATGGGAACACGTCCCCTTGAAAAGGCATTATGGGCTGGTGCTATTGATACAGTTGGTTCTGATACTTTATCTTGGTTAACTAGAACTGTTGACGTTCATGGTTCAATTGCCAGTTGCGGATTAGCCGCAGGAATAAATTTAAATACAACTGTCATGCCCTTTATTTTAAGAGGAGTCAATCTTCTAGGTATTGACTCTGTGGCCTGTCCAATGGATTTAAGAGTGGAGGTATGGCACAGAATAGCTAATCTTATGAAGCCAAATAAATTTAATACAAAAATTAATACGGTTTCATTGCATGAATTAAATTCTATCTTTAATGATATGGTTAACGGTAAAACGGTTGGACGATATGTAGTTAAAATAAATTAATATAAATAATGCTTCACCATAATATATTAAGGGAGAGAGTAGATTATGGGAAAGAAATTAAAAGAGTTTTATAAAAGATCAATTGATAATCCAGAACAATTTTGGAGTGAGGCTGCCCAAGATTTATATTGGGAAACTCCCTATAAACAAGTATTAGATTATTCTCAACCACCTTTTGCAAAATGGTTTGTGGGTGGAAAAACAAATATTTGCTATAACGCAATTGATCGACATTTACTAACACGGGGTGATCAAGCTGCACTCATCTTCGTTTCTACAGAAAACAATCAAGAAATAACCTATACCTATAATCAACTTTTTCATGAAGTAAATACAATGGCATCAATCATGAAAAGTTTGGGCGTAAAAAAAGGTGACAGGGTTGTAATTTATATGCCGATGATACCAGAAGCGATATTTGCTATATACGCTTGTACGCGAATTGGTGCTATCCATTCTGTGGTATTTGGCGGCTTTGCCTCACATAGTCTTGCATCAAGGATTGATGACGCGAAACCGAGTTTGATGGTTACTGCTGATGCAGGTTTAAGGGGTGGCAAAGTAGTTTTATATAAGCCTTTGGTAGATGAAGCATGCATGAAGGCTCACTTTCCTCCTGAGAAAATCCTCATTGTGAATAGAGGGCTTGATCCCAATATGTCTGTTCAAGAGAATAGAGATATAGATTACTCAGCTCAAAAAGAGAACCATAAAAATACACATGTAAATTGTGAATGGGTAGACGCTTCACATCCATCATATATATTGTATACGTCAGGCACCACAGGAAAGCCAAAGGGAGTTCAAAGAGATACTGGTGGCTATTTAGTTGCCATGAATACCTCTATTAAATATATTTATTGCGGTAAACCTGGAGAAACCTTCTTTACTACGTCTGACATAGGTTGGGTAGTTGGTCACTCTTATATAGTCTATGCTCCATTAATTGCTGGAATGACAACAGTAGTTTATGAGGGGCTTCCTATTAGACCAGATCCTGGGATATGGTGGGATTTGGTAAAGAAATATAATGTTACTGTTATGTTTAGTTCACCGACTGCAATTCGTGTATTAAAGAAACAAGATTCACGCTATTTAGATCCAAATAAAACAAAATCTTTACGCTATTTATTTTTAGCAGGTGAACCCCTAGATGAACCTACGGCTCATTGGATTTCTGAATCATTAAATATACCTGTTGTTGATAACTATTGGCAAACAGAAACTGGATGGCCAATATTATCGGCTATGTTGGGTGTCGAAGATACACCTAGAAAATTTGGTAGTCCAAGTTTTCCTGTATACGGTTATAACGTCCAACTTATCAATGAAGTTACGGGGGAAGAAGCCAAAGACAATGAAAAAGGCTTATTAGCAATTGTTCCACCTCTTCCCCCTGGATGTTTATCTACAATATGGGGTGATGACGAACGTTTTGTTAAAACTTACTTTTCTACTTTTACTAATAAATACGTATATTCAACCTTTGACTGGGGTATTCGTGATAATGATGGTTATTATTTTATTTTAGGTAGGACGGATGATGTCATTAATGTCGCTGGTCATAGACTGGGTACAAGAGAAATTGAAGAGGCCGTAAGTAATCATCAACAAATCGCAGAAGTTGCCGTTGTTGGTGTTACTGATCAATTAAAAGGGCAAGTACCTTATGCGTTTGTAGTAAGTAAAAATAATGCTCATCTGTTGGATCAAGAATCTCAATCAAATTTAGAAAAGGAGATTTTTGAAATTGTTGATCAGTCATTAGGCGCTATTGCAAGACCAGCTCGTGTTTTGTTTGTTTCTGCCTTACCAAAAACGCGATCTGGTAAGTTATTAAGAAGAAGTATACAGGCACTAGCTGAAGGAAGAGAGCCAGGTGATTTAACTACGTTAGATGATCCGACTGCATTAGATTTTATTAAAGAAGCACTAATGCAGTCACGTTAGACACTCAATTAAAATATGATTGCATCCACATCGATTTCAACAAGCATATCGGGGTCAATAAGTCTTTTGACTTCTACTAAAGTTGTTGCTGGACGTATTTCGCTAAAAAACTTACCATGTGCTCTCGCTATCTTTTCCCAATCATCAATTTGGGTTACATATATACGCGTTCTAACAACATGTTTCAGTTCGGCACCAGCATTTTTAAGGGCTGACTCAATATTCGCTAAAGCTTGCATGGTTTGTGCTTCAGGATCATTTTTTCCTACAATTTGTCCATCCGCACCGGTACCTGTTGTTCCAGACACATAAACATTTTGACCAACTTTAACAGCTCGGGAGTATCCTATAATAGGTTCCCATGTTGATCCACTGGAAATGTTTTTACGGCTCATAGATTAACCCCATTTATCAAAAATCATTATTATACTAACTAAGATGAGTACAGAACAGAAAACAATTATCAGAGAACAAATACTTAGAACAAGATCTTTACTTAATAATGATGAGAGGGAAGGAAAAGAATTACGTATTTTTAAACGTTTTATTGATTTAGACGTTATTTCTAAATATCACACATTTATGGTTTATTCATCCTTTGGTTCAGAAATTAATACTTGGCCGATTATTGACTATCTTTATCAATTTACTGACCGAATTGTCTTTCCAAAAGTTGATCCTACATCTAAGGAATTAAAACTTTATTTAGTTAAAAATAAAGAACTTCTTACTCCAGGTATATGGAATATATTAGAACCAGATGAAATACGATGTGAACCTATTATGCTAGGAGATATTGATTTTATACTCATACCTGGCCTGGCGTTTGGTAGAGATGGTTATCGAATTGGTTATGGTGGTGGATATTATGATAAGTTGTTAGCGCAATCCTCTTGTCGCGCTTATAAAGCTGCTATTAGTTTTGATTTTCAACTAATTAATGAAATTCCTAAAGAAAATTATGATCAGCCAATTAATGCATTAATTACTGAAGTTCAAGTTTACTATTTTCAAGATAACTAAAAATGAATAAGCATCACTATAAAGCACTATGGTTAAACGGATTTCATAAAATTAATTACTATACTTGGGGCCACCCAAATCCTAGTTCTACAACCATTGCAGTGCATGGACTAACACGAAATGCACATGATTTTGATTTTTTAGCTCATTATTTAAGTAAAACTCATCATGTGGTATGCCCAGATATTGTTGGCCGTGGTCAGAGTGATTGGCTTCAAATTAAATCAGATTATGGCTATCCATTATATTTATCTGACATGGCTTCTTTAATCTCTCGCCTAAATGTTGAATCTGTTAATTGGATTGGAACTTCAATGGGTGGAATTATTGGTATGATGCTTGCTGCACAAGCCAATTCCCCATTAAAGAAATTAGTTATTAACGATGTAGGCACTCATATTTCAGCAAATGCTTTACAACGTTTGGCTAAATATGTTGGTTTAAATCCCACTTTTAGTAGTTTAAGAGATGCTGAAGAGTATTTTAGAAAAACTTATGCAAGTTTTGGTCAATTAACAGATGAACAATGGCGTCATATGACAGTCAATGGCGTTTTTAAAAATAGAGGCGGGCTGTATCAATTATCTTATGATCCATCAATTGCAAATGTTTTTAATGTTCAACCTATTGTAGACATAGATTTAAGCTTTTTTTGGCTTAAAATTACTTGTCCTGTGCTATTAATAAGAGGTAAGGATTCAGATCTATTATCTAAAAGTACAGTAAATTGGATGAAAATGACTAAGCCTTCAATGAAGTTTATTGAGTTTGATCATTGTGGTCATGCTCCCCATTTAATGTCCGAAGAACAAGTAAACGTTATAAAAGAATTTTTAGATGAATGATCAATTAATACGACTTTCAAAAGTTATGTCAATGCGTGGTTTGTGTTCAAGACGTGAAGCAGATGCTTGGATAGAGAAAGGTTGGGTCTACGTTGACGGTCAATTAGTTAATGAATTAGGTTATAAAATTAGACCCGAACAACATATTGAAGTTAGTCAACATGCCAAAAAAGAACAAAAACAACTTGTTACTGTTCTAATTAATAAACCAATAGGCTATGTCTCTGGTCAAGCGGAAGAAGGGTATACACCTGCTGTTAAATTAATTACTTCTAGTAATTATTGGTCTACTAACCCTCAAAAAAACACTGAGAAATTTAATTTTATTAAAGGCTTGGCACCTTGCGGCAGACTTGATATTGACTCAACAGGGTTATTAGTTTTAAGTCAAGATGGTCGTATTGCAAAAAAACTAATAGGAGATGATTCAGTAATAGAAAAAGAGTACTTGGTTCGTTACGAAGGAAAAATCACTGAAGAAAAATTACAATTACTTAATTTTGGTTTAGAGCTAGATGGAAAAAAATTAAAACGAGCTAAAGTGCTAATACAAAATGAAGATCAATTAAAGTTTGTTTTGGTTGAAGGCCGAAAAAGACAAATTAGAAGAATGTGTGAATTAGTTGGTTTAAAAGTTATAGGTTTAAAGCGTGTGCGAATTGGTAAGGTTAAACTTGGTAAATTACCAGTTGGAAAATGGCGCTACTTAGAAGAGGATGAAATATTTTAGGATTTAATGTTATGCAAAATTATAAAGCTCCCTTAAAAGATATACAGTTTTTACTACATGAAGTACTAGAATACGATTCTTTAAAAAATTGCTATGATCAAGAATTGTTAGATTCAGAATTATGTGATTCTGTTTTAGAAGAATGTGCAAAGTTTACTGAATCTGTGTTATCACCTTTAAACAAAGTAGGCGATCAACAAGGCTCTAAATTAATTGATGGGAAAGTGAAGACAGCTGAGGGTTTCAAACAGGCGTATCAACAATTTATTAATGGTGGTTGGAATGGTCTTATTTCTTCACCTGACTATGGAGGTCAAGGTCTACCTATAATGTTGTCAGCCGCAACTGAAGAAATGTGGCATGCTGCGAATATGTCTTTAACACTTTGTCCGTTGTTAACGCGTGGTGCAATCGAAGCCATAGAATTTGCAGCTTCAAAAGAATTAAAAGTAAAATTCCTACCTAAAATGATTCAAGGTACGTGGACTGGAACCATGAACCTAACAGAACCTCAAGCTGGATCTGATTTGTCTGCAATTAAAACAAAAGCTATTAAAGAGTCAAACCATTATAGGATTTATGGCCAAAAAATTTATATTACGTATGGAGATCATGATTTTACTGACAATATCGTTCATTTGGTATTAGCTAGGTTGCCTGATGCTCCCCCTGGAATTAAAGGCATTTCACTTTTTCTAGTACCCAAGTATTTAGTGAACGATGATGGTTCTTTGGGATCCTTAAATGATATAAAAACCGTCTCAATTGAACATAAATTAGGCATTCACGCTAGCCCAACCTGTGTTTTATCTTATGGAGACAAAGAAGGTGCTATAGGTTATTTAATTGGTGAGGAAAACCGAGGTATAGAAATCATGTTTATCATGATGAATGCAGCTCGTTTTTCTGTGGGAGTGCAGGGCTATGCTATTGCAGAAATGGCCTATCAAGCAGCTTTATCATATACAAAAGAAAGAAAACAGGGATTTCCAATTGGATCAAAAGAACCGTTACCGATTTTATATCATCCTGATGTTGCACAATCTCTTTTAGGGCTCAAACTAAAAATAAATGCATGCCGTCATTTATCCTATTATGCAGCTAAAATGTTAGATTTGAGACGGTCTAGTGATGATAGTGAAAAGGAATATTCCTCTCAACGTTCTGATTTATTAACGCCAATTGTAAAAGCATTTTGTACTGAAATAGGTAACGAAATTTGCTATGAAAGTATTCAGTTATTTGGAGGAATGGGTTTTATTGAAGAAACGGGGGTAGCGCAATATTATCGTGATGCTCGTATTACTACAATTTATGAAGGCACTACGGGAATACAAGCTAATGATTTACTTGGCAGAAAAATCCTACGCGATGAGGGTAAAGCAATACGACTGTTATTTACAGAGATAGAGAATACTTTAATTGAAGCAAAAAAAATTACTGAATTAGCTAAAATAGCATTAATAATTGATGAAGCTCTCTGTGACGCTAGAGCATCTTGTGAACATCTTATTTCTAATACAACTTTGTATAATAAATACAGTCATGCAAAAGATTTGTTAATGTTGCTTGGTTGGCTAATAACAGGATGGCTATCGTTAAACGAGTCTTTAGTGTGTGTGTCTAAAAAATCCATCTCTGACAATAAGAAAGAGTTTTATTCGCAAAAACTCCGTGGATTAACTTACTATGTCATTCAGTTTGTTCCACAATGCGGAGCATTCAAAGAAGCAATAGTAAATAATTTGATTTTAAAAGACTATTCAGATATTGATCAAATATTAGGCGAATAATGACAGTAGAAATAAATTTAGAAAATATACGAGAGCATCAATTTAAAATTGAGAATTATATTTTTAACAATGGTCAGACTTTACCAAATGTAATTATTGCTATGACTAGTTTTGGACATCCAACATTTGATTCTAATGGCCAAATAACAAATGCTATTTTACTTCTACATGGAACATCGGGTACTGCTGAGAGTTGGTTTGTTCCATCATTAACTCAATTTCTATTTACCTCTGACAATCCACTTAATCAGAAAGATTATTTTTTTATTGTTCCAGATTCGATAGGTAATGGAAGATCAACTAAACCAAGTGATGAATTTGGTTTGAATTTTCCAGACTATGGTTATCATGACATGGTTAATCTCGTTAAATTGGCTATTTGTAATACTTTTCCAATTAACCAATTGTTTGCAGTAATTGGAACCTCGATGGGTGGTATGCATACTTGGCTTATGGCTCTTAAGTTTAAAGGTTTTATAAAAAGCGCTGTTGCCATTGCTTGTATGCCTTATGAGATTTCTGGTAGAAATCTATTATGGAGAAAAATTATTACCAGTACTCTAGATTGTTTAATGAGAGAGAAAACAAGCAATTCCGAATTAACAAATTCTGTTTTCAAAAATATATGGCCACTTTTTTCTGTGTTAACAGACAGTGCAACTCATCTTCAACAAATTGCTCCAACTCGAGATAAATCCTTGCAGCATCATACTCACTTAGTGACTAATTCAGGCTCCTTTAATGCGATTGACATGATGTATAGATTGTCTGCATCTTTTGATTACAATCCTGAACCTTACATTGAGCAATTAGATATTCCTTTATTAATGATTAATTTTAAGGATGATTTACTTACTCCAATAGAATTAATGAATATTCAACAATTACATCAACGTAATAGTAATTTATCAATTAATATTATTGATTCTGGTGATAATTATTCCTTTGGTCATCAGAATCTCTCTCAAGGTAGAATATGGGGTATATTAGTTGACCAATTTATACGTTAATCCCTATTATGAAAAAACTTTTATTTCAGTTAGATACAGATAACAAGCCAAGTGCATTTGATATAGTTGTAGCTTATGATGGTGGTGCTGATCACGTTTCCTCTTACGCCTCCATTACGCCTGATAATGTAAAACCTATTGTTGAAGGATGTATTTTCACTAGAGCACCTAAGGATAAAAAAAATACAGCAATTTTTGTTGGTGGCAGTGATCTTGATGCTGGTCAGCAATTATTTGAGGCTATACAAAAACAATTTTTTTCAAATTTTCGTGTTTCTCTAATGTTAGATAGTAATGGCGCAAACACTACTGCTGCAGCATGTATTGCAATGTTAACTAAGGTAGCTAACGTTAAGGGAATGAATGCGGTTATTTTAGGTGGTACTGGGCCAGTTGGGCAACGAGCAGCAGTCATGTTGGCACAAGAAGGCGTTCAAGTTAGTATTACAGGCCGTCAGTTTGAAAAAACAAAGAAAGTAACTGATACTATTAATAAGCGTTTTTCTGTAGATATCTCTCCCTTTGCTGCTCCTGAGTTACAAGACCGTCAGGAAATCACTAAAAATATGGATATTGTAATTGCAACAGGTGCCGCAGGAATAGTTCTACTGGATGCTGCAACCTGGCAAAACTCACAAACCATCAAGTTACTTGCAGATGCAAATGCTTCTCCTCCTGCGGGAATAGAAGGAATTGAAATGATGGATAAAGGCAATGATAGATTTGGTAAAAAAACCTTTGGATCTATTGGTTTTGGTTCTTTAAAGTTAGCATTACATCGGAAATGTATCGAAAAGCTCTTTCAAGCCAACAATGTTATTCTTGATGCCAATGAAATCTATGCGTTAGCAAAAGATATGATAAAGGAACAATAATGATTGAAGATAATACTTTACACTCTTTTTTAGTAGATCTTGCTAGTGCTAAACCTACACCTGGAGGCGGTAGTGCGGCCGCCGTATCTGGCGCTATGGGAGCTGCTTTAATTTCAATGGTTGCTAATCTTACAATTGGAAAAAAAGGGTATGAGGAGATAGAAACTGAAATGAGAGATCAACTGTCTCTTTCAGAACAATTAAGAAAAACATTTATTTCATTGATTGATGAGGATATTAATACATTTAATCAGTTAATGAGCGCCTATAAACTGCCTAAAGATTCTGATGAGCAAAAGATAGAAAGAGCAGCAACCATTCAACTGAAATTAAAGGATGCAACTCTTGTACCGTTATCTATTGCCAAAACTGCTCTCGATGGAATTTTACTCGCACAACGATCAGCTCAGCATGGAAATGCTATGGTAATCAGTGATGCGGGAGTAGCAGTAGAAATGCTACTCTCAGCGCTTAAGAGTGCAGCATTGAATGTATTTATTAATGTTCCATCAATAAAAGACCACACTTTTAAAGAAGTAGCATTAAACGATATTAATGAACTCATGAAAAGAGGTTCTTCTATTGCCGAACAAGTCTTTGTTACCGTCAAAGACAAGCTACAATCTTAGTGATTTACATATTTGAATAATTGGGTCCACTACCTCCCTCTGGGCAGATCCATCTTATATTTTGTGTAGGGTCTTTGATATCACAAGTTTTACAATGTATACAATTTTGCGAATTAATAATTAATTTTGGTGGTGTATCTAATTCTTTAATTATTTCGTATACGCCAGCAGGACAATATTTACTTTCTGGTGACCCGTAAACATAGTAATTTGTATCAATGGCTACATCATAGTTTTTTAATTGTAAGTGAACAGGTTGATTTTCTTGGTGATGTATATTTGCTAAATATACAGAACTATTTTTATCAAAAGTAAATACTCCATCTGGTTTTGGATAATGAATTGGTTGTTGTGATTTAGCAGGTTCAAGTTGTAGGTGATCGCTATGGTTACTAAATGTCCATGGAGTGTTTCCTTTAAACAGATAAAGCTCTAGAGCACTATAAACAAGACCAAGCAGTCTACCAAATTTAAATGAAGGCCTTATATTTCTTATTGCATATAATTCTTTGCCTACCCAGCTTGATTTGACAGTATTAGTAAAATGTAAAATTTCAGTTAAGGAATCATTTGGTGTAGTGATTTGTTTAAATAATTCCTCAGCTGCAATCATCCCCGTTTTTAGTGCTGTATGTGTACCTTTGATTTTTGCAACGTTTATAAATCCAGCGGCATCTCCAATCAATATCCCTCCAGGGAAGCTTAACTTGGGTAATGATTGCCAGCCACCTTCAGATAAGGCACGTGCTCCGTAACTAAGACGTCTACCACCTATCAATAATTTTTTAATTTGTGGATGAGTTTTTAATTTTTGAAACTCTTCAAATGGATTTAAATAAGGGTTTTTATAGTCTAGACCAACTACAAGTCCAATAGAAATTTGTCTATCATCCATATGATAAATCCATGAACCACCATACGTATCTGGATTTAACGGCCAACCAACACCATGGATAACCTTACCTTTTTGATGCACACTTGCATCAACCTCCCAAATTTCTTTTAATCCTAGTGCGTAAGTTTGTGGATCTGATTGATTGGTTAAAGAGTATCTTTTTTTAAGTTCTTCACTTAGTGATCCACGGCATCCCTCAGCGAATACTGTTTGCTTTGCAAAAATATCTAATCCTTGTTGAAACTGCTGGGTGGGATTACCTTCTTTATCACGCCCCATGTCCCCCGTTGTGATGCCGATCACTTCATTTTTATCGTTATATAAAACCTGTGTTGCCGAGAATCCAGGATAAATTTCCACTCCTAATTGCTCTGCTTGCTGCGCTAACCATTGACAATATTCACCAACGCTCCCGATATAATTTCCAGTATTATCGAGTAAATTGGGTATAGGTAACGAAATAAGCTTTTTATCTGTAAAGTAATAAAAGTGATCTGATGTAACTGGAACACGTAATGGTGCTCCTCTTTTTTGCCAATCAGGAAAAAGTTCATTTAAGGCAGTGGGTTCCATCACGGCACCAGATAAGATATGTGCGCCTACAGTACTACCTTTTTCAATTATACAAATAGAGATTTCTTTATTAGCCTCTTCTGCTAATTGTTTCAATTTAATAGCGCAGCCTAGGCCAGAAACGCCTGCGCCCACTATTACAACGTCGTAATACATTGCTTCTTTTTCAGACAATTTAATACCTCAGTGCTTATCTATTTATGTAAATATTTTAAATGGTTAGTGATTGTAATTTATTAAGTTGTAAACGAATAAATTTTATTAATTCACTGTGTGTCATACCTATTGTACCAAGATACAATTTTTGAAAATGTTCACCAGCTTGTCCATGAATATTAATGGCATTAAGTATCGCAAGCTCCAGGCTATCAAACCTAGTTATAAGTGATGAAATAACTCCACATAATACATCACCGGCTCCTGGTATAGACAATGCTGAATTACCAGTTTGATTTATCCACCAACGGTTATCTGGAGAGTAAATTATCGTACCTTGCCCTTTTAATATTACCCATGAATTATAACGTTGAGATAGTTCTTGAGCTGCACTCAGACGATTTGTGACAGGATAACCTAATAGACGACTAGCTTCTCCAGGATGTGGAGTTAATATTGTTGGCTTAGATCTACATTTGATTTTGTCTTGTATATGAGGATTAGTAAGATTATCTAATATGCCCGCATCTAAGATAATAGGGTAGGGAACTTGGACTACCTTCTCTAATAGAGACGCGTCATAATTATTCGCATAACTTCCAGGACCGATGATTAAGCAATCTAGCTTTGAAACAATCAAATCGTTAATTCTTTTAGACATTAACTGAGGGTTATAAATCGGTATTGTTGGAAGTGAGTCCTGATCTAGAGATGACAACCAAACCCTTCCTGCCCCAGAGTTTAAAGCCGCATCACCGGCAAGCAGTAAAGCTCCTAGCATATTGCTAGCTCCACCGATGATACCTATGTCTCCAAAATTGGTTTTATGGGTATTTTTTTTCAAACACTGAAAAAAAATTGAGTGGAACGGCTGACTATAAGCATACCCCTCTACCAGATAATTTAAATCCAGTTTATCTAGTAAGATTTGACCAGTATAGTCTGGGCCGTCATTAGTAAAAAGACCAACTTTGCCGCTGATATATGTATAAGTTAAGTCACTTTTAAATGTATTAATATCTGCCGAACCCGTTTCAGCATCGAGTCCACTTGGAATATCTATTGCTACTTTATATGATGACTCTGAATTAGCGCATTGAATCCAATTGGAATAAGGTGCTTGAATTGCCTTATTTAACCCGATACCAAACAAGCCATCGATTATCAAATCGAACTGTAAATTTGGCCACTCATAAACAATACTAATATTCCTATTGTTTTTAAAACGTGCAAATAACTGACTATTTTTACTAGTGTTTTCAGTTGTTAGGATCCATGTTTTTATTGATAATACGCTGAGTTTTTCAACAGCGTGAAGTCCATCTAGCCCATTTGCTCCAGGGCCTAATAACAATAGAATTGTTGAATACTTTTTCAGATTTGATGCGATATACTCAGCGAGCTTATGACCAGCCTGGCGAGTTAAATCAATTTTTGGATTAGCTAGGAATAATTCTTGTTCAATCTGTCTAATTGTGTATGTTGTTAAAATTGGAGTCACGATCACTTTAAACCAAGTCTAAATAATTGAAAAAAAAGCAAATAATGAACTTTTAGTTAATATTGTTGCCATAGTTATATGAAAAACAATATATCTCTTAAAAACACAGT
>JAJZPN010000052.1 GCA_021811145.1 Pseudomonadota bacterium
TTATTTAATAAAGAGGGTATACCATGAAAGAGGCTTGTATAAACCATGATACGTTACTCAATGCTTTTCCTGTAGCAGCTATTTTATGTGATGAACATGGCAAGATCATTCATATTAATAAAGCATTTATTGTTTTGTTTGATATAGATAAAAGCGCTTTTAATCATATTAACCAACTATCTCAAGCCCTCTTTCCAGAATCTACTCCTCACAAAACTCAACAGGCCGCTGTCTTACATCAACACTTAACACTATCAGATAATCAGCCGGCATCATTAAATGTAGAAATGAAGTTTAAAGACAACCTCATTCATACAGTGCATATTACCGTAGACACATTAGTGAATCATGAATCTAAATTTAAGATAATCTTCTTCAACAATATTACCGACTATCAAACAACCAAATTTAAACTTGAAAAAATAACCAAGCTTTATAAAGCCATTAGCCATATCAACCAAGCTATTGTAAAAGTAGAAAGTGAAGAAACTCTGTTTCCTCTCGTATGTGAAATGGCTGTGGATTACGGTGGTATGGCACTAGCTACCGTTAGAAAACTCAATCCTACCAATAACCGATTAGAAACTTTTACCAACTATGGTCAAGGCTCAGATTTTTTCCAACACGTCATTATGTCCATCAACGAAAACATCCCAGAAGGGAGAGGACCTGCAGGTATCGCTTGGCGTGAAAATAAAATGGTTATTGTTAAAGACTACCAACACAGCGAACTAACAAAACCTTGGCATAAACAAGCGAAAATATATGGATGGGGATGTAGCGGGACTTTTCCAATACAGAAATCTGGAAAGCCCTACGCAATTATCGCTGTATACCATAAAGATAAAGATGCCTTTGATTCAGAAATAGTCGAATTATTAAACGAAATGACACGAGATATTTCATTTGCTCTTGATAGTTATGATCGTGAAAGAGAAAAAGAAAAAATTCGTGATGAGTTACTTGCCAGTGAATTACATTTTAAGGCTTATTTTGATAGAGCCATGGTGGGGATGGCTGCAATGTCAGCGGTTAATGGCAAACTCATCGAAGTAAATGATGCACTGTGTAATATGCTTGGCTACTCTGCAGAGGAATTAACCAAAATGTCATGGGCTGAAATTACACATCCTGATGACATTGAAGTGAGTATATCTCCTTTAAATCAAGTAATACGTGGTGAAATAACAGAGTTTGAGCTAAATAAAAGATACATAAAAAAAGATGGGGAAATTATTTATGCTCATATCGCTAGCCGTGGAGTATATGATTTAAAAGGAAAAATTGATTATCTTGTGACAATTATCTCCGATATTACTGAAATTAGAAATAATAAATCACAAATCGAACATCTGATAAATCACGATCCTCTGACTGGTTTAGCCAACAGATCCTCACTCAATGACTATATAGAAGCATCTGTTATTCGTTCAAAAAAATACGGGCAAAATATTGCGATTTGCTTTATTGATATAGATAAATTTAAACATATTACAGATATTTTTGGGCGTGTAATTGGTGATTTATTGTTAGTGGAATTTGCTAAACGAATTAAAAACGCAACTCGCTCTATTGATACACTGGCCCGTTTAGGTGGAGATGAATTTATTTTATTACTTAATGTCATTTCGGGTAGAGATCAATGTACAAAAATATTGGAAAAAATTAGAGAGTTAATAAAGTTACCTTTTCATATTGAAGGAAACGAAATAAGAATTACAGTCAGCATTGGTGTTGCCATATATCCAGATAATGTTACTAACGGCTTGGGTTTATTACGTCGCGCTGATCAAGCTATGTACACAGCAAAACAACAAGGAAGAAACAGAATACATTTTTATGATGCTAAAAACGACTATGCAGTTGAAGCTCGATCTGAATTATTATCTAAAATAGAAGTAGCACTCATTAACAATGAGCTTGAGTTATATTATCAACCAGTTGTCAATATGACCACAGGAGAACTCTTTGGTATAGAAGCGCTTATTCGATGGAACGATCCGCAACGTGGGCTACTTTTACCTAATGAATTTATTCCTTTTATTGAAAATACAGATTTTGAATTCACTCTAACCCAATGGGTGGTTAACCAGGTGTCACGGCAAATAGATCAGTGGCACAAAATTGGACTCAATTTATCGGTTAGCATTAACTTGCCTGCCCGTTGCCATCATTCCGAAGAACTTGTAAAAACAATAAAGCAGTTACTCTATAAACAAAAAAAACATCATCTTAAACCAATTAGACTTGAAATATTAGAAACAGCCACACTTGGCGATTTACCCTCAGCCATACAAAGGATGAATCAGTGCGTGGATGAAGGAGTAAAGTTTTCAATAGATGATTTTGGTACAGGCTACTCGTCCCTATCCTATTTAAGACAGCTTCCCGCAGATGTCATTAAAATTGATCGATCATTTGTATCGGATATGTTATCAAACGACAGTGATTACTCCCTCGTAAAGGGGATAGTCAACCTTGCTGAAGCATTTAACAAACAAGTTGTAGCAGAAGGAGTGGAGTCTATCGAGCATGGTCAGCAGTTAATAGAAATGGGCTGTCATTATGGGCAAGGATATGCAATTGCCAAACCCATGAAAAGCAATCAAGTGGAAACTTGGATTAAAGAGTATGAATTACCACAAAAATGGAAAATTCATTGAAACATTTTATAAGAAAAACTTCATAAAACCCCAAAAAAAATAAGACTACCTTATTGTGATATTGAGAATACCTGAATTCAAATACGAAGTGCAACTTAATATAAGAGGTTAAGAGGCTGAGAATGGTTTAGTATCAAAGCTTCTTGACCTGGACAGTTAAGTTGCCATGACCTATAAACATCTCAGCCATACTGAA
>JAJZPN010000030.1 GCA_021811145.1 Pseudomonadota bacterium
TGCAATTTCGACTTGGCGGTTAAAAGAGTATCGATGCTACCTCATCTTACCCATTTAACCTACCGGTTCTAAAAATTGCACTTCATACTTGAATCCGCCAAACTTTAATTACTACCTTATCTCTAATAAAAAACTATAGGACTATGAGATATGACTAAATTGAAATTATTTTCACTAATCGCATTATTGTTTTCAGTAAACGCATTTGCTGAAACTTGCCCGACGTCACTTAATTACACATTCCCAAGGTTACAAGACAATCACCCTCAATCACTATGTCAATACAAAGGCAAGGTAGTAATGGTTGTTAATACAGCAAGTTATTGTGGTTTTACGCCACAATACGAAAGTCTTGAGAGAGTTTATAGTCAATATAAAAACAAAGGATTAGTTATTCTTGGTTTTCCATCTAACGATTTTGGACATCAAGAACCTGGTTCAAATCAGGAAATTGCAGAATTTTGCAGTAAAACCTATGGAGTAAAGTTTCCCATGTTCGGTAAATCAGATGTGATTGGTCGTCAGGCTAATCCATTATTTAAGTATTTAACACAAATCACTAAAGATGCCCCTTCATGGAACTTTCATAAGTATCTAATTGATAAAAAAGGGAAAGTTGTCGCAAGCTACGCAAGCGATACTGATCCTGAGTCTCCTGAATTTACTAAACAAGTTAATTCCCTTTTAGAAGAGAAACCTTAACTCAACTAAAGCGTATTTTCTGTTAAAATTCACAGTCTTGTGACTAAAAAACTTTTTATACGCACTTTCGGCTGTCAAATGAATGAGTATGACTCAGGTAAGATGGCCGACCTTTTGCAATCAACCAACAACTTCGTCCGCACAGATTCTCCTGATAATGCCGACGTAGTGATTCTTAATACCTGCTCAATTCGAGAAAAAGCCGAAGATAAAGTGTTCTCTGACTTAGGTAGGCTCAATGAGTTGAAACAATTACGACCAAACTTGCTTATTGCAGTAGGTGGCTGTGTGGCATCCCAAGAGGGTGAATCTATTATTGAAAGAGCTCCCTACGTTGATCTTATTTTTGGACCTCAAACATTACATCGACTGCCAGAATTAATTGCCTCTAGAGAGTCCACCGGATTACCCCAAATTGATATTTCTTTCCCTGAGATTGAAAAGTTTGACGCTCTTCCAACACCTGAAGCCAGTGGTCCTACTGCGTTTGTTTCAATCATGGAGGGCTGTAGCAAATACTGCACTTTCTGCGTTGTCCCTTATACACGAGGTGAAGAGTTTTCCAGACCCGTTTTAGACATCCTTAAAGAAATCAATGAATTAGTTAGTCAAGGTGTCAAAGAAGTAACGCTCTTAGGTCAAAATGTGAATGCATGGCAAAATACAGATACGGATGGTAATGACCTAGATTTTGCATGGTTAATTGAACAAGTTCATGACATTGATGGATTAGAACGTATTCGTTTCACCACTAGCCATCCCTTAGAATTTAACGATAATCTCATCGAAGCTTTTGGGCGTTTTCCAAAATTAATGAACCAAGTTCATTTACCTGTTCAGTCTGGCTCAGATAAAATCTTAGGCCAGATGAAAAGAGGTTATACAGCAAAACAGTATTTAGAAATCATTAACAAACTAAAACAAACTTGTCCTTCTATATCTATTACCAGCGATTTTATAGTAGGTTTTCCTGGTGAAACAGAAGAAGACTTTCAAAAAACACTTGAATTAATTGATCTAGTAAATTTTGATGGCAGCTACGCCTTTATCTATAGCCCAAGACCTGGGACTCCAGCAGCCAAACTTGCAGATAACGTTCCAGAAGAAATTAAAAAAGAACGTTTAACCAGACTACTAAATAAAACAGACTCCGCCAATATTAAATACAGTCAAGATATGGTCGGTACAATTCAGCAGGTTCTAGTTGACGGCCATTCAAAAAGACATAGCGATCAACTAAGAGGAAAAACCACCAATAACCGTGTTGTCAATTTTTCAGGGAATGCACGATTAATTGGTCAAATTATTCCAATTAAGATTACTTCAATTGCACATTTCTCGTTGCGCGGTGAAGTTTTAATAAACACATGAGCACTTTAGAGCTAGAACTCACCCCATTAAATAATCAGCAACTAGCTAATTTATGTGGAGTATTAGATGAGAACCTTAAGTACCTGGAAAAATCTCTGGGTATTGTCCTGAGAAGACGTGGATCACATATTACAATTCAGGGTGATAGTGAATTAATCAAAGAAACTGCTCAAATAATTCAAGAACTGTATAAATACTCTGATCAAATTATTGAGTACAGTGATATTGATCATTATTTACAAACTGTAAAGAATATTGTTGAAAGTAACCCTGTTGCACTACAACTTAATCGCAGCGATTTCAAAATCAGAACCCCAAAACAAGCACAGTATCTTCAGCAAATAAAAGATCATGTAGTGACTTTTGGTGTAGGTCCTGCGGGTACAGGTAAAACTTATCTTGCAGTGGCATCAGCTGTTGATGCGCTTGAGAGAAACCTTGTTAGACGAATAGTCCTTGTGCGACCGGCTGTCGAAGCAGGAGAAAAACTGGGTTTTTTACCAGGAGATTTATCACAAAAGGTAGATCCTTATCTAAGACCTTTATATGATGCATTATATGATTTAATGGGATATGAAAAGGTTAGTAGATTATTCGAGAGGAATGTAATTGAAATCGCACCCTTGGCGTTTATGCGTGGGAGAACCCTTAATCATAGTTTTATTATTCTGGATGAAGCTCAAAACACAACTCCAGAACAAATGAAAATGTTTCTTACACGAATCGGTTTTGGTACTAAAGCAGTGATTACTGGGGATGTGACGCAAATAGACTTAAGTCGCCATCAAAAGAGTGGTTTGATTGATGCGAGAAACGTCCTCTCCAAAGTAGAGGATATTGCCTTCACAATTTTTCAAACAGAAGACGTAGTAAGACACCCTCTCGTACAGCAAATTGTAAATGCCTACGAAACCCACTCTAAATCAAGTCATTACTAATTGTATACAATGACACAACATTCCCTTATCTTACATTTTCAGTCAGCTAGTAGAACAACCGAACAACCAACGCGAAGTCAATTCTTACGTTGGGCAAAAAAAGCGTTAGTTAATTCCTGTGAAATAACTCTGCGTTTGGTGGATCGTCGTGAAGGAACTGAGCTCAATACTCTCTACCGTCATAAAAACTACGCTACAAATGTGCTAACCTTTGAATTAGGACATAGTCATGATGGAAAGATTATTGGTGATATTGTTATTTGTTGCCCAGTAGTTAAAGATGAAGCAAAAAAACAGAAAAAAAAATTACATAACCACTACGCTCATCTTTTAGTTCATGGGGTTCTACATTTACAAGGTTACGATCATCAAAATAACAAACAAGCTAAAGAAATGGAAATGTTAGAAACCAAGATACTACATTCATTACATATTCCTGATCCCTATCAAACTGAATACGAGTAATTATGACAGACGAAACACATAAGATTTCATTAATAGAACGACTTAGCCAATGGTTACATCACGAACCAGAGACAAGAGAAGAACTTATCGAAATTTTAAAACACGCTTTAGAAAAACATCTTCTTGATACGGATGCACTTAGTATGATTGAGGGAGTACTGGGTGTCTCTGATATGCAGGTAAGGGATGTAATGATTCCTAGAGCGCAAATGGACATTATTGATATTGACCAAAAGCCTGAAGAATTTATTCCCTTTGTTATAGAGACAGCTCACTCTCGCTTTCCTGTGGTGGGAGAGAATAAAGATGATGTCATTGGCATCTTGCTTGCTAAAGATTTATTAAGGTTATATGCAGGAGAAGAAATCAATGTTAGAGATATCTTAAGACCTGCCGTATTTATTCCAGAATCTAAAAGACTCAATGTACTGTTAAGAGAATTTAGAGTTAAACGTAATCATATTGCCATTGTTGTTGATGAGTTTGGTGGGGTATCTGGACTAGTGACGATTGAGGATGTACTTGAACAAATTGTTGGTGATATTGAAGATGAATATGACTTTGATGAAACAGAAGACAATATTGTTCCAGACCGAATGGGAAAATATAGGGTTAAAGCACAAACAAAATTAGAAGATTTCAATGAAATTTTGGGCACTCACTTTCAATCAGACGATTATGATACTGTCGGGGGCCTACTTATTAGTCATTTTGGTCATTTACCCAAAAGAGGTGAAAGGCTTATTTTTGACAACTTATCGGTTCAAATACTTCGCGCTGACAGTAGAAGAATTCACTCTATATTAGTTAATAAGATTGATCATGCTGAAGAAAATACCAGCAATCATTGAGTTTATTGCAACGCTCTCTGGCGCACTTGCTGTTTCAGGCTTTGCGCCATATAACTTTTGGCCAGCACCCATCTTATCGTTAACCGTACTCTTTTTACTATGGCAAAGAGCTGGTACTGCAAAAGGTGCCTTAGAGATCGGTTTTTTATGGGGTATGGGGTTTTTTGTCAGTGGTATAAGTTGGATTAACATTAGCCTCCATGACTTTGGTGGCATGCCGTTATTCTTATCCATACTCAGTATTTTATTATTCGGTGCATTGTTATCCTGTTTTCCTGCTTTAGTTGGATATTTTGTTTTTAAATTTCACCACTCACCTTATATACGTTGGTTGTTAATTACTCCTTCTCTATGGACCCTATCTGAATGGATTAAAAGTTTTTTTCTTACAGGTTTTCCTTGGCTATCGTTAGGTTATTCTCAAACACCAAATGGAATGTTGAGTTCTTGGACTCCGATTTTAGGGGTATTTGGTACAAGTTTTTTAATTGTAGTCTTAGCAGGTTTACTGCTATTAATGACACGAACACAAAAAAACATTCGTATTACAGCAATTTACTTGTTCATATTAATTTGTTTATCTGGCGTTAGCCTTTTCTTAAAAAAAATCAGTTGGACTCATTCTGTTGGCGATACGGTTTCAGTCAGTCTATTACAAGGAAATTTTCCTCAGGATAAAAAGTTTGACGACAATATGATCCAACTGGCTTTAGAGCGCTATATGACTATGGTTAATAATAGTCATAGCCAGTTAATTATCCTTCCAGAAAGCGCATTTCCTGTTTTTCGTCAAGAATTACCAGAGTATGTGATTGATGATTTAACTAATTTAGGTCGCACACAAAATAGTGATATTTTAGTTGGGATGTTTGCAGAACCTGAACCTCATCAATATTATAATAGCGTATTTAGTTTCGGACACTCACCTTCTCAAATCTACCATAAAGTACATTTGGTACCCTTTGGCGAATTTATTCCTCTCTCTCCTATACTTAAACCATTAATTAATTCTGTACTTAAAATTCCTCTTGATGACCAACAGTCAGGGGCTCTTCCTCAAACACCTATGAGAGTGGCAGGACAACAAGTCGCTGTAGATATTTGTTATGAGGATGTTTTTGGAGATCAAATTGTTAAAAGTCTTCCTCAAGCAACAATACTAGCTAATTTAACTAACGATGCTTGGTTTGGTAATTCAATTGGCCCTGAACAACACTTACAGATGGCACAAACCCGCTCCCTTGAAACGGGGCGTCCAATGTTAAGAGCTACTAACACAGGAGTTACGGCCATTATTGATGCCACTGGTCATATTATCAACCGTGCTCCTCGTGAGGAAATCTTTGTTTTGAACGGAGAAATACACGGATATCAAGGTAATACTCCTTTTGATATTTTCGGCAATAGCGCAATAGTCTCGTTATGTATTATTATTTTAATATTGACAAAATATAAACGTAGGATGAGGTAATGAGTAGACGTTTATTAAATGGTTTATCTCTAATCGCAATCATTGCTATACTCGCTTTTGCACTTTATCTACAGTACATTAAAGGTGAAGATCCTTGTCCCTTATGTATTTTTCAACGAGTTGCTTATATTGCCCTGGCTTTTTGGTTTTTTTTGGATTGGCTCCATAATCCTAAAAATTGGGGGGTATATGTGTACTCTCTCTTTGAGTTAATTGCTGCTGCAGGGGGACTAATTATTGCTGGCAGACAAGTTTGGCTTCAACATCTGCCTCCTGAGCTTGTTCCCGCCTGTGGACCTGGACTCAGCTACATACTTGCTACCCACCCTTTTTTCAAGGCTTTTTCGATTGTTTTACAAGGTTCTGGGGACTGTGCCACAGTCACTTGGCGTTTCCTTAATTTGTCAATTGCACAATGGTCGTTATGTTTATTTATTACCTTTCTGTTTTTAATTATTATCAATTTGCTTAACCGTCGATAAGCATCAATTGATCTGGTAACATGTGCAGATTAGGAGTTTTAAATTATGCACAGTTTTCAAGATATTATCCTCGAATTACAACGTTTTTGGGGTAAACAAGGGTGCGCCCTCTTACAACCCTTTGACATGGAAGTGGGTGCGGGAACCTCACATACCGCCACTTTTTTAAGAGCCTTAGGGCCTGAACCCTGGCGTGCTGCTTATGTTCAGCCTTCTCGCCGCCCCAAGGATGGCCGCTATGGAGATAATCCCAATCGACTACAGCATTACTATCAATTCCAGGTAGTACTCAAGCCCTCACCTGACAATATTCAGGAGTTGTATTTGGATTCCTTAAAAGCGTTAGGTATTGATCTACAAAAAAATGATGTTCGTTTTGTTGAGGACGATTGGGAAAATCCAACACTAGGGGCCTGGGGATTAGGGTGGGAGGTCTGGTTAAACGGGATGGAAGCCACTCAATTTACCTATTTTCAGGAAGTGGGTGGCCTCGTTTGTAAACCCGTACTGGGCGAAATCACTTACGGCCTCGAACGTTTAGCCATGGCTCTTCAAGGTTGTGACAATATTTATGACTTAGTATGGACTCCGGGTATCACCTACGGTGATGTGTACCATCAAAACGAAGTTGAACAATCTCGTTACAACTTTGAATTCAGTAACCGTGACTGGCTTTTGGAACAATTTAACGGCTTTGAAGCAGAGGCTTCCCGATTAATTAATAATCAATTGCCTCTTCCTGCTTATGAAATGACTTTAAAGTGTTCCCATACTTTTAATTTATTAGATGCACGAGGCGCTATCTCCGTCACAGAAAGAGCAAGCTATATAGGACGAATTAGACAATTGGCTAAGCAAGTAGCACAAGCCTATTATGATTCTCGTGAAGTACTTGGTTTTCCTATGTTAAAAAAGGAGGAAAACCATGTCTGATAGTTTATTAATTGAGTTATTAACTGAAGAGTTACCGCCTAAGCGTCTCAAACTGTTATCTGATACTTTTGCTCAAACTATTTACTCAGGACTCCTTGAAGCGCAATTAATTACAGCTGAATCCACATTTGTACCTTACGCAACCCCCAGACGACTTGCTGTGACTGTAACACAAGTTAAATCACAGCAACCTCAACAACGTATTGAAAAAAAAGGACCTAATGTAAAACAAGCCCACTTATCGGATGGTAGTCCCTCTCCTGCACTCCAGGGGTTCATGCGCTCTTCATCAATTACCCAAGATCAATTGGTAATCCTGAAAGATAACAAGGGACAAGATATTTACGGGTACACTTTTGAACAAAACGGTAAAACATTAACAGAACTACTTCCTGACATTTTACAAAAGACATTCTCTCAGCTACCTGTGGCTAAAATTATGCGTTGGGGAGACAGTAGCTTTAGTTTTGTTCGGCCAGTTCACGGATTGGTTGTTCTTCATGGTACTGAAGTTATTAAAATTAATTTACTAGGACTTCAATCAGGTAACACAACATTGGGGCATCGTTTTTTAAGCAGTAAACGGATCACTCTCAATCATCCTGATGATTATGCCAATCAACTGAAAGTCGAAGGATGTGTGATTGCTCAGTTTAATGATAGAAAACAAATAATTCACGACTCATTAAAGCAACATGCTAATGGGTTGGAAGTGGTAGGAGATGACAACTTACTTAATGAAGTCACTTCACTTGTTGAATGGCCACAAGTACTGAAAGGACAATTTGACGAAGACTTTTTAAATGTACCGTCAGAATGCTTAATTCTATCAATGCAACAACATCAAAAGTACTTCCCTCTTAAAAATAACGAGGGACAATTACAACCTCAGTTTCTATTGGTAAGTAATCTTAATACCACTGATGCTCATTTGATTGTCGATGGAAATGAACGAGTTTTGCGTGCACGCTTATCGGATGCGCAATTCTTCTATCAAACTGACCTTAAAACTCCTCTAATACAACGTCTTGATAACCTCAAACAAGTCATTTACGTGAAAAGCTTAGGTAGCGTTTATGAACGAGTCTATCGTATAAAAGAGTTAAGTCGTATTATTGCGCAAAAAACAAATGCAGACAGTGTAGCCTGCGAACAAGCTGCGGAACTTTGTAAGGCAGATCTTACCAGTGAAATGGTTGGAGAATTTCCTGAACTACAAGGTATTATGGGTAAATATTATGCTCTTAATGATGGATGTTCTCAGAACGTTGCTGAAGCCATTGAAGATCATTATCACCCTCGTTTTGCTAACGATACGTTACCAAGAAGTCCAGAAGGAATGATCGTAGCGATTGCCGAAAAACTTGAGTCATTAGTGGGGTTATTTGCATGCGGACAAATACCAACAGGTGATAAAGACCCTTATGGTTTAAGACGTGCAAGTCTTGGAGTAATTCGTTTATGTATTGAGGGTGGCTTATCTATTGCTCTTGATGAACTTATAGAAGACTGTGCGTCAACTTTTACAGCGTATCAAATCAACGATGAGATTAAAACAAAGTTGATACAATTTATTGTTGAACGACTCAAAGGTTATCTTAAAGATCAACATGTTAGCTTTGAAGAAATTGAATCCATATTGCCTTTTGCTGTATCACGGCTAGATCTACTTCCTAATAGATTATTGGCAATACGAGAATTCAGTCAACGAGCTGAGAGTAAAAAGCTTGTCGCCGCCAATAAACGAATTAAAAATATTTTAAAGAAAAATAATATTCATGAAAATGAAAATGGTAATTTTGATAGACTCACCGAATCGGCTGAAATCATTCTTATTAATTGTTTAAAAACTGTCTCTACAGATGTTGCAAAAGCAATGGAAAAAAACGACTTTAACATGGCGTTAACCCACCTTATTCCATTGACTGAACCTATTAATCACTTTTTTGATGAAATAATGATTATGTCAGAGGACTTAATAGTGAGATCACAGCGACTTTCTCTGTTACACACTATTTATCAACTCATGCAACAAGTAGCAGATATAGGATCATTAGATGCCTAGTACAAAGTTAATTATTCTTGATCGAGACGGCGTCATTAACTATGACAGCGATCGATACATTAAAAGTCCCGAGGAATGGCAACCCATTCCCGGTAGTCTTGAAGCTATTGCCAGATTAAATCAAGCCGGTTACCAAGTGGTTGTTGCTACCAATCAATCTGGAGTGGCGCGTGGGTTATTTGATATGAGTACACTAAATGCGATTCATAACAAAATGATTCAGTCACTCTCGCAGGTGGGAGGGAGAATAGATGGTATATTCTTTTGCCCGCATTCTAACGAAGCCAATTGTAACTGCCGTAAACCTAAAACTGGTTTATTTGAAGAAATAGCTAAAGTATTTAATATATCTCTTAAAAATGTACCTGCCATTGGTGATTCTCTAAGAGACCTTGAAGCAGCAAGTAAAATGCAAGCTCAGCCTATTCTTGTGCTAACAGGTAAAGGTGAAAAGACACTCAAACAAGGTAATCTACCAAAAGAAACAAAAGTAGAACCAGATTTGATTCATGCAGTTGAACATCTTATTACATCTGTTTAATTTCATGAAAATAATTGGGGCGGTTATTTATCTAATTATTCAAAGCGTTATTACTCCCGTCTTTGCTTTGTTAATGATTTTATCGATACTCATCAACCGTCGTACTCTTCCCAAATTATTAGCAAAATATTGGTGTAAAACGATGTTGTATTGTGGCGTCTGGTTTCGAGGTGTTAAATTTAAAGTCACAGGACTAGAAAATATTCCCTCCACTGCTTGCGTTATTCTGTCTAAACATCAATCTGAGTGGGAAACCTTATTTTTACCAGTTGTATTACCTCCGCACTGCATTGTTCTTAAGCATGAGTTATTAAAAATTCCTTTTTTTGGTTGGGGTCTTAATTTACTTGAGCCTATTGCCATTGACCGCTCTCAGAAAAAAGCCTCACTTGAGCAAGTCATTACACAAGGTGTTGCTAGATTAAAACAGGGGCTTTATGTGGTTATCTTTCCTGAAGGGACTCGCGTAAAGCCAGGGTACAGGGGACGTTATGCACAAAGTGGCGCTCAACTTGCTGTAAAAGCACAGGTTCCTGTTATACCTGTAGCACATAATGCTGGAATCTATTGGCCAAAAGGATTTTTTAAAAATCCTGGTACTATTGAAGTACGTTTTGGTACCCCCATTGATATTACCAATAAAAGTTCCGCTGAGGTAAATAAAGAAGTAGAAGAATGGATAGAAAACAATATGGAGCAAATTACAGGAGAGCCTGCACGTTCCCTCTCAAAAAAAAACACTCAACCGCTAGTTAAAAAAAGAGGAAGAGAGTACACCATTCAAATCAACGAAAAATTAATACCCTACAAAATTATAAGAAGAAAAAATAGAAAAACCATTGGTCTCATTATGGATCAAGAGGGACTATCCGTAGCTATTCCACATTGGGTTAATATCAACCAAGTTGAAGAGACATTACGTCAACAACAAAAATGGGTATTAGACAGATACTTAACCTGGAAAAACAAACCAAAACCCACGCATCAGGAGTGGAAAGAAGGTGCTACTGTTCCTTGGCTTGGTTCAACCAAAACTATTCAGTTTGCATTAAACCAACAACTCAATTTATTTGAACAGAACGATCAATTTATTCAAATAGAACCAACAGATAATGATATTCAGAGTAGTATTATTGATCACTATAAAACAGAAATAAAAAAAGTTCTTGAAGAAGAAATTAATTACTTTAGCCAACTACTTGCCCTATCAACTATCCCACCCTTTTTTGTCAGCAACGCACAAAGTCGCTGGGGAAGCTGTAACAACAAGGGAGAACTGAGATTCAACTGGCGATTAATGAAAGCCTCTAGAGAAGAGATTCGCTACGTAGTTGCACATGAAATGGCTCATTTGTTTGAGTTCAATCATGGTCCAGGATTTTGGCTGTTAGTTGAAAAAATTTATCCGGATTTTCGTCAAGCTAAAGAGCGCCTTAAGAAAAATGACGCTCTTTATCGACAATTTTAAATTTAGTGTGGGCCCAATAACTTTTCTAAATCATTAGCAGAAATAACACCTGGTACTTTTTGACCATTTTTAAAAATTAAAGTTGGGGTGCCGGTAATATTTAATTTTTCTGCTAATGACTGCGTTTTCTCTAAGTCAGACAAATCACATTGTGTATTTTTATTTAATTGTATCTTTTTCAGTAAATATTGATCCCATGCCTTTGCTCTGTCCTTAGCACACCAAATTTCAGCAGAACGTTGTGGGGCATTAGGATGAAGAGAGGCAATAGGATACACAAAAGTATAAATTGTCACATCATTAATATGACTTAGTTCAGATTCTAAACGTCTACAATAAGGACAATCAGGATCCGAGAAAACCACTAGCTCACGTTTTCCATTACCCTTAACTCGTTTTATGGCTAACGATAAAGGTAATTCAGACCAAGACACTGCGTTGATTTTATCTAATTTTTTTTGCGTTATATTTTCAAGATTGGCTGCTTGATAAATTTCACCCGCAAATAAATAAGTGACATTTTTATCAGTATAAATAATTTGATGGTCATCCGTATCCACTTCATAGAGATCCCAAACACCCGATGATTCGATATGTTGGATGTGATCTTTTAGCTTGGGTACTTTATTCACAATTTTATTCTTAAGCCAATCAAAATTATCCTCTCCAGCATAGGCTATTGATTGGGCAATAAGAATAAATAATACAACCAGCCATTTAATAGTGTGTTTCATGCATGTCCCGCCTGTTTTAGTAATAACTTTTTTAATCCTGGTAATCCATTAATAATATTCATACCGGTATTTCTGACCCATGAAATCCATGGGGTATTAACATGAAACCCCACATACAACGAGTGTGTTAATGCTTGCATTAATGTAACCGATTCTACTCTACGTCTTGAATAAGAAGATAATAATGAATACTCACCGATATCAATAGTGGTTTGTTTGTTAGTTATTAACTCCATAAATGTACTCACATCTGCAAGCCCCAAGTTAAGTCCCTGTCCTGCCATAGGGTGAACGCCGTGAGCTGCGTCACCACATAAAATAAATCTATTTAAAAAGATAGGATTAACCCTGATCAGTCGTAACGGAAAAACATGTGGCCGAGTCACCTCTTTAAGACGACCGATACCATACCCCACTTTACTTAGAATTTCTTTTATACGTTTGTCTTCGTTAATACCACTCAGGTAACTTGCATTGTCCTTTTGAGTAGACCACACTAAGGATACAATGTTATCTGGTAAAGGTAGAAGAGCAAGAATATCACCGTTAGATAAAAACCATTGTTTTGCGACACCATAATGATCCTGATCACTCTGGTAGTTAGCTACCACAGCAAAGTGATCATATTCCGTAATCGTCTCTTTAATACCTACAATTGATCGCGTAGGGGAGAATAAACCATCTGATGCAACTAATAGTCGACAATAAAGTTGTAAGCCTCCGCTAAGAGAGACGACTCTTAATCTCTCAATTACATCAGTACCTTCAATACTTAATCCCAATAAATATTTGATATTTGGATGATGACTTGTTTTTTTATAGAGTATGTTAATAAGTTGCCTGCTTTCAATAATCACCCCAAGTGAGTCATTCTCTATACTTTTATCTTTGGCATTAAAATCAAGTTGTCCTGTTTTATCACCAAATACTTTCATGGCAGTGATAGGTTGGATTCTTTGTTGATCACAATACTTCCATACATCTAACTTTTTTAGAAGAGCCACACTGTTTTCGTTAAGAGCATAAATCCTAGTGTCGTATTCTTCAGATTCATCTACAGTAGGGGGAGTTAATCTTTGATCAACTATAGCCACCTTATTTCCACACTCTGCCAAAGACAGCGCCATGGCAAGTCCAGTAATACCCGCACCTATAACTACTGAGTCAAACTGATGTGTTTGTACAGTTTTCATTTCAAAATACCCTGTACGCCATAGAGCATTACTTTGGTAAGCATACGTCTCATGGGTGGAACGAGATTCATACCAAATAAAATTTGATTACGTAATGTATTAATGATTGGATAGTTATTAGAAAATCCTGTTACAAGTAGATGTGTTAGTCCTATGCCAAAACCACGATCTAAACGTCTGCGTCGTTGATATTGTTCATTAAAGGCCTGACCTCCTAAACCACCTGTTGAGAATTGTTTTACTAAATCAAAGAGGGTTTGTGCGTCACGTAACCCCAAGTTAAACCCCTGCCCTGCAACTGGATGCATAGTTTGCGCCGCATTTCCAATACATATTAAATGTGGCTGAGTTAAGTTACCAACCACCTTTAAAGTTAGGGGGTAGCTATTTCTTGCTCCAACAGAAAGAAATTCACCTGCACGATAACCAAAATGTATTTGTAACTCATTTAAAAACGAGCTCTCACTTAATGATAACAAGTGTGTTATTTTTTCTTGTGTTCCTGTCCACACTAATGCGTAATGATCCTCAAATGGTAAAAGAGCAACAGGTCCCTCCGCAGTAAATCTTTCATAGGCGAGTCCCTCATGAGGTTTACTACAGGTAACCTGTGCAACTAAAGCGACCTGTTTATAAACACTATCATGGGTAATAGAAAACAATGAGGCGGTTAATTGTTTTCCTCCATCAGCAAGAATTGCAAGAGAAGCAGTTATTGATCGTGGATGTGTTCCACCAATAACTACTTCAGCATGATTCTCTGATGTTTTGATCTCAGTAACTGGGGAAGCTGTTTCTATTTTTACTGACGTATTACTCAATGCACTTAACATTGCATCAACTAATACATTATATTTAAGAACATACCCTAAAGCTGGTAGTTCCATTTCCTCTGCAGTTAATATTGTTTGGCCAAAATGACCTTTATCTGTAACATGAATTTTTTTTATATAGGTTGGTGAGTGACTTGGCCATGCTTGAATTGTTTCAAGAATTTCACGGCTACCATGTGAAAGAGCAAGAGTTCTTCTTTCATCTGCACGCAAGTTGTCTCTAGCTTCTAACAATACAACCCTTAAACCCAAATTAGATAACCCTAACGCTACCGCGGAGCCTACCGGACCTGCACCGATAATCGCAATATCAACATGCTGAGAATTTACTGATTCATCCATGATTCGATATCCGCCACTGTTTTATACGCTTCTTTAGTTAATACCTCACAACCATTAGAAGTTACAAGTATATCGTCCTCTATCCTGATCCCAATTCCATGAAAGTGTTCGGGGACACTAGAGTCTGGCCTAATGTATAAACCAGGTTCCACTGTCATCACCATACCTGACTCAAGAAAACGAGATTGTCCATTCATTATGTATTCACCAACATCATGAACATCTCTACCTAGCCAATGTCCTGTTCTATGCATATAAAAACGTCGGTAGTCTCCTGATTCAATAATGCCATCTACACTTCCTTGGCATAACTTTAAATCAACAAGACCTTCTACCAATTCACGAACTGCAATTAAATGATAATCATTAAATTGAATTCCTGGCTTAATAGATTGAATTGCAGCTAATTGAGCACGTAACACAATATCGTAAAGTACTTTTTGAGCATCAGTAAACCGTCCACTTACTGGAAAGGTTCTTGTAATATCTGACGCATACCCTTGCCACTCACAACCTGCATCAATAAGCATCAGCTGACCTGTTTTGATTGGGGCATTATTCTCTACATAATGCAAGATTGTTGCATTATCTCCAGCGGCAACAATTGACGGATAAGCAGGGGCCTCTGCGCCAGATTTCTTAAATTCGTGTAGCAGCTCAGCCTCAACCTCATACTCATATTGTGCATTTTTAACTGTTCTCATTGCTCTGTTATGTGCTTGAGAAGCAATTTTTGCGGAGTGTCGCATAATAGTGATTTCAGCCTCATCTTTAATAAGGCGCATTTCATGAATCACTGAACGTACATCTATAAACTGATAAGGAGCGTTAACTCCTTGTCGAATCATTGACTTGACCTGATTAATAGCATTAAAAACAAGATCTTCCGTTGGATGTTTCTCACCCCAAAGACTATATACTGTTGATTGATTAACTAAATACTGCGGTAATCTTGAAGAAAATTCATTAATCGAAAATGCTTCGTCAACGCCCAACTCATTCACCGCCGCATCAGGGCCTAGCCGAATACCGTCCCAAATTTCTCTTTCTAAATCCTTGGGTTGGCAAAATAGTATGGTTGTAGCATGACCACCTTTAATAATCATCAATAAAATAGCGTTAGGTTCTTTAAATCCAGTTAAATAGTGGAAATTACTATCCCAACGATAGTTGTAATGCGTATCAGCATTTCTAGTTTGTTGTTGAGCAGTGGCTAAGATTAATAGCCCGTCAGC
>JAJZPN010000009.1 GCA_021811145.1 Pseudomonadota bacterium
ATTACTCAGGAGGAAATTAATATGGTCATGAACCGCCTAAATAACCGGCCTAGAAAAACGCTTGGTTATAAAACACCTAATCAGGTATTCTTTAACTCAGACATTGCACTTCAAATCTGAATTCGCGATATAATTATTGTTATTGTTTTTAATTTTACTATCTATTTTAGATTAACATCAATAAATCTTTCGCAGCCGAGCTATTTTTTAGTTTTTAGTGTTGATTTCCAGGTCTAACCAAGGACATACCACTTTTCGCATCTTGTATGCAATCCATCAGTAAGGTGGTAAGAGCATAAACAGCCTCAAGTCTTGGTGTGGGGACGTTAACCAGTTGGCCTAGTTCAATCACTGAACCAAGTAGAGCGTCCACTTCTAGTTCGCGACCTGCTTCAACATCCTGCAACATGGAAGTTTTATGACGGCCCACCTTTTCAGCACCATCGATACGTTTATCAATAGTTACACGGAAAGTAACGTTAAATTGATGCGCAATTTCCTGTGCTTCAGTCATCATGTCTTTGGCTAGTTGTCTGGTTCTTGGATGCTGGCAGATTTCAAATAACGTTCCATGGGTTAGGGCGCTGATAGGGTTGAATGTCAGGTTACCCCATAGTTTCAACCATATTTCTGAGCGGATATCCTCAAGAATAGGAGACTTAAATCCAGCCGCTGTCATCATGTCAGATATTTTTTGGGCGCGCTCGGTGGTGGCCCCATCCAATTCACCTATTGGAAAGCGAATCCCTTCTACATGTTTGATGACCCCAGGCGATACGCTGATTGCTGCAGGATAAACCACGCAACCAATGATTTTATGAGGATCAAGAGTTTTCATGATGATGCCGTTTGGATCAACGGTTTCAACAACGTGATCTTGATGTAAACCTGGACGACGCTGAAAGTACCAGAAAGGAATACCGTTTTGCATCGGAATAATGACAGTATCCTCACCTACCATTTGTTCAATTTGATCAACTATGGGGGTGAGTTGGTGTGCTTTAATCGCTAAAATTACCACGTCCATGATACCTACTTCGCTAATTTTTTCTACAGCGCGAACGGGACCTTGTATTCCATTAGGATGTTCTTCTGTGATAAGTGTTAATCCTTTTTCACGTATTGCATCCAGTGTTTTTCCACGGGCAACCACTGTCACGTCGTTACCTGCTCTAGCTAGTTGTACCGCTAAAAATCCCCCAATTGCACCACCGCCACCCACAATACAAATTTTCATGATCAGTCCTAGAATTAGCAAAACACAGAGAATTGAGTAAAAAAGTATTAGTTATTCTTATTATTTGAATTTTCATTATAAGTGCTGGTTTTGATTAATTGAAACCCGTTTAACAATATTTTTTTTGTATTTTTATTGATGTATGTACTTGACTTTTTTTTACTAAAGCGACAAAAAGGAGGGGTACGATTTAATTTTTTGCAAAGAGGGATTTATGGAAAACGCATTATCAGGTATTCGCATTCTTGACATGACGCATGTGCAAGCTGGCCCAACCTCATCACAGTTACTGGCTTGGCTTGGTGCGGATGTGATTAAATTTGAGCCACCATCTGGGGATATTACCCGTGGACAGCTAAGAGATATATCCGATGCGGATAGCCTTTACTTTACTATGCTCAACTGTAATAAACGTTCGATTACCGTGAATATGAAAAATCCTTCTGGTAAAGAGGTGTTTGTTGAGTTACTAAAGCAATGCGATGTCATTATGGAAAATTTTGGTCCTGGTGTATTGGATCGTTTTGGTTTTACTTGGGAAAAAGTTCATGAAATCAATCCAAGAATAATCATGGCATCAATTAAAGGATTCGGTTCTGCTGGTCCTTATTCAGAGTTTAAGGCTTATGAAAATGTGGCGCAGGCCATGGGTGGAGCAATGAGTACCACGGGATTTGATGATGGCCCCCCACTGGTAACCGGTGCACAAATTGGTGACTCTGGAACAGGATTACATTTGGCAATTGGTATATTGGCGGCACTTCAGTCAAGACATCGTACTGGCAAAGGGCAGTATGTTGAAGTGGCCATGATGGACTCAGTGATGAATCTTTGCCGGGTTAAATTTAGAGATCATCAACGTCTTAATCATGGCACTTTACCTGAGTACTCTGTTGACACCAATAACCGCTCTGCAACCCCTCGCAGTGGAAATGATTCAGGTGGTGGTCAGCTTGGTAACGCTATTCGTTGTAAACCAGGTGGCCCTAATGACTTCATTTACGTTGTAGTTCAGGAAGCGGTATGGGAAAATCTGGCGAAAAAAATAGGGGGTGACGCACTTGCCCAAGACCCACGGTTTAGTACCATTCAAGAAAGAAGACGTAATCAAAATACAATGTGGCAAATGATTACTGATTATGCCAGTCACTATACAAAACGAGAATTTATGGCAATTCTCAATGAGATTGACGTACCCTGTGGTCCTATCATGAGTACAGAAGATTTGGCTCAAGATGAACATGTTAAATTGCGAGATATGTATGTTGAACTTGATCATCCTAAACGTGGCAAGTGGTTTAATGTAGGTATGCCAATCAAACTCTCAGATAATCACGTATCCATGAAGCGCTCACCCTTACTCGGAGAGCACACCAATGAGATTTTGAAGGAAGTATTAGGTTGGAACGAGGAAACAATAGCACAACACAAGGAAGCGGGTGCTTTCACTAAGTAATGGTTAGGTAGTATTCGGTCTAAAAGTTAAGATTTAAACTGACGGTCACTTGATTTGAATAAGTGGCTATCAGTTTAAATCCTGACTCACCCCGATAAATAGATTCTCGGGAATGTTTGAGGTAAATTCCATTAAACGATATAATCAATCGTCTAATATTTATCTAATTCCATGACCAAGTATATTTTTGTCACCGGCGGTGTGGTTTCCTCCCTAGGTAAAGGCATCGCAGCCGCATCATTGGGTGCGATTCTTGAATCCAGAGGTATTCGTATCACTATGCTGAAGTTGGATCCCTACATCAATGTGGATCCAGGGACGATGAGCCCCTTTCAGCATGGCGAGGTTTTTGTCACTGATGATGGCGCTGAGACCGACTTGGATCTAGGTCATTATGAGCGTTTTATTAGCGCTAAGATGACCAAAAAGAACAACTTCACCACTGGCCAGATTTACGAGAGCGTAATTAAGAAAGAGCGCCGTGGTGATTATTTGGGCGGTACAGTTCAAGTTATTCCGCACATTACGGATGAAATTAAAAATTGCATCATGCAAGGTGCAGATGGAGCCGACATTGCTATTGTTGAAATTGGTGGAACGGTTGGAGATATCGAATCTTTACCCTTCCTAGAAGCTATTCGACAAATGGCTGTTGAACTTCCACGAGATGCGACTTGTTTTATTCATCTAACATTAGTGCCATATCTGCCTTCAGCAGGAGAAATCAAGACTAAACCCACACAACACTCAGTTAAAGAGCTACGTGAGATAGGTATTCAGCCAGATGCCCTGATTTGTCGTGCTGATCGAGCTCTGCCTGATGATGAAAGACGTAAGATTGCTTTATTCACCAATGTTCATGCTGATGCAGTTATTTCAGCCCCTGATGTTGACAGTATCTATAAAATACCGAGTGGTTTGCATACTCAGCGTCTTGATGAAATTGTACTAAATAAATTGGCTATTAAAGCCCCTGCAGCAGATTTATCTGCTTGGTCAAAACTGGTTGATGCTATTGAGCATCCTCTTCATGAAGTGAGTATTGCTCTGGTTGGTAAGTATGTTGATCTGACTGAATCTTACAAATCGCTTTCAGAAGCGTTAATCCATGCTGGAATTCATCAACGCGCGAAAATCAATATCCATTATGTGGATTCAGAACGACTTGAGACTGAGGGAATTGATTGTCTGAAGGGCATGGATGCCATATTGGTTCCAGGTGGATTTGGTAAGCGTGGTGTTGAAGGTAAAATTAAAGCTATCCGTTTTGCTAGAGAATCATCCATCCCCTATTTGGGTATCTGCCTTGGTATGCAGCTTGCTGTTGTTGAATTCGCACGTCACTGCGCTAATTTGCCTGACGCTCACAGTACAGAGTTTGAACCTCAGACTAAACAACCTGTGATTGCATTGATTACTGAATTTGTTAATGCTGAAGGGGATGTTGAAACCAGAGATACCTCCTCTGATTTGGGTGGCACAATGCGTCTTGGTGGGCAAAGTTGTTTATTGGAAAAGGATAGCTTAGCTCGTAGTATTTACCAAAATGATGTGATAACAGAGCGTCATCGCCATCGTTATGAAGTCAACAACTTTTATTTACCTCAATTGGAGTCAGCCGGATTAAAAATATCTGGTAAATCCAGTGAAGAGGGGTTATGCGAAATGATTGAGTTACCTCATCACCCTTGGTTTGTAGCTTGCCAGTTCCATCCAGAATTTACGTCAACACCAAGGCATGGTCATCCACTATTTAGCTCTTTCATTCAAGCAGCGCTTACTCAGCATGCTAAGAGCAAAAAACCCGGGAGAGAATAATGAAACTCTGTCATTTTGAGGCGGGTATTAATCATCCTTTTTTTCTTATCGCAGGGCCTTGTGTGATTGAGTCACGTGAATTGGTTTTTGAGGTTGCAGGCCAATTAAAAGAGATTACGCGTGAACTTGAAATTCCGTTTATTTTTAAAGCTTCCTATGATAAAGCTAACCGAAGCTCCGGTAGTTCCTTTAGAGGGATAGGTCAAGATAAAGGATTATCCATCTTGGCTGATGTTAAAAAAGAGTTAGGTATTCCTGTTTTAACTGATGTACATGAAAGTGCTGACGTGAAAGAAGTAGCCTCTATTGTTGATGTATTACAAACGCCTGCGTTTTTATGTCGCCAAACGGACTTTATTGAAGCTGTGGCTAAGTCAGGTAAGCCAGTGAATATTAAAAAAGGCCAATTCTTGGCTCCACATGACATGAAAAATGTGGTCGAAAAAGCCAAAAAAGCCAGTGGTCAAGACAATATTATGGTGTGTGAGAGAGGCGTATCTTTTGGGTATAACAATTTAGTGTCTGATATGCGCTCCTTATCAATTATGCGAGAAACAGATTGTCCCGTTGTTTTTGATGCAACTCATTCTGTTCAATTGCCTGGTGGGTTAGGGGCGGCTAGTGGGGGGCAAAGAGAATTTGTTCCTGTACTAGCAAGAGCTGCCGTTGCGGCCGGGATTTCTGGACTATTTATGGAAACGCATCCTCGCCCAGCACAAGCTCTATCAGACGGCCCCAATGCATGGCCTTTAGGGCAAATGAGGGAATTGTTAGAGACATTAGTTGAAATTGATGTGATTGTAAAAAAACAAGGTTTAATTGAAATCCAGTAAAGAATAGGAAATTTTAATATGAGTTCTATTGTTGAAGTTTACGCTCGTGAGATTCTTGATTCCCGCGGTAACCCAACTGTTGAAGCTGAGGTGGTGACGGAAGATGGGGCGCTTGGTCGTGCTGCGGTACCCTCAGGTGCCTCAACAGGAACACGAGAAGCCATTGAGTTACGTGATGGAGACAGTAAGCGCTATTTGGGTAAAGGCGTAGAAAAAGCCGTTCGCCATGTTAATACAGAAATCTACGAGGCCTTAGTGGGGCTTGATGTTAGCGAACAAAGTTTTATTGATCAAACCATGATTGAGTTAGATGGTACTGACAATAAAGCCCGTTTGGGTGCTAATGCAATCTTGGCCGTATCTCTTGCAACAGCTAAAGCTGCAGCGGAAGAAGCGGGCTTACCTCTTTATCGTTATTTGGGTGGGGCAAACGCTATTGAAATGCCAGTACCCATGATGAACGTTATTAATGGTGGAGCACACGCTAATAACGGGCTAGATATGCAGGAGTTTATGATTCTGCCAGTTGGGGCGCCAAGTTTTAAAGAAGCGTTACGCTATGGTGCTGAGGTATTTCATCACCTTAAAAAACTAATTGATGATGAGGGAATGTCTACCACAGTAGGTGATGAAGGAGGATTTGCTCCTCGTCTAGCAAGCAATGAAGCAGGTTTAACCTTAATCATGCGTGCTATTGAAAAAGCAGGATATCGTCCAGGAGAGGATATTGCAATCGGATTGGACTGTGCCAGTTCAGAGTTTTATAAAGATGGTTTTTATCATCTCCATGCAGAAAACCGTCAATTAAGCTCTGGTGAGTTTGTTGATTATTTAGCTGCCTGGGTAAAAAAATATCCGTTGATTACAATTGAAGATGGGATGTCAGAGGCTGACTGGGCCGGTTGGGAAGCCCTAACTGCCGCCCTAGGAAAACAGGTTCAATTGGTTGGCGATGATATTTTTGTTACCAATGCGAAAATCTTGAAAGAAGGAATTCAAAGACATATCGCTAACTCTATCTTAATTAAAATCAATCAGATTGGTTCCTTAAGCGAAACATTTGCTGCTATTGAAATGGCAAAACGAGCAGGGTATACCAATGTGATTTCTCATCGTTCGGGTGAAACTGAAGACACAGTTATTGCAGATATTGCTGTTGCAACGAATGCCGGGCAAATTAAAACAGGGTCATTGTCCCGTTCCGATCGCCTTGCAAAATATAACCAATTATTAAGAATTGAAGATGAATTGGGATCTGTTGCTCGTTACGCAGGCAAAGGTGCTTTTTATCAATTATAGATAATGAATCAGGAGAACCATGAAGGATCCTGGTAAGATCGTCTCTCTCTTTTTGTTGTTGTTAATTACGCTTCTTAGCTACTCTCTTTTTATTGGTAAAGGTGGGTGGTTAAGAATACGTTCTTTAAATCAACAGATCTCTCAGCAAAAAGAAGCCAATACTCAGCAAAAAATGCGTAATGATGCGCTCAGTGCTGAGGTAAAAGATTTAAGGAAAGGGACGGATGCGTTGGAAGAGCATGCACGAACAGATCTAGGAATGGTTAGGGAAGGGGAAACTTTCTACCGATACGTTAATCCCCAATCAACCGGCGCTCCCGCTTCTCTTGCTACTAAAAAACCAGCTCAGACTAAATAATTTTTTTCCACCAGGGTCTGTTAATGCTGGGTTTGTTTTGTAAAAACTTACTCTCAGGAAAATCTTTATTAAGAACTCTTAATGCATCGTTAGCGAGTTCTGTTAGATTCATGGCTTGGTAGCTTTTAGCTAAAATGTATAAAGCTTCTTCTGTCTGCGGGCTCTTTGAATAATCAATCAATACTTCTTTGGCGCGGTCTGCGGCAGCAAGATAAGCTTGGCGTTTATAGTAATAGCGAGCCATCACAATATCCCCCTTTGCTAAAGCATTAACAATATAGCGCATACGAACTACGGCATCAGGAGTGTATTTGCTTTTAGGAAAACGAGTGACTAATTCTTTGAACGTTTCAAAGGCATCACGATAAGGTTTACTATCTCGCTGGGCTAGATCTTCTGGAGAATACACACCAAAAAGACCTAAATCATCATCAAAATTAGCCAATCCTTTCATATAGTAAGCATAATCAACACCAGGATGATTGGGGTGGGCTTTTATAAAACGATCAGCTTCACTAATTGCAGAGGCTTTTTCACCTTGCTTGTAGTATGAGTAGATTTGTTCTAACTCAGCTTGCTGTGAGTAAATTCCATATGGATAGCGAGTTTGTAATGATTCGTAGAGTTTTGCAGCTTGTTCATAATTACCGTCCAACATCTGTGTTTTGGCTTCGTTATATATTTTTGAAGCTGACCAACCCTTGGTAGGGTCTAGGTCATCATTCATGCCGCTACACCCTACTACCAGCAAAGATAGAGAGAGTAATAAAAATCGAGTTATACTAGTGTTCATAATGTCCGAAGCAAATAGTGAATTTTTAGATTATACCAGTCTTGATGAATCAGACCCAGTTGATATCATGATACCTCATGATTTAGCGGGAAGTCGTATTGATCAGGCTTTGGTGACGCTTTTTCCAGGCTACTCGAGAAGTAGATTACAACAATGGATTAAGGATGGGGCAGTTAAGCTCAATGGTCAAACGACAGTCCCTAAAGAAAAAGTGTGGACTGGAGATAAGATTAGTCTTCAGATTCCTGAGGAAATTGATCTTGAAGCCATTATTGCACAGCCTATTGCTTTAAATATTGTTCATGAAGATGAAGATATTATTGTTTTGAATAAACCAGCAGGTTTAGTTGTTCATCCTGGTAACGGTAATTGGAGTAATACACTACAAAATGGACTGCTTTACTATGATGAGCAGTTAAAGATGGTTCCTCGTTGCGGTATTGTTCACCGCCTTGATAAAGACACCAATGGGTTAATGGTAGTAGCAAAAAATCTCCCCACCCACCAAGACTTAGTACAACAACTGCAAGCTAGAACCGTAAAAAGACACTATTTGGCCTGTGTTCAGGGTATGTTGACCGTGCCAGGACAAGTTGATGCACCAATTAGTCGACATCCCACCCAGCGCACTAAAATGGCCGTTGTAGCAACAGGTAAAGACGCTTTAACTTATTATGACATTATCGAGCGGCTACCTTGTCACACTTTAGTTGAATGCCATTTGGCAACAGGAAGAACTCATCAAATTCGAGTACATATGCAATTTATTGGCCATCCTCTAGCAGGTGACCCTGTTTATGGTGGCAAAGTACCGCGCTATGATGAACATAGTATAGCCGTTCTAAAACTATTAAATAGACAAGCTTTACAAGCTTTTCGGTTAGGCCTTATTCACCCTCGCACAAAAGAGTATTGTGAGTGGAGTATTCCGCTAGCGGATGATTTGTTAGGGTTAGTTGACGCATTAAGGCATTGTCGTTATGAATGAGTGGATTGTTAATTGGCCAGCACCTCAATGGGTGAAAACTTTTGCCACAACCCGCGAGGGAGGGGTAAGTATTGGGGCATTTAGTAGCTTAAATTTAGGTGACCATGTTCAGGATAATCCGCAACATGTTCAGTTAAATCGTCAGCGTGTTGAGCAACATATACAAGTTACACCCTGTTATCTTAGGCAGGTTCATGACACTCATGTAGTTAATCTTGACCAACAAGATGCCACTTTCGTTCCCGAGGCGGATGCTGCGTGGTTAACGCAACCAGGTAGAGCAGCCGTGGTATTAACTGCAGATTGTATGCCGTTATTATTTTGTCATAGAAAAGAAAAAATCGTGGCAGTGGCTCATGCCGGTTGGCGAGGATTAGCAAAGGGAGTGATTGAAGCGACAATCAAGGCAATGTCTGTTCCCACCAATGAATTGATGGTATGGATTGGCCCCACTATCGGACAACAGCATTTTGAAGTGGGTGATGAAGTGAGAAATGCATTTATTATGCATCATCAAGAGGCAGAACAAGCTTTTATTCCAGCCGACAAATCTGGTAAATGGTTTGCTGATTTAGTGTTTCTTGCCAAACAGCAGTTATATAGCTTGGGTGTCAACCATATTTATGGTGGAGAGATATGTAATTATACTCATCCCGAGCTGTTTTATTCTCATCGACGTGACCGGGGTAAAACGGGTCGAATGGGGTACTTTATTTGGCTCGATACGGAGCCAGAAAGCGTCGTATAATGCTTAGTTAATATTAATCAAAGAGTATAGCCAGTGATCATGACTCCATTAATGAATACCGTCATCGCAAGCCTTGCTGCAGGCTCGTTGTCGGTTGTGTGCGCTGTCATCGTGGTGCTTACCGCACGTCCAACATGGGTTCCTTTACTGGTGAGCTATGCTATTGGTGCATTATTAGGAGCCGTGTTTTTAGAAATACTGCCTCATGCCTTTACCTTGTCTCATAATGCTGATTTAGTATCAATGACAGTCTTGGCAGGCATTTTACTGTTTTTTCTTTTGGAAAAACTGGTTTTATGGCGTCATGTTCACGCTCACGACATGGAAGATCACGGCCATTCTCTTCATGAGGGGCATCAACGCACCGGTGCTATGGTGGTTGTAGGTGATTCGGTTCATAATTTTGTGGATGGAATTATTATTGCAGCAGCCTTTGTTGCTAATACCCAACTGGGTATTGTGACGGCACTCGCAATTATTGCTCATGAAATTCCCCAAGAAGCAGGAGATGTATTGGTGTTACTTCACTCAGGTCTATCTCGCAGAAAAGCTCTAATGTTTAATTTATTGACCAGTGTAGCCACCCTTTTTGGTGGAGTATTTGCTTGTCTTGCACTGCAATCGTTACAACATGCCGTTCCTTATCTACTGGCTTTGGCTGCATCAAGTATGATTTATGTGGCTGTAGCTGATTTAATTCCTGGTTTACATCGTCGTATCGACTTTAAAGAGTCAGTTTGGCAAGTTATCTTAATTTCTTTAGGTGTAGCATCAATTCATTGGATGCACCTGATCGTCCAAGAATAATTAATCAATTCATAATTGTTTAATTATTGAAGAGTTATGATTAGACTATCAATTAACGATTTTAAAAAACAGTATTTATTCTGATTTTAAGTTAGCTTTAAGTTGATATAGTTAACCTAGTCTCTAAATAACAAGACGTGCTCCACTATTAATGAAAATTAAAACAATACTATTTTTTACCTTATTGGGTCTTTATGGTTGTGCTAGTTATGACAGCAAACCATTACCAGAAAAGCCACTGTGGCCTCAAGATATAAGTCGTCTTCAGCTACCTGATCAAATAGCATCTAGTCAAGTTGGGATACAACATAAGTTTAATCCAAGCGATGGTTTAGATGTAATTGAAATTGCCACTATTGCAATTGCTAATAATCCGGGATTACAACAGGCAAGAGACAGTGCAGGAGTGACTAAAGCGCAAGCCTTTAATGCGGGCTTATTACCAGATCCTACACTCCTTATTTATCCTCAGCCTCCCATCAATGGCGGCCCTGGGGCGAACTCAGTGGCTTCTGAGTACGGTCTTTTTTATAATATTTCAGCGTTAATTACTCATTCAACAATTCAGCAGGGTGTAAAAAGTACCGAAGAGAAAGCGGATTTGGACTTGCTCTGGCAAGAGTGGTTACTCATATCCCAATCACAAATCTTGTTTGAAAAAATCGTCAATAATGAAACTTTGTTAACCTTATTATTAGATAAGGAAGCACTATTAAAAAATATTGAGAACGCTCAGCATAAGGCGTTAGTAGAAAAAGATTTGGATCTTAATACAACAGCTGTAAATACAATTATATTTAAAGAAACCACAAAACAAGTCATTGATTTGAAGAGAGCTATCGCACAAGACCGCTCAGCATTGAATCAGATGTTAGGGTTATCTCCCGGTACTTCTTTAAGATTAGTTGACTCCTTGATATTACCTCATTTATCAACACAACAAATTAATAGTCAGTTGCAGCAATTAAGTCATATTCGTCCCGATTTATTAGCCCTACAAAAAGGCTATGAAGCGCAAGACTATAGATTACGTGAAGCTATCTTAGGACAATTTCCTGCTATTAACTTTGGGTATACCAGATTAAGAGATAATGGAGCAGTGATATATAACGGGTTTGATTTATCTGTTTCTTTACCTATTTTTAATCGCAACCAAGGTAATGTAGCGATTGCCAAAGCAACCCGTCAGCAACTCTATGATGAATATCAAAATCGACTTAATAGTGCATTTAGTGATGTCCATCAGTTAACGCAGGATTTGGATTTTTTGAATAATCAAATACCAGTACTATCTAGCAGTGTTGGGGTATTGACGCAACTAAGTGATAGCGCCAAAAGTGCCTATCAACGCCAAGATATGGATCTGGTGGCTTATGCACAGTTTAAAATAAATGAAATTGATAAAAAAATTGAATTAGCAAAAACTAAGCAATTATGGCTGGAGCAAGCAATTAATTTATCGATGCTAATTGGTGAACCTTTATCTAATTGGGTGAATAAGTGAAACGTCTTTTTATGTTGATAATGGTTGTGTTGGCAACCAGCGCTGTTGGCCAAGAGCTTGAAACCGCTTGGGTGAAAACCGAGTCTATTCGCTATGCCGAGATGAACTATCAATTATCAGGTTATGGTGTCATGACAGCGTCTCCTGAGGCTCAATTTAATGCCAATAGTCCTCGCCAAGGGCAAATTGGTAAAGTATATGTTCTACCTGGTAAGAAAATAAAAAAAGGTGAACCGCTCTATGAGCTCATTACAGCAGCTTCAGTGCTAAAAGGGTTTAATCAAGCCGAGTTACAATTGAAAACAGCAAAAAAAGACTTTGAGCGTGTACAACGTCTTTATCAAGATAACTTGGCATCAAATAGCCAACTTGCCAATGCCAAGAAAGCACTATTCGATGCGGAGAGTTCACTCAACGCAGAAATAAAATTAGGAAATAATATTCAACGTGACATTATTCGTGCTCCTTTTTCAGGGGTTGTTACTCTGATTTCAATTGAATCCGGTATGCGCGTTCAACCTGGTCAGTCTGCTATTACTGTAGTTGCTGATAAAGGATTGTATTTTCAGATGGGCGTGTTACCGGAGCTCGTTTCTTCACTAAGTATTAATACACCAGTACATATCTCATCGGTATTTGATCCAGGCGTAATGATTAACGGCCATATTAAATACATAACAGGGATGGTGGATCAAACAACGGGATTGGTTAATCTATTTGTTGATGTTAATGACTCTCATTTGTCTCCTGGAATGAGAATGCAGGGTAATATTCAAATTAATCTTGGAAAAAAATGGCAAGTACCACGCTCAGCAGTCTTGTCTGATGACCAGGGATATTATATTTTTCAGATACGTAATAATCACGCTAAAAGAATCAATGTAGAAGCTAAAGAATACGACGAAATCACAGTTATAGAGGGTCCTTTTGATAGAGAGTTACCTGTTGTAGTCTTAGGTAACTATGAATTGAAAGAGGGTATGGCAGTGAAGGTAACTCAATAATGCGCGTTGATAACTGGATTCAAAAACACCGTCGTTCACTTTTTTTTCTGATGGTGTTGCTTGTTTTATCAGGCGTTTATAATTCCTTTACCTTACCCGTCGCATTATTTCCTAATATAGATTTTCCGCGTGTTGAAATCTCTGTTAGCAGTGGTGACATGACTGCAGAACAAATGATTTTTCAAGTAACAAAGCCGGTGGAAGAGGCGATTCGTTTGGTTCCACATGTTAAAGATGTCCGCTCTAAAACCACCCGCGGGGAAGCTCAGGTATCTGTTTATTTTCCGTGGAAAACAGATATGGCTAATGCAACGTTAGAAGTGAATGCGGCCATATCAAGGATTATGCCAACTCTACCAAAGGGTAGTAGTATGCTGGTACGTCGGATGGATACTACGGTGTTTCCCATCCTCTCTTACAGTCTCACTTCTAATTCAGAAACCCTAACCAAATTACGTGAAGTAGCTGAGTATCAACTCAAACCCTTATTGTCATCAGTGGAGGGGGTGTCACGTATTCAAATAACGGGGGGCAATGTAGAAGAGTTTCATATCACGATTAAGCCCGCTAAATTATTAGCCTATGGACTTACTATTAGTGATGTAATTAATGCAGTGAATGCAAATAATGTCATTACAGCAGTAGGTAAAATTGAGGATCACTACAAATTATATTTAGCAGTAACAGATAACCGTTTATCAACTATCAATAAAATCAAGCAAACCATCATCCGCTCTGGAAAGAACGGATTTATAACAGTCGCTGATGTGGCTGACGTGTCTGATAGTACTGTACCTCAATGGATTCGGGTCAATGCAGATGGTAAAGATGCGGTACTAATTAATATCCATCAGCAGCCTGATGCCAATACCGTTGTTATTGAACAGGCTATTCAAGAAAAATTAAATCACTTTACTTTTCCGGGGCATATTAAATTAGCTAACTGGTATGACCAAAGTCGCCTGGTTATTGATTCTGCGGTGAGTGTACGAGATGCTATTTTAATTGGGGTGATTCTCGCTTCTGCAGTGTTATATGTCTTTCTTAGAAACTATAAAATCACTCTCATTGCCATTATTGTGGTGCCTGCTGTATTGATATCTACTGTCACCATTTTATCTGTTTTTGGTATGACTTTTAATATCATGACCCTAGGAGGAATGGCAGCTGCTGTAGGATTAATAATCGATGATGCCATCGTCATGATAGAACATATCATGCGACGGCTTCGCGATCATCAAGGAGAGCATTCTTCGATGATTATGCAGGCAGCTAGAGAATTTACTGTTCCTTTAGTGGGTTCGTCCTCTGCGACAATTGTGATTTTTATTCCATTGGCTTTTTTAGATGGAGTTACAGGGGCGTTTTTTAAAGCCTTATCCTTAACCATGGCAGCCAGTTTGGTGATTTCTTTTCTAATTACGTGGCTAGTTATTCCCTTGATTAGTGACTTCCTGTTGACTCAAAAAGATGCTGAGTCAGAGGGAAAGCATGATTGGTTTGGTGTTCTCTATGGACAGTATGAGTTGTGGTTAACTCGCTTCCTAAAAAAGCCTGTGCAGTTGGTTGTGTTTTTGATTCCTTTGTTTGCTGTGGGCACCTTCGCTTATTTTGCGACAGGATCAGGGTTTATGCCTGAAACGGACGAGGGTGGTTTTACCGTTGACATAAGAACAGAGCCTGGCACCTCATTAACAGAATCGGTACGCTTGGGTAACCAAGTGGAAGCAATTATTAAAGACAATCCCAATGTCTTAACCTTTTCTCACCGAACAGGAACGCAAATGGGAGGGTGGATTACTGAATCCTACCAAGGAGATTTCTTTGTTCGTTTAAAACCGGAGCCAAGAGAGCATATAAATCTGGTGATGGAAGCTTTACGCAGTAAAATTAATCGCGAAGTACCTGGTGTCACTGTAGAGTTTGCACAATTGATGGAAGACCGGATTGGTGATTTAACATCCGTTCCTCAGCCTGTGGAAATTAAGATTTTTGACGATAACCAAGGTAACTTATTACGTACTGCAAAAAAAGTAACACAATTAATTAAAGCGGTTCCTGGCATTGTTGATGTGAAAGATGGCGTGAATCCCGCAGGGGATGCACTGGAGATTCATATTGATCCCGTCAAGGCAGCCTTTGAACATGTGGACCCTCAGTATGTCAGTCAGATACTGTCTGATTACATGTCTGGAGTTGTTGCTACCTCGGTACAAAGTGAGTTAAAAATGATAGGTATTCGTGTTTGGTTACCGCAAAATCAACGCAAAAACCAATATCAGTTAGGTCAACTATTAATTAAAGCTCAAGATGGGCATGTGTTCCCTTTAAACAGGATAGCAACAATTATCCCTTTATCTGGACAGCCACAAATACAGCGAGAAAATTTCAAACAAATGGTGGCAGTAACAGCTCGAATTAATGGTCGAGACTTAGGTTCAGTAATGCGCGATGTACAAAAGATACTCATACAATCCAACTTGTTTAAACAAGGGACCTATTACGAACTAGGTGGTCTCTATAAACAACAACAGATTGCGTTTAAAGGATTGATGATTGTATTTATATCAGCCCTAGCCTTGGTCTTTTTATTATTATTATTTTTATACGAAGACTTTCAGATTGCTCTATCCGTGTTGTTTATGCCTCTTGCTGCCATTCCTGCTATTTTTATAGGCTTATGGTTAACGCGTGTCGAATTCAACATTTCGGCCATGATGGGGATGACTATGATAATAGGTATTATTACTGAGGTGGCTATTCTGTTTTTTACTGAATACCAAGGCTTGCGCTCTGATAATACGGTAGATACTCTAATTCAGGCGGGTAAAAACCGTATGCGCCCAATTGTTATGACTACCCTAGCCGCCATTATCACGCTTATTCCTTTGGCCTTTGCTATTGGCCAGGGAGCAGCTATGCAACAACCATTAGCTATAGCAATTGTATCTGGATTAATTGTGCAAATTCCTTTGGTGTTATTTGTTATGCCTGTTATTTATCACAAGCTTTCTATTTTTAGTTGGCCTCGTTTAAAACGTTAAGCTATTGATAGTGTGAGAAAAAATATGTTTTTTTTAACTACTTGTATTTCGTGAATACAAGGGTTAATCTAGTCTTAATAATAATGTTAAGACGTTACCCATGAATAACAATCAGTCTGCACCAGACCCTCATACAGAATCTGTTGAAAAACTAGTTTCAGCGTTTACTGATGCAAATCACAAAATGGCAGAGAATGTCAGTAATCTGTTTGGCGGTTATAAGCCAGAAGATTATGAAACATTTTTAAAAAAATTCAATGAGGCAGTTGTTCAAGATCTTCCTCGTTGGCAAGAGCTACAAGCACGTTACTATCAAAATCAGTTAGCCTTATGGATTAACATGGCTGAAAAAGCAGCCACGGGTCAAAGTAAAGCCAACGCCATTGAAATCAATGCAGAAAAAGACAAGCGATTCTCCTCCCCACCTTGGCGAGAAAATCTTCTTTTTGATTACTATCGACAATCTTATTTATTAACTGCCCAATGGCTTACAGAAGTGGTGTCATCTCTTAATTTGGATGATAAGAGTAAGGATAAACTGAATTTTTTTACACAGCAGTTTGTCGATGCCCTATCACCAAGTAATTATCCTGCCACCAACCCAGAAGTGTTAATGAAAGCTATTGAGACTGGTGGAGAAAGTCTTCGTAAAGGATTTGAAAACCTTCTTCAAGATATTGAAAAAGGTCGTATTTCTATGACTGACGAATCAGTCTTTGAAGTGGGTAAAAATATTGCTACCACTCCAGGCGCTGTAGTTTTTCAGAATGATATATTTCAGTTAATCCAATATTTACCCCAATCTGAGCAGGTCTTTAATAAACCATTGTTATTGATTCCCCCTTGTATCAACAAATTTTATATTATGGATTTAGGGGTTGATAACTCCTTTGTTCGTTTTGCGGTAGAGCAGGGGCATACTGTTTTTATGGTGTCATGGAAAAATGTGACTGAAGAGCAGGATCAATTACGTTGGGATGACTATGTTGAGCATGGCGTGATTCGAGCAATTAAATCTGTTCAATCAATCAGCCAATGTGAAAAAATGGATGTGTTGGGTTTTTGCGTAGGTGGAGCACTACTTGCTACTGCTGTAGCAGCCTTTCAGAAAAAAGAAACGCTTCCCATTGCTACTCTTACATTCTTAACCACTTTACTTGATTATAGTGATGTGGGTGATATTGGCATGTATATCAACAGAAACTTTGTTGAAAGACGAGAGCAGCAATTGTCTGCCGGGGGATTGGTATCAGGAAAAGAGTTGGCGATGGCTTTCTCAAGCTTACGTCCCAATGACTTGGTCTGGCCGTATGTGGTGAATAACTATTTAAAAGGTGAGACTCCTCCTGCTTTTGATTTGTTGTTTTGGAACAGTGATGGAACCAACTTACCAGGTCCCATGTTTGCATGGTATTTAAGACACTTTTATTTAGAAAATCAATTACGTACTCCGAATGCATTAACAGTGTGTGGTGAGCAAATTGATCTGGGATCAATCAATTATCCAACTTATATCTTTGCTGCAAAAGAAGATCATATTGTGCCTTGGCATACTGCATTTCGATCTCTACAGTTACTTGGTGGACAAAAGGAGTTCGTGCTAGGGGCCAGTGGACATATTGCTGGAACCATTAATTCTGCTAAAAAAAATAAACGTAACTATTGGGTTGATGGCGAGCGTTCTATGGGTTCTCATCATTGGTTTGAAACAGCGGTTGAACACAAAGGAAGTTGGTGGTGGCATTGGATTGATTGGTTAAAACAACATAATCAAGAGCCGATGGTATTAGCTTCCTCTGTTTTAGGTAATGAAGAGTTTAAGGAGTTGGAAGCTGCTCCTGGACATTATGTAAGAGAGAAATGTTAGTTAATTTGTCATATTCCTTTAATAAAAATTAACTATAAATACTATAAATAACTAAACAAGGAGAGGAGAAATATTATGAAACAGCGTCTGGTTCTGGTTACTGGAGGGATGGGCGGACTAGGTGAGTCAATATGCGTGAAGTTGGCCGAATTAGGATACAAGGTTATCACTACCTATTCTCATTCAAATACTACCTCTGACGCATGGCTTAGTGCAATGCGTGAGAAGGGATATCAATTTCATGCTTATCCAGTAGATGTATCCGATGCAGACGACTGTGCAAAAATGGCTGCAAGAATTGAGTCTGAAGTGGGACCTATTGACGTATTAGTCAATAATGCAGGGATTACCCGTGATATGACCTTTAAGAAAATGACCAAAGTGGATTGGGATGCTGTCATCAATACCAACTTAAATAGTGTATTTAATATGACTAAGCCTTTTGTTGATGGTATGGTTGATCGTGGCTGGGGAAGAATTATTAATGTGTCCTCTGTAAACGGGCAAAAAGGAGCTTTCGGACAAACCAATTATGCTGCCGCAAAAGCGGGTATGCACGGTTTTACTAAATCTCTTGCTTTAGAGGTGGCGCGTAAAGGAGTAACGGTGAACACCATTTCTCCTGGTTATATAGGCACTAAAATGGTAACCGCTATTCCTACAGAAATCTTAGAGGCTAAAATTCTGCCACAGATTCCAGTTGGACGTTTAGGTAAACCTGAAGAGGTTGCAGGATTGATTGTTTACTTGGCTTCTGATGAAGCGGCATTTATTACTGGCGCTAATATTTCCATTAATGGTGGCCAGCACATGTTTTAAAAAAATAATAAAAAAAACCCGCAAGAAACAAGTTCTTGCGGGGTAAGCCTTTATTGAAAGGGAACCTTTCGAATAAAGGAGGAGGAGCCGTTAAACAGCTGGTTTAATTGCAGCGCTGGCTGCATCTACAGTTGCTTTGATGCTAGCATCAGTGAAATTAGCAACTTGTTTAGCTGTTTTTGTAACACCGTCTAAAGCTGCTGTTGTAGCCGCTACGGTAGATTTAATTGCAGCAATCGCGACGTCAGCACCAGCTGGAGCAGATTTAACTGCTTTGTCGATGTTGCTTGTTACTGTTTGGTTTAAATTAGCAATATGGCTTTCAACTAATGCTGTGTATTGTGCTTGAGCATTGGTTGCAACATCATAAATGCTACGTGCATAACCAGTTGATTTTTCAACTAGTTTTTCGTTAATTTGGTTGCGAATTGTGGTGAGCGCTTGTGGGTCACGCACTTCGCTTAAATTCTTTAAGGTGTCGCTTAAATGTGCAAAGTTTTCTTTGCTGGCTTCAAGGTTCAAACCCATGATACGCTCAGCGGTATCCATAGATATTTTTGCCATTTGAAGTGCCGAATTAACCATAGATTTGTTAAACTCACTGTATTGTTCGGTTGTGTTATACATGATGTAACTCCTATTCAAAATATATTGTTCGTTAAGCTGAATTAGGTCGGTACACCATTTTGTGCACCGCAACAGTTTCAAATTTACAGAATAATATACTAAGTGTCAAGCAATTTTTTTGCGTTGCAACAAAATATTTTCAGTAAATTAAAACTGTTAAATTACATGTGTAAACTAACTAAATTAAACAAAATAACAATTAATTTGATACCATATTATCATAGTTTTTGTGTAACGCAACAATTTTTTGATGTATTGCAACATTTTTGAGGCTAGTTATGACCCAATCTGTAAGACTAATTAAAAAATATCCAAACCGACGTTTATATGATACTGAGACGAGTAGTTACATTACTCTTACAGAGATAAAGCAATTGGTGATTGATCAGTCCGAATTTCAGGTAGTGGATGCGAAAACCAATCAAGACCTGACAAGAAGTGTTTTGATGCAAATTATTCTAGAAGAAGAAGCGGGTGTTTCGCCTTTCTTTACAGCTGACATGTTGTCTCAAATGATTCGCTCATACGGTAATACAATGCAAGGATTTATGGGGAATTATTTCCAGCAAGGGATGCAAGCCTTTGTTGAAATGCAAAAGAAAATACATGAGCAAGCACAACAACCCTCTGATTTATCTAAAACACAACTCAATAACGATATTTGGCAACAGTTTATGCAAGCCCAAGGACCTGCCATTCAAGGGTTAATGGGTAACTATCTTGAGCAAGCTACTTCTGTGTTTGTTGACATGCAAAATCAAATGCAAAAACAAGCCCAATCTATTTTTGGTGTAAATTCATTTCCTTTTAATCAGGGTTTCACTGCTCATGAAGAGCCTCCTAAAGACGCTTCTTCCCAGGATAAACCCAGTACAGAAGAGAATTCCAATAATATCAAACCAGATAATGCCAATGAGTAAACCATCACAAGCGGTAATTAAAAAGAAGTCGACCGCATCCCCAACAGTGGGTTTTGTCTCTTTAGGTTGCCCTAAAGCGCTCGTAGATTCTGAGCAAATTCTGACGCAATTACGTGCAGAGGGCTACCAAATCTCAGGTAGTTACGATGGCGCTGATGTGGTGGTAGTTAATACCTGTGGCTTTATTGATTCGGCAATAGAAGAATCTCTTGATGCTATTGGTGAAGCGCTTGAATATAACGGTCGCGTCATTGTGACGGGTTGTTTGGGGGCCAATCAAGAAAAAATTAGGCAAGCTCATCCCAACGTATTGGCAGTAACAGGCCCTCATGACAAGCAAGCTGTTATGGATGCGATTCATGACAGCCTACCTGCTTTACATGATCCTTATACTGACTTAATTCCTCCACAAGGTATTAAGTTAACCCCTAATCATTACGCCTATTTGAAGATCAGTGAAGGATGTAATCATCGTTGTACATTTTGTATTATTCCTTCATTACGCGGAGACTTAGTTAGTCGTCCCATTCATGAGGTGATGCAAGAAGCAGAAAACCTTGTTAAAGCAGGAGTTAAAGAGTTACTGGTCATCTCTCAAGATACTAGCGCTTATGGTGTGGATATTAAATACCGTACAGGCTTTTGGAATGGGCGTCCAAGAAAAACTCGTATTACCGAGTTATGTGATGCCCTAGGTGAGTTGGGGGTATGGGTACGTTTACACTATGTGTATCCCTATCCACATGTGGATGAACTGATTCCTCTAATGGTTGAAGGTAAAGTGTTGCCTTATTTAGACATTCCCTTGCAACACGCCAACCCTTCTATTTTAAAAGCTATGAAACGTCCCGGTGATATTGAAAAAACACTTGAACGTATTCAGTCTTGGAGAAGCCTGTGTCCTGATCTAACTTTAAGAAGTACATTTATTGTGGGTTTCCCAGGGGAAACCGATGCACAATTTAATGATTTGTTATCCTTTCTTAAAGAAGCACAGCTTGACCGTGTGGGCTGCTTTACTTACTCACCGGTTGAGGGGGCGAGAGCTAATGCGCTTTCAGACCATGTTCCTGAAGAAGTAAAAATAGAGCGTCAAGAACAATTAATGGCTGTTCAACAAGAAATTAGTGCGACACGTTTGAAAAGTTGGGTTGGTAAAACTCGTCAGGTATTAGTTGATGAAGTCAATGATGAGTGGGTGGTAGCAAGAAGCCCCAGCGATGCACCTGAAATAGATGGATTGGTATTTATTCATCCACATCAAGAGTTGGCAGTAGGACAACTGGCCAATGTTGTGATTGAAGAAACCAGAGAACATGATTGTATAGCCAGAAAAATCTAGATAAGTAACTCAATCATCAATAGGAGAGGGAAACATGAGTAAAGAAGTGGTTGTATTAAGTGCTGTTCGTTCGGCTATTGGCACCTTCGGTGGATCATTAGCAGGTTTTGAGCCAGGGGTATTAGGTGGAATGGTATTAAAAGAAGCCATTCAACGAGCGAAATTAGATCCACAACAAATTACCTATGCCACAGTGGGAAACGCTATCCCAACTAATGCTCGTTTCCCTTACCAAGCTCGTGTTACTTGTATCGAGGCTGGAATGTCCATGGACTCCACTGCTTTTGCTGTTAACAGACTATGTGGTTCGGGGTTACAAGCTGTGGTTTCTACCGCACAAAATATTATGTTAGGAGATGCTGAGTTTGGTGTAGGCGGTGGAGTTGAAGTGATGTCTGCTGGTGGTTACCTTTCCCCCGCAATGCGTAGTGGGGCGCGTATGGGAGACACTCAAATGCTAGACATGATGGTGGCAGCGCTAACTGATCCTTTTGGTGTGGGACATATGGGAATTACGGCTGAGAACGTAGCAACCAAATGGAATATTTCAAGAGAAGAGCAAGATGCCTTTGCTCTGGAGTCGCAAAATAGAGCAGCCAAAGCCATTGCTGAGGGACGTTTTAAATCACAAATCGTACCCATAACCATTAAATCGAAAAAAGGGGATGTGGTATTTGATACCGATGAGCATCCAAGAAGTACTACATTAGAAAAACTCGCTGCCATGCGACCTGCTTTTAAAAAGGATGGGACAGTCACAGCGGGTAATGCATCAGGAATTAATGATGGGGCATCCTTCTTAGTTCTGGCCGAAGGCACTGTGGCCCAACGCGCTAACTTAACGCCGATAGCAAGACTCGTATCCTATGCAGTAGCAGGTGTTCCAAGCCACATTATGGGTGAGGGTCCTATTCCTGCCACACAAGGAGCACTTAAAAAAGCTGGTTTGAAATTAGAACAAATGGATGTCATTGAATCTAATGAAGCTTTTGCTGCACAAGCATTAACAGTAATTAAAGGCTTAGGATTTGATCCTCAAAAGACCAATCCCAATGGTGGCGCCATTGCTCTAGGGCATCCCATTGGTTGTACAGGGGCTTATATCACCACTAAAGCGTTATATGAATTACAACGTATTAATGGTAAATATGCTTTAGTCACCATGTGTATTGGTGGTGGTCAGGGTATTGCTGCGGTATTTGAAAGAATCTAGTCTTAATATTGAATAAGATTAAGGGCCTCTTAATGGGGCCCTTAATTTTTATTCAGGACGCATTTGTGGGAAAAGAATGACATCACGAATTGAGGGGCTATTGGTTAATAGCATCACTAAACGATCAATACCAATTCCTTCACCAGCAGTGGGTGGGAGCCCATGCTCCAGTGCGCGAATATAATCGCCGTCGTAGTGCATCGCTTCTTGATCACCAGCTTCTTTTTGTTTCACTTGTTCTAAGAAACGTTGTGCTTGGTCTTCTGGATCGTTTAACTCAGAAAAACCATTAGCAATTTCTCGACCTGTAATAAATAGCTCAAAACGCTCAGTGATATCAGGGAACTGGTCGCTTCGTCTTGCTAGAGGAGAAACTTCTGCTGGGTAATCTATAATGAAAGTAGGTTCAAAGAGTAAAGACTCAGTGGTTTCTTCAAACAGAAGTAGTTGTAGACCACCTAATCCTTCATTAGGACGAATATGCCCACCTAAGCGCTTGACCTCACGGATTAAAAAGTCTTTATCTTGCAATTCTTGGTCCGTGTAGTGTGGATGATATTTTTGAATAGCTTGCGTGATTGTTAAGCGATGGAAAGGTTGGGCAAAATCGAGGGTTTTTCCATCGTAATCAATAACGGTAGTCCCCAATACAGACTCAGCAACAAAGCGGAACATCTCTTCGGTTAAGGTCATTAAGTAACGGTAATCTCTATACGCTTCATAAAACTCAATCATCGTAAATTCAGGATTGTGACGAGTAGAAATCCCTTCATTACGGAAGTTACGATTAATTTCAAAGACTCTCTCCATGCCACCCACAACCAATCGTTTAAGATACAGCTCAGGAGCAATTCTTAAATACAGCGGCATATCAAGCGCGTTGTGGTGAGTCACAAATGGTTTAGCCGCAGCTCCTCCAGGAATGGGGTGCATCATAGGCGTTTCCACTTCAAGGTAGTGGCGGTTAACTAAAAATTCGCGAATTTTTTGAATCACGCGGCTCCGGGTAATAAATACATGTCTTGATTCTTCATTGGTTATGAGATCTAAGTAACGTTGACGATATTTTTGTTCTTGATCACTTAAGCCATGAAATTTTTCTGGTAAAGGACGTAGTGCTTTGGTGAGTAAGCGAATACGTTTTGCATGAATCGTTAATTCACCGGTTTTGGTCAAAAAGAGATACCCTTCAACAGCAACAATATCGCCTAAATCCCAATGCTTAAAGTCTGAATAAATGTCTTCGCCCACTTCGTCGCGCTGTACATACATCTGCATACGTCCCGACCCATCTTGAAGCGTGGCGAAGCTTGCTTTACCCATAACTCGTTTTAATACCATGCGTCCTGCGATAGCAACGTGTTGTTGATTGTGTTCTAGTTCTTCAGCTGTTTTACCAGCAAATTCTTTATGTAAATTACCTGCCTCATGGGCTCTATTGAAATCATTGGGAAAAGCAATTCCTTTTTCGCGTAGGGCTTTGAGCTTATTACGACGTTCCTCGATAATTTGGTTACTGTCTTCAGACATAATTCATCCTTGAGTGAGGTTATACACCTTGTTTCAAACTGGCTTCAATAAAAAGATCCAGATCTCCATCTAACACGGCTTGGGTATTGCCCATTTCTACTTGCGTTCTGAGATCTTTAATGCGCGACTGATCAAGCACGTAAGAGCGGATTTGATGTCCCCATCCAATATCCGTTTTACTCTCTTCCATGGCTTGCTTTTCTTCGTTACGTTTACGTAATTCAACTTCATATAACCGAGATTTCAGCATTGCCATTGCTTCAGCACGATTTCTATGTTGTGAGCGGTCATTCTGACACTGCACCACAATACCTGATGGCATATGAGTAATACGCACTGCTGAGTCGGTTTTGTTAATATGCTGACCTCCTGCACCAGAAGCGCGGAAGGTATCAATACGTAAATCTGCTGGATTAATATCAACTTCTATAGATTCATCTACTTCTGGATAAACAAATACGGATGCAAAAGAGGTATGACGTCGATTTCCTGAATCAAAAGGAGATTTACGAACTAGGCGATGTACCCCTGTTTCAGTACGTAAATGGCCATAGGCATAGGAGCCATTAATTTTAAGCGTTGCACTTTTAATGCCGGCGACTTCACCGGGTGATTCTTCCAGTACTTCTATGCCAAACCCCTTCCTCTCTGTATAACGAAGATACATACGTAGCAGCATGGATGCCCAATCTTGCGCTTCTGTTCCGCCTGAGCCTGACTGAATGTCTACAAAGCAATTGGCCGCATCCATGGGATTAGAGAACATTCTCCTAAACTCCATTTGGGCCACGTTTTTTTCTACTGCTTGGATATCTGAGAAGACAGCTTCTAAGGATTCATCATCATTTTCAGAGAGAGCAAGTTCACTTAATTCTTTAGCATCTTTAAGTGAACGTGTTGTTGAATCAACTTGTTCAATGGTTTCTTCGAGTAGCTTTCTTTCTTTGCCTAATTCCTGGCTTTTTTTACTGTCCTGCCAGATTGCAGGATCTTCTGAGAGGATAACAATTTCTTTGAGACGGTTGACTTTATTGTCGTAGTCAAAGATACCCCCGAAGTGCCACGATGCGCTGTTCGAGGTCTTGTTGTAAATGTAGTAGCGTATTAAGTCGTTCTGCTTCCATGTTCTATTGTCGCAATTATTCAAAAACCACTATTATACATGACACCAATGACTGATTTCGAGTTGCAGTTGGCTGCGTCCGTTCCATTCATTATTACTGATACGAAATAGTAGTTTTAGATGGGAGGGGAGGGGGTCACTGTAATTAAAATAAATACCTTGATAGCGGACATTGCCCATACTTAATACGAGTTTAGAGTGTTTCTCTCCTACTAGACGTTGTTCTAATAGATCAAACTCTCCCAGAAAAAGTGGTGGCGGAAATCCCTGTCCCCATACTTTTTCTTCACAGTCTTGAGCCAAGGCCAGGGTAATTTGTTCTGCTCTCAATTCAGCGTCATAAAACACAGTTTGTGTCAGAGAGTCCTCATTTAACATGAGTCGCGCACTCTCTTCAAAGGCAATACAAAATTCACTAAATTGGTCTTTATATATGCTTACCCCCGCTGCAGCAGCATGACCGCCGAAACGCTCAATCATACTGGGATAACGTTTGCTGATAATATCCAAGGCATCACGTAGGTGAAACCCGGAGATACTTCGTCCTGAACCACGGATGGTATGTTCTTCTGTATTGTTAGCAAAGGCAAAAACCGGTCGATGGTATTTCTCTTTTAAGCGTGAGGCCACGAGTCCTACCACGCCAGGATGCCATTCGTTATTGTAAAGTGCAATAGTGTATTGGTCTGCGATGTCCATGAGCTCAAGTTGGTCAAAGGCGGTTTGTTGCATTTCCTCTTCAACTTGTTTTCTATCTTGATTGAAGTTGTTTAATTGTTCAGCTAACAATAGTGCATAATCAGGCCGTTGAGTGATTAAACACTCAATTCCAATAGTCATATCGTCCATTCGCCCCGCAGCATTTACTCTTGGGCCTAGTGCGAATCCTAAGTCACTACTTTGTACACGCTGAGGATTTTTACCTGCAATCTGTAATAAAGCCCTTATCCCGGGTTGCATACTTCCTTGTCGTATTCGTTTAAGACCCTCATGAATCAGTAAACGGTTAGTAGAATCCAAGGGAGCCAAATCAGCAACGCTCCCCAGAGCCACAAGATCAAGTAATTGAGCAAGATTGGGTTGGCTTTGGTCGTTAATTAATCCGCTCACTTTTAATTCATGTCGAACTGCTAACATGACATAAAAAATGACGCCTACACCTGCTAAGGCTTTACTTGGAAAAGTACACAAAGGTTGGTTGGGATTTACAATGGCAACGGCATTAGGAAGTGTGTCGCCTGGTAGATGATGGTCGGTAATAATGACAGCTAACCCTAATTGATTAGCGTAATCCACTCCTGAGAGACTGGCGATACCATTATCAACGGTAATTAATACGTCAGCATTTTTTTCACGCGCAAGATCGACGACTTCAGGTGTTAGTCCATAGCCCATGGTCAATCTGTTGGGTACTACATAATCTACTTTTGCTCCGAAAGAGCGTAATGCACGGATAGCAACAGCGCAGGCTGTGGCTCCATCTGCATCGTAATCAGCCACAATGATAATTTGTTGTTGTTGTTTAATGGCGTTAACTAGAGACTGACTGGCCTCATTAATACCCTTTAATAATGACCAATGGGGGAGGTCTTTTAGGGAGTCAATTAGCTCCTCTTGTCCTTTTACCCCGCGCTGCGCATAGAGCTGGGCGATTAATGGTGAGAGTCTATGTTGAGTGGTTAGACTTTCTATTCTGCTCGCGTCAAAGGGTCTTTGTTTCAGTTGAGAAAAATGTATAGCGCTCATAATGCCGGTTAAACTAAACTTGATAAAGGTTTTGGACGGCGCCAAAATAACCAAGGAGAAATAGGACGTAATCGTATTTCTTTACTATTGGGATGATCAGTGGCAAAGAGACGGATAACTTGATTTGATTTTTTTAATGATAAAAACAAATCTCTAAATAAGCTGTTATCAAGTAATACCAATTCGCTTGTCCATTTTTCCCAATCCCCATAGGCAGCGGGAGCTTCTAAATTATCAATGATCTGATATTGCGTAATACTAAATTGCGTGAGGCTATCCCAAAACCATATACCAGAGACAGGTTTTTGCTGTTTATCTTGTCGTTGCAGGTTAACGTGATGATCATGGCATAACATTTGAGCTTCATTAAATACTTGGCGCCAAAATGCCCCATTCTCACCCTTGGGTAAATAATCTGCAATGGTTCTTCCTGCTCGATCCAGTGGGTAGGTAGAGTGCTTTATTACCTCTTGTTGACTACCAATTAACCACTGATTCTTGTTGATTGTAAAAAATTCAATATGATCAACTAAAAAGTGTTTGTTAAAGGTGTTAACTAAAGCCTGAGATTCTTCAAGCGTAATTGGAAAAGTATGAGAATCCATCAGCACCAAGCCATCACCTTCAATATGAAGATGTATAGGAGAGGCCAGTAGCCAGTATTTATAACGTGAACGGATCCCTAGTTTATCTGCTGAGGCCTCCGCCAGGCTGGTATTGAGTGCAGAGGTAGAAAATTGCTCTTTATTGACTCTTTTCGATAAAGAATAAATATCAGCATGGGCTAACAGCTTTTCTAAATAAGTTAAGCGTGGGATTTCCCCGCTAAACCTCTCCGGAATCAAGCCTGGCACAATATAAGTGGGGTAGTGGTTCATAATATTTGTGTTAAAGGTTACAATGCATTATTTGTATCTAGTATAAAGACTATCATCGTGCAACGTTTTGAACATATTGTCGGGTTGCGTTACACACGCGCTAAGCGTCGTAATCATTTTATTTCCTTCATCTCCATGATTTCTATGGCAGGCATTGGCCTTGGTGTTGCGGCTCTAATTATAGTGCTTTCTGTGATGAACGGATTTCAAAACGAAATGCGTGAGCGCATCTTAGGTGTTGCCTCGCACGTACAAATCTATGCTAATGAAGATACAGGACTATCTCATTGGCAAGAAATCATGTCTCAGACTACCACCATACCTCATGTTACTGCTGCAGCCCCCTACATCATGGGGCAAGGGATGCTTACCAGTGATAACCATGCTCAAGGGGCCATTATACGCGGTATTTTGCCTGAAAAAGAGGCGACAGTCGCTGACCTTGGGCAGCACATGAAAGTGGGTAGTCTGGATAATTTAAAAGCCGGTCAATTTGGCGTTGTAATTGGTAGTGCTTTAGCCGATCATTTACATGTCAATATGGGGGATAAAGTTATTTTGATCACTCCTCAAGGACAAGTGACTCCTGCAGGAATGTTGCCACGATTAAAGCAATTTACTGTGGTTGGTATTTTCAGCGTGGGGATGTACGAGTACGACAGTGGTCTTGCTCTTATTCAATTAAATGACGCGCAAAGACTGTTTCGTTTAGGTGAGGATGTATCAGGTATTCGTTTGAAACTGGATAATTTAATGCTAGCGCCTAGCATTGCAAACCAATTGGTGAAAACGCTCCCTATTGACGCATGGGTGAGTGATTGGACAAGAGAGCATGCCAATTTATTTAGAGCAGTAGCCATTGAAAAGAATGTTATGTTTATTATTCTCTTACTCATTGTTGCGGTGGCTGCATTTAATATTGTTTCAACTCTGGTTATGGCCGTAACTGATAAACAAGCAGATATTGCTATTCTCAGAACTCTGGGTGCCTCCTCGCAAAGTATTATGCAAATTTTTATAATCCAAGGGGCATTGATTGGGTTAGTGGGAACATTAGGAGGAATGGTTTTTGGGGTGATAGTAGCCTTAAATATCCATACGATTGTTCCTTTTATTGAACACTTGTTTGGTATTCATTTTTTATCCCCACAAGTTTATTTTATCTCCGAGCTTCCCTCGCAATTGGAATGGTCGGATGTCTGGGCGATTGCTATTACCTCTTTTATGTTAACCCTCTTAGCAACTCTTTATCCAAGTTATCGTGCATCTAAAATACAACCTGCGGAGGCGTTGCGTTATGAGTAATCAGGTTATTTTAGATGTCCGTCAGTTAAGTAAAGAGTTTATTCAGGGACACAATCGCATTGAGGTCTTAAAAACAATTGGTTTTCAGGTTAGTGCAGGTCAACATGTGGCCATCATTGGGGCCTCGGGTAGCGGTAAAAGTACGTTACTTCATTTATTAGGTGGATTAGATCGTCCATCAACCGGTGAAGTCATTCTTGAAGGTCAAGCGCTGTCTCAGTTAACAGATAAAGAAGTAGGGGCTATCCGTAATAAAAAATTAGGTTTTGTCTATCAGTTTCATCATTTGTTACCTGAGTTTAGTGCCCTTGAGAATGTGGCTATGCCTCTATGGATTGGACGTGTGGATCGAGGCGTGAGTGAGGAACGTGCAAAAGTCATGTTAGAGGCAGTAGGATTGGGGCATCGTTTAACTCATCGACCCGCTGAGCTTTCAGGTGGTGAAAGACAACGCGCTGCTGTGGCGCGTGCTTTGGTTAATCAACCGCGTTTGGTACTGGCTGACGAACCCACTGGAAACCTTGACCGCCATACCGCTGAAGGGGTGTTTGATGTGATGTTACAACTTAATCGAGAAACTGGTTCTGCATTAATTATGGTCACCCATGATTTAGAATTGGCTTCACGTGCGGATTGTCAATACCGTTTACTAGACGGAGAGTTAGTGCAAGAAAAATAACAGTAACTCAGTCATTATGTTGGCATCATAGAACCAGTCTTTCAGTTATACTGAAATCAGTTATTTTGGATAATTCTTATGGTTTCAAGAACCCACACACCTCATTATCTTGATCGATCCCAGGGTATTGCTATTCTGGAATTAGGTGGGCGTTATGGGCAGCATGAAACTCAGCTTATCGAGAAAGCGTTTCAGCTTACTGTAGAGACAGAGTCAGTCGACGAGTCATCCCTCCCGACTATACAAAAAGCCTTAAGTGTTGCACGTCTATTGAGTGATATAGAAGCTCACCCTGTATGTATTATCGTGGCACTATTACGAGCTCTACCTTGGCCAAGACTTGAAAAAATGTCTCTTCAGGAAGAGTTTGATATTGATGTTCATACCATTATTCATGATTTACATCGTATTGACCAAACCATAGCCACTATTCACGCTCTTCCACATAACGCTCAACACGACCAGCAACGTTTAGAGGGAGTAAGAAAGTTACTGTTAGCCATGGCGCAAGACATTCGGGTAGTGATTGTGGCGTTAGCAGAACAAGTGTGGTTAATGCGTACAGCAAGTGAGCTTGATACATCAGACCAACTTCACTTAGCCCATCAAACGATGGATCTCTATGCTCCGCTTGCTAATCGTTTAGGGGTATGGCATTTGAAGTGGGAGTTGGAGGATTTATCCTTTCGAATTCTTGAACCCACTACCTATAAGGCTATTGCAAAACGCTTAGATGAAAAGCTGGTTGATCGTGAACGTTATATTAATACAGTGATTCATTCTCTTGAAAACGAACTGAAAGAAGCGGGGATTGAAGCAACGGTTCAAGGACGCCCTAAGCATATTTACAGTATTGTAAAAAAGATGCGCTCTAAAAATTTGGATTTTGAAAATCTATATGATGTCAGAGCCTTAAGAGTGATCGTTAAGGAAATACGAGATTGCTATACCGTATTAGGTCTGGTACATCATCTATGGGTCCCTATCTCAGGAGAATTTGATGACTATATCGCACGACCAAAAGGAAATTTTTATCGCTCCCTTCATACCGCGGTAATTGGCCCTGAAAACAAAGCGTTAGAAATTCAAATACGTACTGAAGAAATGCATAGGGATTCTGAATTAGGGGTAGCCTCTCACTGGCGTTATAAAGAAGGATCGAATAAGACAGATAAACGATTTGATGAGCGAGTGGCGTGGTTAAGACAAATGCTAGCATGGCAGTATGAAGTAGCGTTGTCGGGGTCGCACAAAGACATGGCCCCTTCATTAGATGATGTCATCTATGTATTTACCCCTCAAGGACGGGTGATCGACTTACCTCGTGGCGCCACACCCATTGATTTTGCTTATCATGTCCATAGCGATTTGGGACATCGCTGTCGTGGAGCTAAGGTGGACGGACAAATTGTTAACCTCAACTATCCTCTTGATAATGCCCAGCGTGTAGAAATCATAACTGTAAGACAAGGTGGTCCAAGTCGTGATTGGTTAAATCCTGAGTATGGGTATCTAAAAAGCCCGCGTGCTTTAGCAAAAGTACGCCATTGGTTTAAACAGCTTCATCAAGAAGAGGATATTGCTCAGGGTCGAATTATTTTTGAAAAAATTCTTCATCGCGTTGGAAAAACACAGCCTAATAGCGAGCGTTTAGCTCAACAAGCGGGTTACACACGCGTGGACGATTTTTTAATTGGTCTTGCACGTGGTGATATCTCTCAACATCAAGTGGAACTGCAGTTGATTCCCGAAGTGGCTGAAGCGCCACTCACTACTGATCAATTTGTTCATAGAGAGCTTGCCCAACAAGGCTCAGGAGGAGTGTTAGTATTAGGGGTAACTAATATTGCTACATTCTTTGCTAAGTGTTGCAAGCCAGTTCCACCAGAATCCATTGTAGGGTTCGTCACTCGCGGTAGAGGGGTAAGTATTCATCGGGCAAACTGCCGCAGTTTAGCGGCCTTAACAGCAACCCAGTGGCAGCGCATGATGCCTGCGCAATGGGGTAAAACCACAGAAGGGCTATACAGTGTTGACGTTGTTGTGGAAGCTCAAGACAGACAGGGGTTATTGCGTGATATTTCAGAGGCATTTACCAGAGAGCATATTAATGTTACCGCGGTAAACACATTATCGCGCGGTACTCAGGCACACATGAAATTCACAGTACAAATTCATAGCTTAGAACAGTTAGCTCGCGCTCTTAAAATTGCTATGACAATTAAGGGTGTGATGCAGGCTTATCGTCAGTAATACTCACAATTTGTTTAAGCCATTGACCAATTAGCTGAATTTCTTCCCAACATACAGAGTGGCCCATCACATAATGATGCCATTCAAGCGTACAACCTTGTTCTCTAAGGTAGTCTGCAGCCTGTCTACCAAGACTAATGGGTACCACATTATCGGCAGTACCATGCACCATTAAAATAGGCGTATTCTTATTGGTGTTTGTGACAGGAGGTTGATTGTCTACTTGAGGTAGATATGTAGATAAGGCCATGAATCCGGCGAGAGGTCTGCTAGTTTGAGTGGCTAGGGTTAGGGTTATCGCGCCACCTTGAGAGAAGCCAGCGATAATAATCTGTTCACTGCTAATGCCCTGTTGAATTTGTTCGTCGATTAAGGTTTCAATAGCCGCAGCAGACTGGGTGACGCCCTGTAAATCAATTTGACGATTGAGTCCATCAAAAGCAATATCATACCAAGCACGCATAATCATGCCATGATTGATAGAGACTGGACGTTTAGGGGCGTGAGGAAAGACAAAGCGAATTGTGTGGTGAGCTGGTAACCCAAGCTCGCTCACAATGGGGGCAAAATCATATCCATCTGCACCAAGACCATGTAGCCATATTACGCACCATTGGGCCGTATTAGTGGGTTCAATAACATGACAATCTAGACTAATACTCATGATTGAGCACTCCCTTGGCGTTGGGCTGATTTGGGGCGAAATATATTAATGGTGTTGGGACGAGAGAGTAAATAAGGACCGCCAATCAAATCAATACAGTAGGGTACCGCGGCAAAAATACCATCTAGTGTTTCTTTGATGGCTTTGGGTTGCCCGGGGAGATTGATAATCAGTGATGAACCACGTATGACTACTACCTGTCGAGACAAAATAGCAGTAGGAGTATACTGTAGATTGTTACGTCTCATTTGCTCACCAAAACCATCTAATACTTTATCGGCTACGTTGAGTGTTGCTTCTGGAGTAACATCACGTTTAGCAGGGCCCGTACCGCCGGTTGTTACAATAAGAGAGCAGTGGCTGGTATCAGTAAGCTCAATCAAGGTGCGCTCGATTAATGCTTGTTCATCTGGGATCAGTCTACTTTCAAAATGAATAGGGTTTTCAAGGGTTTGTTCAAACCATTCTTGTAAAGCAGGGAGTCCCTTATCCTCATAAACGCCAGAGGAGGCTCGGTCACTAATGGAGAGAATACCGATGGTGATGGGTTCAAAATCAGTTTTGGTCATCATGATCTGACTGTGTTGTGTGTTGAGTAAGTTGTTCAAAAATCAAGCGATATAATTGCCGAAAAGATCGGGGTGGCTTTTGTGCTTGTTGTTCTTTGTGAGCGTTCATAGCAAGTTGTCTTAGCTGTGTCCGGTCTGCCTGTGGATGGGCTTCACAGAATTGATCGAGTTGGCGTATATCCTCAATGATTTTTAGACGCCATTGTTCGGCCAAATGCTGTAATGCCACAGCTTCTTTGGATACCCCTTTTAATTGATCAAGATAGGCAATAAGAGGCTCTGGATCAACGTCACGCATCAGTTTACCAATGTATTGTAATTGGCGACGGACAGCACCATGCGCTTTGAAGGTTTTAATGTCTAATAAGGCTTTTTCAAGTGTTTCAGGTAAGGCTAGGTGTTTGATCTTATCCTGGCTTAATTGGGATAAAGCTTCCCCTAAAGCCTGTAAGTCATGCATTTCACGTTTGCGTTGCGATTTACTGATTGGTTCATCTAAAGACACGGTTTTTCCCAGGTCATGCTAATCTTGATATGATACCGGATTGAGGCTAAGAGAGTAAGCCGTTAGACTGTGTTAATAAAGGTTAAAAGAGTTGTCCTATGGATTCTGTGATGAATAATAAAAGTTTTTCTAATACTCCTCAGCATTTGTCTGAATTGGTCGAGGAGGCGCTAAAGCAAGCAAAGGCTAACGGGGCTACGGCGGCTGAAGCTGATGTCAGTGAAGGCTTTGGCTATTCAGTGACAGTGCGTTTAAAGGAAGTGGAGACAATCGAGTACAATCGGGATAAAGATTTAAGTGTGACTGTTTACTTTGGTCAAAAGAAGGGGCATGCCAGTACTTCTGATCTCTCTCTTAGCGCATTAAAAGATACCGTTGATAAAGCGACTACCATTGCAAAATATACGGCTGCAGATGAGTTTGCAGGCCTTGCAGATGCTAATTTATTTGCCAAGGCGCCTTTTCCAGATTTGAATTTGTATCATCCTTGGAATTTACCTGTAGAGGAGGCTGTCACTCTCGCTAAGCGCTGTGAAGAGGAAGCGCTTAAAGTTGATAAGGAAATACATAACTCAGAAGGAGCCACAGTCTATACTCAGGAATCTCAGTTTGTTTATGGTAATTCTGCGGGATTTCTAGGTGGCTTTAGTGGTTCTAGTCATGGGATTAGTTGCTCGGTTATTGCCGGCGTTGATAGTAATATGCAACGCGATTATTGGTACACCACAGCACGCGATGCCAAAGACATGGATAATCCTGAAAAAGTGGGTCATGAAGCAGGGATAAGAACCGTCAGACGATTACATGCAAGACGAGTGAAAACCTGTAAAGTGCCTGTTTTGTTTGACGCCACCCTCGCTTCAGGTTTATTGGGGCACTTTGTTGGCGCAGTCAGCGGTGGAGCTCAATATCGTAAGTCCTCCTTTTTGTTGAATAGTCTTGATAAGGCTGTGTTTGCACCACAAATACAAATCATTGAAGATCCTTTTATTTTAAAAGGTCTTGCCAGTACGCCTTTCGATGATGAGGGAGTGCAAACAACACGTCGCCAGGTCGTTAAAGACGGTGTATTACAAGGCTACTTTTTAAGTAGTTACTCAGCCCGTAAGTTGGGGTTACAAACAACAGGTAACTCTGGTGGAAGTCATAATTTAATTATTCAACCTTTCGGTGGATCATTTGAGGATTTACTCAAACAAATGGGTACTGGATTATGGGTGACTGAACTATTGGGTCACGGTGTTAATTCAGTGACTGGAGACTATTCACGGGGAGCAGCTGGTTTTTGGGTGGAAAATGGACAAATCCAGTTTCCTGTGCAAGAGGTAACCATTGCCGGTAACTTAAAAGACATGTTTAAGCACATTATTGGTGTGGGCAATGATGTCTTAATTAGAGGATCAAAAATTACTGGCTCTATTTTGATTGAGAACATGACAGTGGCTGGGGAATAACTGAGGGTTAATCAATGAAATGTCCGTTTTGCGGTACGCTTGATTCGCAAGTTATTGACTCACGAGTGAATGAGTCTGGTGATAGTGTACGTCGTAGACGTCGATGTATTGGCTGCAATAAGCGTTTTACTACTTATGAAATGGCTGATGTACGTTATCCTCAAATCGTCAAACAAAATGGTAAACGCGAGGATTTTTCAAACGATAAAATTCGTTCAAGTTTTCTGCGTGCATTACATAAACGTCCTGTTTCAGCAGAATTGGTCGATGAGGCCGTTAACCGAATTAATCAAAAATTATTAGCCCAAGGCGAACGAGAAATTCAATCTTTACGGGTTGGCGAGATGGTTATGGAAGAATTAAGGCGTCTTGATAAAGTGGCCTATATTCGTTTTGCATCCGTATATCGGAGTTTTCAAGACGTGGATGATTTTAGGGATGTCATTCGTGACCTATAGTGCGGTTTTTCCTGATGATATAGTCTGGATGCGTCAAGCTCTAGCTTTGGCTGAAAAAGGATTATTTACTACCACCCCAAACCCTAGAGTGGGGGCAGTGATAGTGAATAATGGTCATAAAGTGGGGCAAGGTTTTCATGAGCGTGCAGGTGAATCTCACGCAGAAGTGATCGCCCTACAACAAGCACAAGAATTGTCACGTGGGGCAACACTTTATGTCACCCTTGAACCTTGCAGTCATTATGGCCGAACCCCTCCATGTGTTGATAGTGTTATCAAGGCGGGTATTCAACGGGTAGTGATTGCTATGCAAGATCCCAATCCCTTGGTGTCAGGTCAAGGGATCGCAAAATTAAAAGAGCAGGGTATTACAGTCTGTGTTGGCGTTGAGGAAGATCTGGCACGAGAATTAAATATTGGCTTTATTTCTCGTATGGAGCGTCAGCGTCCGTGGATAAGAGCCAAAGTTGCCATGAGTATGGATGCCGTCACAGCACTCTCATCAGGAGAGAGTCAGTGGATTACTCATGATGCAGCACGAATGGATGGACACAGTTGGCGAGCGCGAAGTTGTGCGATGTTAACGGGAGCGGGAACAGTGAGGGTGGATAATCCTCGATTAACGGTTCGCTCAATTGAGTCCTCTCGTCAACCGTTACGCATCGTTATTGATAATCAACTTGATACAGATCCTGATGCGCATATATATGATGATGGGCATGCCGTTATTTTAACTGTAAACCCCGCTATCGAACGTGCTGCACAGTATGAGAAACGAGGTGTTAGAGTACGTTGTTTAGAAGCTGGAGAGAATGGCCGAGTCGCTATGGAATCGGTGACAAAAGCACTGCATTCCCTACAGCTTAATGAAGTGTTGCTAGAGACAGGGCAGCGTTTAAACGGAGTTTTTTTAGAAGCCGGTTTGATCGATGAGTGGATCTGTTATGTTGCGCCTACTTTTTTAGGAATAGGCGGTTCTGGAGTCGCTCAGTTTGGTCCACTAGCTCATCTTTCTCAGCGGACTGATTTCACCATTGTTGATGTGAAACACATTGCAGAAGATTTACGTATTGTATTAAGGGCGCCTGAATCAATAAAGTGGTTAAATAGGAAATAATTATGTTTACTGGGATTATTCTGGCAACAGGAAAAATAGTAGAAAAACAACAATTAGAGCAGGGTGTACGTCTGCGTATTGATACAACCATGGATTTATCAGATGTAGCAATTGGTGATTCGATTGCTGTTAATGGTGTGTGTTTAACAGTAGTGAAACTATTGGATAACGGTTTTTTGATGGATGTGTCACGCCATACTCTAGATGTTACGGTAGGGCTTGAGTTAGATAAGATAGTAAATTTAGAAAAAGCATTAAGACTCGCTGATCGACTTGGCGGACATTTGGTGTCAGGGCATGTGGATGGACTAGGAGAAGTCATACAATATTATGCTATTGGAGAAAGTTGGTTTTTAGAGATTAAGGCTGCAGGGGATTTATCACGGTATATTGCAAAAAAAGGATCAATCACGGTGAATGGGATCTCGTTGACAGTCAATAGTATTGAACAGGATAACTTTACCATTAACATCATTCCACATACTCGCGAGGTAACTAATTTTAAAGAATTAGCAGTGGGGAGTAAGGTAAATTTAGAGATTGATTTGATTGCTCGTTATATTGAACGCTCTCGAATTTGGGAGAGTGAGAGAGAAATAAGCTAAAATAGCTTTTTGCTCTTTAGGAAAGTACATGATCAACACCAGCACTACGCGGTCAACTCTACCAGGATTGTCTCCTACGTCGGAAATTATCGAGGAAATTCGAGCAGGGCGAATGGTGGTATTGGTTGACGATGAAGACCGTGAGAATGAGGGTGATCTGGTTTTGGCGGCAGAGTTTGTTACACCAGAAGCCATTAATTTTATGGCTCGCTTTGGTCGTGGTTTGATTTGTTTAACCCTGACTCAAGAGCGCTGTCGACAGTTAAACCTTCCTCTAATGGTCTCTGACAATAGATCAAGTATGACAACCAACTTTACTGTATCTATTGAGGCAGCTAAGGGTGTCACAACAGGTATTTCAGCTGCTGATCGAGCGCAAACCATTAAGGCTGCTGTTGCCCGTTTCGCACGTCCTGAGGATCTGGTTCAACCAGGACATATCTTTCCCTTAATGGCTCGTCGTGGTGGAGTATTAATTCGTGCAGGTCATACCGAAGCGGGGTGTGATTTGGCGCAACTTGCTGAGCTTGAGCCAAGTGCTGTGATTTGCGAAATACTAAAAGATGATGGTGAGATGGCAAGATTACCTGACTTGATTGAGTTTGCACAACAGCATCAGTTAAAAATAGGCACTATTGCAGACTTAATTCACTACCGTAGTCAAAATGAACGCTTGGTCGAGAGGGCTGCAGAACGTGAATTGGTTACCCCTTATGGTAAGTTTAAGGTGGCAGCGTATTATGATGCGATTGCCAATCAAACTCATTTGGCGTTAGTTCACGGCACCATTGATGCTGAGCAGGAAACCTTAGTCAGAGTACATGAACCGTTTTCATTAGTGGATATTTTTGATGAACGTGCATATCAACATTCATTTGGAATTCAAAGTGCTTTACGTCGTATCACTGAAGCGCCTTGTGGCGTATTAGTGTTACTGCAAGGTGAGGAAAGTGCCGAGGATTTAATTGCCTGGGCAAGTCCTAATCAGGAGTTACCTCCTAGAAAATGGGATTCACGATTATATGGAGTAGGGGCGCAGATTCTAAGAGATCTGGGTGTTCAGAAAATGAGAGTATTATCTCGCTTAAGAAAAATCCCCAGTATGGCAGGATTTGGATTGGAGGTTGTAGGGTATGTCACACCAAACGAATAGTCCTAGAAATACCAGTATGGCTGATATTTCTAGTAACGGCACAGGGTTACGTATTGCTATCGTGATTTCACGCTTTAATGAAGCCATAGGAGAACACTTATTAGCTTCCACCGGAAAAGCATTAATGGATCATGGTGTTTTAGAACAAGATATACCGGTGATACGTGTTCCAGGTGCGCTTGAGATTCCGCTAGCGTTAAAAACCTTGGCATTAACAAAACGGTTTGATGCATTAATTGCGTTAGGTTCGGTGGTTCGAGGAGAAACTTACCATTTTGAAATTGTTGCTAATGAAAGTGCTGCAGGAATTACTGCTGTACAGCTCGAAACAGGTGTGCCGATAGCTAATGGTATTCTGACAACAGAGAATGATGCACAAGCTTTTGCGCGAGTAGAGCAAAAAGGATTGGATTGTGCCCTGGCAGCGATAGAAATGGCTCGACTTTTAGCAGAAATCAGAATGGGTGAATTGTGAAATCAGCAAGACGATTGGCGCGTGAAGGGGTAGTACAGGGCTTATATTCATGGCAGATGACAGGGGATGCAATGGCTCACATTAGCCAACATATTCTGTCGCAAAAGCATATGGCACGTGCTGATATGCCTTTAATGAAGAATTATTTACAAGGTATTTATGATGCAATTGATGAGTTAAATATTTTTGTAGCGCCTTATCTTGATCGTGATTTAGGTAGTGTTAGTCCAATCGAAAAGTCTATTCTATGGCTGGCAGCCTATGAGCTTCGCCATTCTTTAGATACGCCATTTCGCGTTATTATCAATGAAGCAGTTGAAATCGCAAAGGCGTTTGGTGCAACAGATGGTCATAAATATATCAATGGTGTACTAGATAAAATGGCCTTAGATGTTCGTCCTAAGGAAGTAAAACTGACACAAGGTTAGGAAATCTTGAGTGGCCTCAGAGTTTGATTTTATACAACATTATTGCCGTCGCTTAACCCAGCATACAGATCTTGGGGTAGGTGATGATGCGGCCTTAATGAGCATTCGCTCAGGATATCAATTAGCAGTATCAACTGACATATTGGTTGCTGGTGTTCACTTTTACTCAGATGTAGATCCTCTTTTTCTAGGCAGAAAAGCTGCGGCAGTTAATCTATCAGACATGGCTGCCATGGGAGCAACGCCACGTTGGGCCACTTTAGGATTAACTTTATCTGATATAGACGAGACTTGGCTCAATGCTTTTTCTTATGGATTTTATACAGCATTGTCAGAGTATGGTGTGGATTGGGTAGGGGGTGATACAACTCGTGGTCCTTTGAATATTGCTGTGACAATCATGGGGGAGGTACCGCAGGGTAGGGCTCTAACTAGGTCTGGCGCTCGCGCAGGAGATGATATATGGGTGTCTGGGTCAGTTGGCGATGCGGCTTGGGGTTTGGCTTATTTGAAATGTGATGTTGAACTTGATCTTGAAGCACAACAATATTGTCGTTCGCGCCTTGAGAATCCAACTCCGCGTGTTAGATTAGGTGAAGAGCTCTTGTCGTTAGCCCATAGTGCTATTGATGTTTCTGATGGACTTTTAGCGGATTTAAACCATATCTTGGTTGCCTCTCGGGTTGGGGCAGTAGTGGATATTAAAGCGCTTCCTTTGTCACCAGCATTACTTAATCATCAAAGTAACTCCTCTTTATTAGATGCGGTATTAAGTGGTGGCGATGATTATGAATTATGTTTCACTGCCCCTCAGAGTCACCAAGAGAGTATTCGTCAGTTATCTAAAAAATTATTTTTGCCCTTAACACGTATCGGTAAAATTACTGCTAATCCCCAACAAAGAGAACTATTAAATTTATCTACAGATAAAAACGAAGCGACTTATTGGACTGGATATGATCACTTTAAGGAGCTGTTATGAGTTCTTCTTTAAAAAAGCTATGCTTTAGTGATTGGCGTCATTTTTTATCTCTTGGTATGGGAGCCGGACTCTCTTCACAGGGACCAGGGACGGTTGGAACACTTGTGGCCTTCCCTTTTTATTTTCTATTACACACTCTGAGTAGTTCTCTGTATTGGTTGTTAACAGTAATTTTTTTATTGTTAGGGGTCTATATTTGTGATTACACAGCTAAAGTATTACGTGTTGATGATCCCAGTGCTGTGGTGTGGGATGAGATCGTTGCTTTTTTAATCCTGTTGTTATGGGTAAAACCTCAGGGAATTGGATTATTATGGGCTTTTTTACTGTTTCGTCTTTTTGATATCTGGAAACCCTATCCTATTTGTTGGTTGGATCAACGGGTGAAAGGCGGATTAGGAATAATGTTAGATGATCTACTTGCCATGCTCTTTGCTTTAGCAGTGTGGTACTCATTGGAGGGCTTGATAGTTGGATTCTAGAGATTTAGAGCTAGCTCAGCAAGTTGGATTATTGCTACTTAATCAAGGGGTATTACTTACCACAGCAGAATCCTGTACAGGTGGTGGAATTGCCGCTTTAATTACAGAAATTGCCGGGTCAGCGCAGTGGTTTGATCGTGGTTTTGTCACTTACAGTAACGCCAGTAAAGAGGAACTATTAGGTGTGTCTCATGAGTTAATTACTCAATATGGGGCAGTCAGTGAAGAGGTTGTAAAAGCCATGACTGAGGGGGCACTCTCTTACAGTAAAGCCAGTTGGGCTGTTGCTGTAAGCGGTATAGCAGGCCCCACAGGAGGAACTGAAGAAAAACCTGTTGGGACAGTTTGTATCGCTTGGCAATGTCGCCATCAATCTGCCGAAGCGCAAACCTATCACTTTGAAGGTAATCGTCAACAGGTTCGTCACACAACAGCGCGTTATGCACTTCAAGGGTTAATTAGTCGACTGGATAATTAATCCTCCCTAAAGCCAGATACCACAAGGTGGTATTTTGTAATGAGTTAACCCTTGCATTTAACCAATTAATTTCTGCTTGTTTAGTTGTAGACAAACTTGATAGGTATTGAATACCGTTCACTCTTCCGGAGTAGTAATTGGCTTGTGTTAAGTTAAAACTATTTTGTTGTAGTAAGAGAGATTGCCTTTGATTGTTAAGCTCAATACGGTCTTCATTAATGGCGCTCATCACATCACTGACTTCTTTGAAGGCATTAATAACTGTTTGTTGATAATTTAGAGCGCTTTGCTCATATAAGACAATAGCTCTTTGATGGTTAGCTGCTAAGCTTCCTCCATTAAATAGCGGTTGAGATAGATTAATACCTATTCCCCAAATTGGATTATTGGTAGAGAGAAGTTGACTATAAGACGTGTTAGCGCGTCCCATATTGGCAGAAAGAGTGATATTAGGAAACTGAGCTGCTCTTGCAACTCCCACATTAGCGCTTGCTAAATGAAGTTGAGCTAATGCCGCTTCAATATCCGGCCGTTGCTTTATCCAGTTTGAAGGGATACTAAGAGGAAGAGAAGGAGGTAGAGAAACATCATGGATAGTAAAATGAATCTGTATTTTTTTATTTGGTGAAACAGAGCATAATGCATTTAACAGATGCTCTGCATGATGAAGACTCGTCTCTAAGGCGTTATGTGTACTATTAAGACGATTGAGCTGAAGTTGGGCGGCATTCACTTCATCATAACTAATTAACCCAGAGTCAAACTGTTGTTGGTATAAAGTGCGTATGGATATTAATAGGTTTTCATTCTCAGCAATAAGTTGTAATTCATCTTGATACGCTGCGATCGTTAATGCTGTATTAATAATGTTACCAATTAGAGTAAGTTGAACTCCTTTTTTTATCGCCTCATCTGTGGCCACTTGTGCTTCTAATCCCTCATTAACGCGACGATTGACACCGAACAAATCAAGGGCATAGCTCACATTCGCAGTCAATGTACTAATGGAATATACGGATTGATTCGATAAGTTACCAATCGGTGCTAAAAAATAGTTTTGCTTTGCCGTACTGGTATTCAAAGAGACTTGAGGATAGTAAATTCCTTTACCCGCTTGAAGGGCGTACTGGCTTGCTTCAAGGGTTTTAGTGGCAATACCAACAGAGAAATTAGTTGTGCCGTATTGTTCAATTAATCGATTTATTTCTTGGTTGTTAAAGGTTTTCCACCAGTAGGCGTCAGGCTGCTGATTTGTATTGAACACGCTAGGGTTATGTTCAAGGACTATATTGTTTGGTTGAGGAGCGCTAAATTCAGGACCAACAGTACAAGAGGTTAAGCTCAGTAATAAATAAGTGAGTAGAACGTATCTTTTATGGATGCGGTGTATGGGTCGCTTCATCGGAACTGGCTCCTATGTAGACATCTACTAACTGGCCTGGATAAAGAGTGATATGTTGTGGAACAGTAAATGTGAAAATAATAGGGAGTACTCTTACATCAACACGTTCTGTTCGTTGGTTGGATAATTCGATTTTAGGAGTCACTAATGGCAGTATGCGATTAAATTCTAAAGGAATTTTATAATTGGTTCCGCGGATATACATATAGGCTTTAAAGTTGTCTGGAGAAGGTAATTTAGCAATTAGAATTTCATCTATAAAACTCCGTACTGATAATTTCTTGATATTGTTTCCTAGTATCATTAAGGGTTGGTATTGCTGGGTATATGAATCATATACACCTTGGGTTGAAACAAATCCTCCTACAGCAGCATTAACAGTGAGCACTTTTCCGTCAGAGAGTGCAGTAACGTGATATTTTTTAAGTAGGTTTAGTGTTCCTTGATATTGCTGTTCTGCTACTTCAAGGTTAGCAGCAGCTAGATCGGTTGAGTTTCTTGCATTATCTAAACCATCTTGGCTGATGGCGTCATGATTAAGTTGCCATGCATGTAATACTTTTAAATAACTATCGTTAGCGAGTTTATATTGAGCCTTAGCACTTTTAATTTGTGCCTGTTGGCTAAGTAGATTTGATTGTTGAATGGAGTCTTCTAGATCAAAGAGTGGCGTTCCTTTTTGAATGAGATCTCCATCTTTAACAAAAATACGAGTGATGGTTCCTGATACTTCAGGATAAATATTAGTGTTCTCACCACTATGTTGAGTGGTTTCAATAATACCGTTGGCGTAAATACCATCATGAAAAGGATTAGCAATAGGGGTGTAAGCAGGAGGGAGTGGAGTATTTTTAATACTCATTAAGTAGGCAGCACCAAGACCGGTTAATACACCGATGATAGCTAAAATAATGACTACTCTATTGAGCATGTTCGACCTTTTCAATCCCTATATTTTTTCCGTCTTCCATATGCATAATTTTATCTGCGTAATCCACTATGCGTGCATCATGAGTGACAATGATAATGGCTCGTTGGTGAGTTAATATTTTTTCTTTTATAAAACCTACTATTTTTTTTCCTGTTTCTCCATCCAGCGAAGCGGTGGGTTCATCTAGTATAAGTAAATCCGGTTGGGACACAATGGCTCTGGCTATAGCAACTCGTTGTTGTTCTCCACCACTTAATTGACGTGGTGGGAGATGTTCTTTGTTGGCTAACCCTACTATATCTAAATATTGGCGAGCTTCAGTTAATGCTGTATCCCATGGAAGATGCTTAAGTATTAACGGGATTGCCACGTTTTCTAAAGTACTTAAACGAGGAAACAAATGATAATCTTGGAAAACAAAACCAATTTTATTTAATCTAAATTCAGCCAATTGATCTTCATTAAGAGTCCAGATATCTTCTCCATCGATAAGTACCTTGCCATTATCTGGTCGCAATATGCCAGAGATAATACTTAAAAGTGTTGTTTTGCCGCTACCTGACGGCCCTACGATAAAGAGTATCTCCCCTTTGTTTGCAATAAAACTGGTGTCACGTACAGCATATGTTTTATTGCTGTTCTCACCAAACCATTTGTCTATATGAGTAACTTTTACTGCAACCGGTTGAATAGTCATGATTAATTTCTAAAAATATCAAAAGGCTGAATAGTAAGTACTTTTCTAATTCCAATATAGCTTGATATAGCCGCGATAATGAGGACTAACCCCAATGCCAGGAACAGATTGTTAAAGGTGATTTGGGCCGCGTAATTGGCTACTCGCTCTCGTGCAAAAAGAATAACCAATGCAGCCAGACCAACTCCCATGCCATAGCCTACTAAGGAGGTGAATAAGCTTTGAATTAAAATCATCTTAATTAATTCACTGCCCTTAGCGCCAATTGCTTTTAAAGCGCCAAACTTTTCAAGATTTTCATAGATGAAACTGTAAAAAGTTTGTCCTGAAATAGATAACCCAACTATGAAACTAATTACTGTCATCAGTAATACATTAATACCAAGTCCAGTTCTATATTTATAGAAATTAGCGATTTTATTGGTGAATTCCTCTCGGGTGAGCGCTTCGTAGCCAATTTTCCTGATATCGTTTTTAATCTGTTCAATATCTTTATCAGTTTGCGGTTCAATCAAAATATAGGAGATAGTAGAGCGTCCTGTAGGTAGATAAGTGATAGCCCGTTGGTAGGTGGTGTAAAGAGTGGGAATACCAAAAATACCTGAATAGGGAAGTGTTGCAATACCTACAATTTTTGCACGAAAGTCATTCACTTCAAATTCGTCTCCAATCATGGGGCTGTGTAATTTTTCATAGTCTGAATCCTTAACAATAATAAAACCATTTTCTGCAAAGATATCTTGAATATTTCCTGTAACAAGAGGTGGCCGACCAAACAGTGTTTTATCATCAATCCCAATAATAGAAATTGGCTGATAGAGTCCATCTTTGAGTTTTGCAAGAGCTGTACTAAAGAAGATCGGTGATGCAAATTTCACTCCCCGAGCACTTTTGGCGTAATTTAATACGTAATCAGGTAGAGGAATACTACTAACAATATTGGTTACGGCAGGATCTAATACCCATATTTTAGCGCCGACATTATTCACAGAAGAAGAAGCGCGGTTCAGAATACCTGAAAACATGGATGTCATCATAGTGATCAGAAATATGGAGAAAGTGACACCGATTAATAATGCTAAAAACTTCCCCCGATCATTAATTAGTAATTTAAGAGCGATGTTATAAAGGCCATTCATAGGGGTTAAGCCTTTGTTATTTAAGGATGGTTTATAAGCAACGTAAAGCATTAATGAATCTTGATCATTGTCTCGCAAAATCACGTTTTTTTGATTAGGAACAAGTACTTATTGATTTATTTTAGTAAATATCAATAATTTATATGTTTTCTGTTAGACTGAACTCAACCTAGTTAAAAAAACAGGTTTATAACAATATAAAAAAACAATGAGTTTTGGAGGAGAGAACGATGGTATCAGGTGATTTGAATCAATTAAATTTAGCAGGGTTATCCTCTCGTGAGCGGGCTGCAAGTCATGATGCTCAAACCATTGATTTAGGGGAAGTGTCAGCGGCAGTATTTATGGGGCGTTGCTCTGAGCATTTTGACTTCTTTGTCTATGCCATTGCTTCTGTGTTGGTTTTTCCAACTTTATTTTTTCCGTTCCTCCCCGCGCTCGATGCCACATTGGCCTCCTTTGCTATGTTTTCTTTAGCTTTCATCGCGCGGCCATTAGGGACAAGTCTCTTAATGTATGTTCAAAAGCGCTCGAATAGAACTACCAAGTTAATTGTCGCATTATTTTTATTGGGTTTTTCTACTGCTGGTATGGCCTTTGTTCCAAGTTATGCATTTTTAGGGCCAATGGCAATTGTCTTGTTAGCAATGCTAAGAATTGGCCAAGGACTAGCTGTGGGTGGATCTTGGGACGGTTTCCCTTCTTTACTTGCTTTGAATGCGCCCGCTAAAAAACGTGGTTGGTATGCGATGTTAGGCCAACTCGGTTCACCCCTAGGGTTTGCGATAGCCACAGGGGCTTTTTGGTATTTTCATTCACAATTGTCTAACCAGGACTTTTTAGAATGGGGTTGGCGCTATCCTTTCTTTGTAGCCTTTGTATTGAATATGATGGCTTTATTTTTACGTTTTAGATTAGTTACATCAGCAAAATATACGCGTTTACTTGACGACAATGCGTTGATACCACCCCCCCAGTTTTCACAGTTATTGATTAGCCAAAAGAGAAACATTTTATTGGGTGCTCTGGCTGCCTTAGCAAGCTATGCCTTATTTCATGTAGTTACTGTGTTTCCTTTATCCTGGATTGTGCTAAACACTGATCGCTCGATCAATGATTTCTTATTGATTCAAATGGTTGGAGCAGGTTTCGCTGCTTTAGGAATGATCGCCTCTGGGGTGATTGCAGATCAATTTGGTCGTCGTCATACCTTAGCAGGTGTCGCCGTACTAATCGGGATCTTTAGTGTCACTACGCCTTTACTTATTGGAGGTGGACAACTAGGACAAAATCTTTATATTTTCGTTGGTTTTATTTTGGTTGGATTGTCCTATGGTCAAGCTTCTGGCGCTACAGCTAGCAACTTCCCCTCTATTTACCGATATATGGGGGCGGCTTTAAGTGCTGATTTATCTTGGCTACTAGGTGCAGCCTTTGCTCCTTTGATTGTATTGTGGCTTACTAGTCACTATGGTCTTGCTTATGTAGGTCTCTATTTGTTGTCAGGTGCAGTGACAACCTTATTGGCGCTGATTCTTAATCATAAGCTAGAAAAACACGAATAATATGTATTCACTATTCCCCTTTCATGTATCGGGAAGGGGAATAGCCTGTATGGCAAAATAGTCAAAAAATTCTCTTTTGTGTGGTTTTTTTCTCTTCTAATTCGTATATATTCTCAATCCTTAAGGCCAGTTCAAGTGGGTATTGCAAAAGCAAAATAACTGGATATAATTACAGTACTTGGTCATCTCGGACCAAGTCCGTCACGGTTAACATTTTTGGCATAAGTGGCGCCTTCAATGCAGATGATATTTCAGGAAACATGATTATGGATGACAATAAAAGTAAAGCCTTGTCGGCGGCACTCTCACAAATTGAAAAACAATTTGGCAAAGGCGCTGTAATGCGTCTTGGAGAAACTGAGATAGAGCGTGATTTTGAGGTGATCTCTACTGGCTCATTAGGCTTAGATTTGGCCTTGGGAGTGGGTGGATTACCGCGCGGTAGAATTGTAGAAATTTATGGGCCTGAATCTTCGGGTAAAACCACCCTAACTCTACAAGTAATTGCAGAAATGCAAAAAAAAGGCGGGGTGGCCGCATTTATTGATGCTGAGCATGCACTAGATCCAGTATATGCACAAAAATTAGGTGTTAATGTTACTGATTTACTGATTTCGCAGCCTGATACAGGCGAGCAAGCTCTTGAAATTGCTGATATGTTAGTGCGCTCTGGATCAGTTGATATTGTGGTCGTGGACTCTGTTGCTGCATTGACACCACGTGCTGAGATCGAAGGAGAAATGGGTGACTCACATGTGGGGCTTCATGCAAGATTAATGTCCCAGGCCTTAAGAAAGCTAACAGGTAACATTAAACGATCGAATTGTTTAGTGGTATTTATTAACCAAATTCGCTTAAAGATTGGTGTGATGTTTGGTAATCCTGAAACTACTACTGGTGGTAATGCATTGAAGTTTTATGCTTCAGTACGTCTTGATATTCGTCGCGTTGGCTCTATTAAACGAGGAGATGAAGTGGTAGGTAGTGAAACACGTGTAAAAGTGGTTAAAAATAAAGTATCTCCTCCTTTTAAAGTGGCTGACTTTGATATTCTGTACGGTGAAGGCATTTCTCGTGAAGGCGAGATTATTGAGCTTGGTGTTCTCGGAAAAATTGTTGAAAAGGCTGGAGCTTGGTACTCCTATCAAGGAGAAAAAATCGGTCAAGGTAAAGACAATGCTCGCGAATACTTAAAAGAACATCCTGAGATTGCCAATGAGATTGAAAACAAAATTCGTGAATCCAGTGGTATCAAAATGGCTGTAGCTGTTCCCTCTGCTGATGATTAATGTATTGTGGCAGATATCTCTTTAAGACAAAAAGCACTTGATTATTTAGCACGCCGGGAGCACTCTCGGCGTGAGTTGTTCAGAAAACTCTCTCCTTTATCCGTATCACCCGATGAAATATATCAACTTCTTGATGTCCTTCAGCAAGAGGGCTTACAGTCTGATCTAAGAACAGCAGAAATGATTGTAAGAGCGCGACAAAATAAGCATGGCGCATTACGTATCAAACAGGATTTACTCATGCATGGTATTCCTGATGAGATTATTCAGCAGGTTTTAGTTGACGTGAAAGATGATGAGCTTACCCAAGCTAAGGCGGTGTGGGCCAAACGTTTCCAAAGCTTACCTAGGAACGCTGAGGAAAGGGCTAAACAGGGCCGCTATTTACAAAATCGTGGTTTTAGCATGGCCATAATTCAGTCTCTGTTGCGCGGTGAGGATTAATCTAACGCATTCTTTTTCTTTGGTTTTTCAGGTTTTTGGTAGAATAAACACTATTTTCTTTATTTATTAAGCCATTGCTATGAAATCTGCTGAGATTCGAGATCGATTTTTAAAGTTTTTTGAGCGCCACGGTCATACCGTTGTGCCATCAAGTCCTTTGGTGCCTGCCAATGATCCCACCTTATTATTTACCAATTCAGGTATGGTGCAATTTAAAGACGTTTTTTTGGGTGTCGATAAACGATCCTATAGCCGCGCAACCAGCAGTCAACGTAGCGTTAGAGCAGGTGGTAAACATAATGACCTAGAAAATGTCGGGTACACAGCACGTCATCATACTTTTTTCGAAATGCTGGGTAACTTTAGTTTTGGTGATTACTTTAAACGTGATGCGATACATTTTGCCTGGCAGTTTTTAACAGAAGAGTTAAAGCTACCTAAAGAGAAGCTATGGGTAACCGCCTACCACGATGATGAAGAGGCTGCCTCTATTTGGTTAAAAGAAATTGGTATTCCTGAAGAACGCTTCACGAGAATTAGTACCTCCGATAACTTCTGGCAAATGGGTGACACTGGTCCTTGCGGTCCTTGTAGTGAGATTTTTTACGATCATGGCCCGGATGTGGCCGGAGGTCCTCCTGGTACACCCGAAGCGGATGGAGACCGCTACATTGAGATTTGGAATCTCGTGTTCATGCAATTTAACCGCGATGAGAAAGGGGTACTACATCCCTTGCCCAAACCCTCTGTGGATACCGGTATGGGGTTAGAGAGAATCTCAGCCATCATGCAACAGGTACACAGTAACTATGAGATTGATCTTTTCCAAGAGCTGATTAAAGCTGCAGCCAGAGAAACTCATACTGCTGATTTAAGTCACAATTCTCTAAAAGTGATTGCAGATCATATTCGTGCTTGTTCCTTCTTGGTAGTAGATGGGGTTATCCCCAGTAATGAAGGGCGTGGTTATGTATTGCGCCGAATTATTCGGCGTGCAATACGTCATGGCTACAAATTAGGGCAAAAACATACATTCTTCCATCGTTTGGTGGCAGATTTGAGTCGTGTGATGGGGGATGCCTATCCTGAATTGGTAGCCAAACAAGACCAAGTTAAAGCCGTTCTTTTACAAGAAGAAGAACGTTTTGCTGAAACGCTTGAGAATGGTATGGCCGTGTTAGAAGAAGCGCTTCATCAAGAAGATAAGATGTTAAGTGGTGAAACAGTATTTAAACTATATGACACCTATGGTTTTCCGATGGATTTAACGGCTGATATTGCTCGTGAGCGAGGTATTACGCTTGATATCGCGGGCTTTGAACAGGCTATGGAAGCACAGCGTGAAAGAGCCAGAGCCGCATCAAAATTTACCACTCAACATCAAATTGATTATTCAGGTTCTGGCACAGAATTTTTAGGTTATGAGCATTTGTTTTCTGATGCTGAGATTGTTGCTCTTTACCATGAAGGAACCTCTGTGAATGAACTCCATCATGGTCAACATGGTTTAGTTGTATTAAATCAGACTCCTTTTTATGCTGAGTCAGGTGGGCAGGTAGGAGATCAAGGACAACTCATTAGTTCACATGGCACATTCAACGTCACTGATACTCAAAAAATTCAGTCACAGGTATTTGGTCATGTGGGACAAGTCTTAACGGGTAAAATTCAAGTGGGCGATACACTGCGAGCCGAAGTGAATCAAGCATTGCGCTCATCTGCTCAATGGAATCACTCCGCAACCCATTTACTTCACGCAGCATTACGTGAGGTATTAGGCGACCATGTTCATCAGCGTGGCTCTTTAGTGGATCCTTATAAAACACGCTTTGATTTTTCTCATGACAAACCTGTAACCCAAGAGCAGAAACGTCGTATCGAGGATTTGGTTAATCAACAAATACGCGATAACCATTCTGTTGCTGTTAGCATCATGACTTACGATGATGCCATAAAGAAAGGCGCGATGGCTTTATTTGGTGAGAAATACGGCGATGAAGTTCGTGTGGTCGGTATGGGAGGGTTTTCAACTGAACTATGTGGCGGAACGCATGTGGGGCGTACGGGTGATATTGGCCTCTTTCGTATTGTGAGTGAATCGGGTGTGGCCTCAGGAATTAGACGTATTGAGGCAGTAACAGGTCAATTGGCTTTGGATTATACCCACCAGGAACAGGATCAATTGATTGAGGCAGCATTAAAACTTAAAGCGCCTCCTCAAGAGTTGGTACAAAAACTATCCCTCATGTTAGATAACGTGAAACAGTTGGAGCGTGAATTAGAAAAATTGAAAGCCAAATTGGCTCAGTCAGAAAGTGTTGATTTAGTTAATCAAGTTAAATTAATTAAAAACACACAAGTCCTTAGTGCGGAAATTCGTGATGCAGACAGTAAAACATTACGTGAAACATTAGATGCATTAAAGTCCCATTTGTCTTCTGCAATTATTGTTCTGGGCTCTAAAGACCAAACAAAAGTATCACTGATTGCTGGGGTTACTCAGGATCTGACTGGTAAAGTCAAGGCGGGAGAACTCATTAATATGGTGGCGCAACAAGTGGGAGGAAAAGGAGGAGGGCGTCCAGATATGGCACAAGCAGGGGGAACCCAACCCGAACACTTAACTAACGCGCTGCATTCAGTATTTGATTGGTGCGATAAATTACTTTAAATATTATTTAAATTGAGAAAGAGGCAGACGAATAAAATCTGCCTCAATCTGTTCTAGGTTCGTTGAGTGGTTGTTGACAGCTATCCCAGCCATTAAATCAGATTCGTGAATTAAATTAACCCAATTGTGAAGTGTTGCTAAAAGCGCTTCATCAATTGGGTTATTTATTTCTAAACAAATACCCATCCAATGACATCCGCCAATAGCGGCAATGACCGTTTCCATGGTGACATCGTTTGGTAAAGAGAGTGGGTCGATTAGCGCGCAAGTAGGATACAAATCTGTAAGATGTCCTGTTTCTTGAAGCAGAGTTGTTAGATTGCTAGGAAAGCGAATGGGTAGAATCAAAATATCAACTGCTGCTGCTGAGAGCGTTTCAATGGCTTCAATCCACCGTTGCGTTTGCATCGGGATGTCACCGCAAAACGCTCCTACGGGACACACATCTTCAAAATGCTTGGTTATTAATCGCAGTTCTCCTAAGGGCATAATCGCTTGTTTGTTATTTGGGTGTATCGCCTCAATCAGTTGTGCTCCCTTTTCGCGAGCCAGTTTTGCTTCATCTAAATTGCGGACACTAATCATATAAGTAGTTGCTGACATTATGACAACCTCATGCAGGAATATCGGGAGTTAATGAACGCTCAAGTTGTTCTATGTGATCTTTAAGTTTTAACTTTATTTTTTTAAGACGACGGATTTCAAATTCATGATTATGTTGTTGCTGTGACAGAATATTAATTTGACTATCAATATGTTTATGCTGATCTTTGAGTGTATTGATATAGTCTTCGATCAGCATAATAAATCCTATCTTAATTCAATTTCAAGATTGTCAATAAGACGCGTTTTACCTAATCGTGATGCACCGAGCACCACTAGACGGTTATCATGAGTTTGCGCTCCTTGTAAGTGATCTTGTGAGCGAATGGCGATATAGTCTGTTTGCCACCCTCTGGCATTAAGGTAACTGATTGCTGAGGTCTCAAGAGCATTGAAATCTTTATTCCCATTCATAATCGCTTTCTTAATAGAGGAGAGCTGTTGATATAGTTGTATCGCCTCTTCTCGCTCAATAGGTGAAAGATAACTATTACGAGAACTCAACGCCAATCCGTCAGCGGCTCTCACGGTTTCAGCTGGAACGATTTCAATTGGTAGGGCTAATTGAGAGACCATGTCCTTTAAAACCAAATATTGTTGGTAGTCTTTTTTACCGAAAATAGCTAATTGTGGTTGCACCATATTAAATAGTTTTAGAACAACTGTGGCTACCCCACGAAAATGCCCTGGGCGAAAGGCTCCTTCAAGAACATGTTGTAATTCTGAAGGGTCAACAGTATATTCTTGTGCTGTGGGATACACTTCCTTTTCATCAGGAGCAAAGACCACATCACAACCGGCTTTTAATAAATGAGCACAATCCGCTTCTAAGGTTCGTGGGTATCGATTAAAGTCTTCGCTTGGACCAAACTGCAAACGATTAACAAAGATACTGGTTACAAGACAGGCAGCACGAGGTTTAACTTCTTTAATCAGTTGGATATGGCCAGCATGAAGGTTACCCATAGTAGGCACGAGGGCAACATTTTTCTCATGAGCCAATCTTTTTCTTAATTGTTCAACAGTAGTAATAACATCCATAGCGTGGCTTTTTGACATAATTTGTCATATTGTCTCATGCATTTATGCACGATTAAAGAATTCTCGTCGACTTCTTATTTGTTGTATGCGTGTTAACAACAGTTGGTAATCCTCTGGATCGTCAGCAAAATTAAGATTATCACTATTTACAATCAATAGGGGTGATGCGTCGTATTCATGAAAAAATTGTGCATAACTTTCAGCAATCGTTCGTAAATACTTTTCTGAAATAGGTTTCTCTACAAACCATCCGCGTCGATCTAATCGTTCTATCAGTACATCGGCGGAAGCTTGAAGATAGATGACCAAGTCAGGGGTAGGAGTTGTGGGTCTTAAATGTTGATACATATGCTGATACAGATCAAACTCATCATTAGCTAAATTGAGTTTGGCGAATAGCAAATCTTTATCCAGTAAAAAATCAGAGACAGTAGGCGCTTCAAACAGATCACGTTGTTTAAGGGCTGAGGCTTGCAGTGTTCTCTGAAACAAGAAAAACATCTGTGTCACAAAAGCATAGCGATCGGGTTGGCGATAGAAGCGCTCTAAAAACGGATTGGATTCAGCGTCCTCTAACATTAATTCAGCATTGAGTGTGGCTGATAATAACTTTGTTAGTGTCGTTTTACCAACGGCAATAGGACCTTCAACAGCAATATAGCGAAAACGTTCACCTAAAATTTTCATACAAGTGGTTCTTCCATTATGTGCATATCATCCTGTTGACATTGTAGTGCAAGTTCACTCACCTTACCGATAGTGGGAATCACAAATTCTGGCGCAATATTATTAAATGGCACTAACACGAAAGCCCTATCTTGAATACGAGGATGGGGGAGTGTGAGTTCACTATCGTGATAGACCAACTGCTCAAAAGCAAGCAAATCTAGATCCAAAGTTCGTGGTGCATTTTGAAAAGTACGAATTCGTCCATGTTGTTTCTCAATAAGCTGCATATGCGCCAATAGCTCTTTAGGTTCAAGATATGTATTTACCTCAATGACCGCATTGACAAAATCAGGTTGATCAAGATAACCAACAGGTTTAGTTTGATAAAACGGAGAGATTTGAACCACAGAGGTAAGCGGAATATGATCAAATTCAGTAATTGCTTTTTTTAGTTGTTGTGTTGGTTGATCAAGATTACTGCCTAGCCCGATAAAGACGCGAGTCATGCTTTGGGTTTCCTACGTTTACGTGTAATGGGTTTGTCGGGTTTGACTAACATGGCTTCTCTGTCTTCAGGCTTGGCCTGTTGGAACTCTGTCCACCATTGACCAAGAGACGCATCTATCTCCCCCACTTGGGCGCGTAGTATCAGAAAATCATATCCTGCACGAAAACGAGGATGTTGAAGTAGTTTAAAAGGACGTTGGCCGGAGCGTTGTTCAAAACGAGGTTGTAAACCCCATATTTCTTTCATGGTTCCTTCAAAGCGTTTTGGAATCATTAATACTTCATCTTGTTCTACAAGTACATCGTGGATTGCAGTAAACAATGCAGGTAGGTTTTTTTCACCCTTATTAAGATACTGTTGCCAACGTAACTGTAAGCTTGGCCACAGGAGTGTTGCCATGAGAAAACTGGGAGACACGCCTAAGTCTTTTTCAATCCGTTGGTCAGTATTGAGTAATGCCTGCTGGATAAAAGAGGCTCCTTGTTTATCTGATAATGTATTGTCTAATGAGGGAATTAAATAACTCCCTAAATTGAGTTGGCGTAATTGCTCTAGACTGTTTACCGCATGTCCTGATAGAAGGATTTTTAACAGTTCATCAAACAATCTTGATTCAGGAACGTTTAATAACAATTCATTCAGAGTGGTAATAGGTTCTTTACAGGCATGGTCTAATGTAAACCCCAGTTTGGCGCAAAAACGTGCTGCTCTTAACATGCGCACAGGATCTTCCCGGTAGCGTTGAATGGGCTCTCCAATCATGGTGATATGTTTTTGCTTGAGATGCTTTACCCCATCAAAATAGTCAAGCACTTCATTTTTTTGAGGATCATAAAACAATGCATTAATCGTGAAATCACGGCGCTCAGCATCCTCCTCTAAAGTACCAAACACGTTATCACGCGTGAGGCGACCATGTTCGTCAACTTGTTGATGCTGCGACTCTTTCCCACTTTTTGCTCTGAAGGTTGAGACTTCAACAATTTCTTGGCCACACTGTACATGGATAATTTGAAAACGCCGACCAATAATACGTGAACGTCGAATGATTTTTTTTACTTGTTCGGGAGTGGCGTTGGTTGCCACATCAAAATCTTTAGGTGTTTTGCCTAACAGTAAATCACGTACTGCTCCACCTACTATATAAGCTTGAAATCCAGCCTCTTGTAATTGTTTAATGACTCCCAGAGCGCAATGACTAATATGATTTCTATCAATATGATGCTTAGAAGGACCAATAACAGTGGCCTTAATGGTTGAATTGGATTGATTGCGTTTAAGTACTTTATTGATAAATTTTTTAATCATAATTTAACGCAGTGAAATAATGGACCATCCACGTTCCTTGGCATGTGAAAGTAGTGTGTTATCAGGGTCGACAGCAACAGGATGACTCACTTTTTCTAATAAGGGGAGATCATTCAATGAATCAGAATAAAAAACAGTTTCACTGAAATCTTGCCACTGATGGTTAAGTTGATTTAGCCAAGATAAAACCTTGGTGATTTTCCCTGCTTGAAAACAAGGAATCCCTGAGACTTTACCTGAATACTCTCCATTAGTTAATACTTCAGGTTCTGTGGCGACTAAATGGTCGATAGTTAATAAATCAGCGATAGGACGCGTCACAAAGCTGTTGGTGGCAGTCACAATAGCCATTAAATCGGCACTTTCTTTTTCTTTGGCAATTATAGCCTTGGCTTTATCGGTGATTAGTGGTTGTATACGTGTGTTTAAAAATTCAGTATGCCATAGATTAAGCTGTTGGCGAGAATGTCTGGCTAAGGGACTTAACTGAAAATCTAAAAACACGTCTATATCAAGACGACCAGCTCGATAATCTTCATAAAAGGCAAGATTTTGTGCTTCATAAGTGGTCCGATCATGGACCCCTTTACTGGCTAAAAATAACCCCCATTCAAAATCACTGTCTCCACTCAATAAGGTGTTATCGAGATCAAATAATACTAATCGTTTGTTACTCATGCAGATTGTTCTCTTAGGTTGTTTAATGCATCACGTATTAGTGGCATTGTAATTGGTTTATGTAAAGACAGCGACCAGCGATTTAATTCTTCTAGAACTTGTAATAGTGAGCGAATATCACGATGCCAACGCTGGAGTAAATATAAGGCCAATTCATGAGAAAGATGAATCCCTAGGTTATAAGCATGTTGCTGTAGCGCTTCGATCTTCTCTTCATCACTTAAGGCATGTAAACGTAATACAAGCCCCCAGCTCAGCCGTGTTGCTAAATCTGGTAGAAGAGAGAGTTGATGAGGGGGAGCATCTCCGCTGACTAACAGAAAGAGGTGTTGTTCACGTCGTTCATTGAATCGATTAAATAAACTGATTGCCCCCTCGCGAGATAGATTGTGTACGTCATCAACCAATAAAAATTGATCTGTACATTCGTCAATAATAGTACTGTCAGTGGCTTTGATTAATTGAACCGATCGCTGTGAGGCTTGTAACTGATCATGGAGTGCCATTAATAAGTGGCTTTTTCCTATTCCTTCCTCACCCCACAAATAGATAATTTGTTCGCCATGCCCCTTGAGCCAGGTATGTAATAAAGACAACGTTTCGGTATTATTACCTGTAACAAAGTTATTTAAACTTGGCTGATGTAAAGGGGGGATTTCAAGAACTAATTGACGCATAGCAGTTTGAACTAGGAATCAGATCGTAGGTGTTTGAGAATAATCTTAACGCTAGCAGCCATGGGTAGAGCAATTAAAATACCAAAAAAACCCAATAAACGACCAAAGGCTAACAATGAAAAAATAACCATAACAGGATGTAGGCCAATTCTTTCTCCCACTACCCTTGGAGTAACAATCCAAGCTTCAATGACATGTCCAATAATAAACACCAATAGGACATATAGGCTTAAGGAAAAAGAAGGGTCTTGGGCAACACTGGCAATAAACGCCAGTAAAAAACCGGTGAATACACCCAGATAGGGAATAAAGACTAATGTCCCTGTCAGTAAGCCTAACGCAAATCCCGCTTTTAAATGGACAACTAACAGCCCGAGGCTATAGAAACTAGCCATGATAATCATGACGAGTAGTTGCCCACGTAAATATTGTCCAAGTACTGTATCGACTTCTTTGGCAATGGTGGATACCCGTTGATGTTGCTCCTGTGGGAAAAGGTTGAGTAAAAATTGAACAACTGTTTCCCAGTCTTTAGATAGATAGAAAAAAACCACGGGAATCAGTAATAAACTTAATATGGACTCAATGACAATGGCGCTGCCATGGGTGGCAGATTGAACCAGTTTGTCGACGTGATTATTAGAGGAGTGAATGTAATCGATGACATTGGATCTGATTTTGGTTAAATCAAGCCAAGTATTATCAGGTGCTAAATTGGGTAGACCGGGTAGAGGGCCTTGTCTTAATCTGTCAAGAATAGTGGGAAGTTGTTGAAGAAGTTGATTGATCTCGTGAAACAGTAAGGGTAATACAACCAATAACAGGAGAGCTAAGATACCTAATAGAATAGACAGCATGATGAGGGTGCTGATTACTCTGGGTATATTAAAGCGTTGTGAAAAACGTATTAACGGAAAGCACAAATAGGCGAGCAAAATCGCTGCTGCAAAGGGCATTAACACAGCTGATAGTGAATAAATCAGCCATAAAATAAGAAGCACTGCTACCAACCCCCAGGGAGTTGATGCAGAAATAGGGTTATTTCGTGACATTTAGGTTAAAATAGCCGATAGAGTCATAATTGACCTATTTTAACAGGTCAAACAGTGATGTCACTCAGTCTGACTATAAATTTGGAGAGATTTGTGTCTGAAAGTTTACATTCCCCCTTATCTTACCGTGATGCCGGTGTTGATATAGACGCCGGAGATGCGCTTGTTGAAAGAATTAAGCCTTTAGCTAAGCGCACCCTACGACCAGAGGTCATTAGCGGTATCGGTGGCTTTGCTGCTCTTGTGGAAATTGGGAAACGTTTTTCAGAGCCTGTTTTGGTATCTGGCACTGACGGAGTGGGCACGAAATTAAAACTCGCCTTTGAACTTAATCGTCATGATAGTGTGGGTATTGATTTAGTCGCTATGAGTGTCAATGATATTTTAGTGCAAGGCGCTGAGCCCTTGTTCTTTTTAGACTACTTTGCCTGTGGTCACTTGGATGTGGATATTGCAAGCAGTGTTATTTCAGGTATTGCAAAAGGTTGCGAGGAGTCTGGTTGTGCGTTAATTGGTGGAGAAACGGCAGAGATGCCTGGTATGTATCCGCAAGGAGAGTATGACTTAGCCGGTTTTGCTGTTGGTGTTGCCGAAAAAAGTAAACTGGTTAATGGTAAGAGTATTGTGGCAGGTGATGTGGTCATTGGTCTTGCTTCAAGCGGTCCACATTCTAACGGTTACTCATTAATTCGTAAAATTGTTGAACGTTCAGGTGTAGCGTGGGATAAACCTTTTCCGGGTGAGCATTATCCAGGTATGAGCTTAGGTGATGTATTGATGCGTCCTACAGCGCTCTACGTGAAACCCATATTATCTTTGATGAAAAGTGTTACAGTGAAAGGGATGGCACATATCACGGGGGGTGGATTAGTGGACAATATCCCACGTGTATTGCCTGATGGATTACAAGCTGAAATTCACTCAACAGAATGGCAGCGCCCCGCTGTATTCAATTGGTTGCAACAAGTGGGTCAAGTCAAAGAGGATGAGATGCATCGAGTATTCAACTGTGGTATTGGTTTTATAGTGATTGTTTCTCCTCAGGATAAACAGTCTGCATTAGATCAGTTGGCAAACCTAGGAGTAAAAGCGTCGCAAATTGGAATAATCAAAGAGCGTCAACAAGATCAACCTGCTACAGTTGTTATATAGCGTGACGGGCTTACCTAGTATTGTTATTTTGATTTCTGGGCGTGGCTCCAATATGCGCTCAATTGTAGAAGCGAATTTACCTGTTCATATCGCTGCGGTAATTAGTAACGAACCTGACGCTGCAGGGTTGGTTTTTGCCCAAGATAAAGGGATTCCAACACGCATCGTGGATCATCGCTCCTACGCTACTCGACTTGATTATGATACTCAATTAATTAAAGTAATCGAAGAGTATCGCCCTGGATTGGTGGTGTTGGCTGGATTTATGCGTATCCTAACACCTACATTTGTGAATCACTTTATTCGTCGATTAATTAATATACATCCTTCTCTTTTACCTTCTTTCACTGGATTACATACCCATAACAGAGCGTTAGCGGCTGGGGTGAAAGTACATGGTTGTACTGTTCATTTTGTAACAGAAGAGTTGGATGCAGGGCCGATTGTTGCTCAAGCCGTTGTACCTGTATTATCAAGTGATAATGAGGAAACTCTCGCGCAGCGCGTATTAAAAGAAGAACATATTATTTACCCACGTGTTATTCAGTGGTGGGCTCAAGGACTTTTACAGTGGAGAAATAAGCAAATGGTGGTATTGCCTTCTGATAGTGCAGGGCAGACGTTAATAGCGCCTAGCTTGAGCTCATGACTACACCTATTCATCTTAATCAATTTCAATCATTGATAGAATCGCTAAATGAGATACTGTCATTTGAGAAACCTACTGACGCAGTGTTACGTCAGTTTTTTCGTGAACAAACTAAAATTGGCGGACATGATCGTCGATATATAGTTGAGACAGTTTATGGAATATTAAGACACGCGGAAAGTTTACTCCCTTTCGCGCCAATACATGCTTCTCGCCGTCTGGCGTTGCTCTTTCATATGAAAATTGAAGGCAGAAGTTTACGCGACCTTGAGAGGCTATGTACCTCTGATGAATTGCAGTGGTTAAAAGAGGTTAAAGCAAGCCCCGTAACTCCTAGTTTATCCATAAAAACTGGGTTACCAGAATGGATAGTAAATAAATTAAAAGACCTCTATACGGAAGAAGAATTACTCGCTTTAGGGCGGTCGATGATGTATGAGGCACCGCTTGATATTAGAGTGAATACTTTTTTAGCGAGTCGTGAAGAAGTATTAAACGAGTTACTAAGTTTAGGGTTTAATGCCAGTATTACCCCACATTCGCCTCTTGGAATTCGTATACAAGGCAGACCTTCTTTGCAGGATTTGCTGTTATTCAAAAAAGGTTACTTTGAAATTCAGGATGAAGGTAGTCAGCTATTAGGGCTAATGTTAGCGCCGAAAAGACGTGATTTGATTATTGACTTTTGTGCCGGTGCTGGAGGAAAGACATTGTTATTGGCAACACTCATGCATAATCATGGACGTGTTTACGCCTTTGATGTGTCATCAAAACGTCTTGACCAGTTAAAGCCTCGATTAAAACGATCGGGGTTATCTAATATTATGCCTGTATTAATCGAGAGTGAACGCGACCAACGAGTAAAACGACTTAATGGTAAGGCTGATCGTGTGTTAGTTGACGCTCCTTGTAGTGGTCTTGGTACCCTAAGGCGTAACCCTGACCTTAAATATCGACAAACTCCTCAAGGAGTTGATGAGTTGGTTGTGAAACAAAGAGCGATTTTAGAGTCAGCTGCTCATTGCGTGAAACCAGGTGGTATGCTTATGTATGCTACTTGTAGTATTTTATCTGAAGAAAATGAAGATCAAGTAAAGTGGTTTTCTGATAAACACCCGGATTTTGTTTTAACTAATACTGAGCCATTAGAGTTAGGTTCATTAAGTGAACAGTATTTGAAATGTTTACCGCATAAACATGGTACGGATGGTTTTTTTGCTGCAATATGGCAACGTAAAGTCAGTTAGGGAGTGGTTTTATGAGCGATGTCAGTGACTATGGCATTACTTTAATTGAATTTTTTCAAGCATTATTTCAACCTAGGCACCTTTGGCAAGTTCCGGTTATATTTGCCTCATTAATTATTGCTTTTGGTGCTTCTTCTGTATTGGCAAGACAAACTACAGACCATCGTTTTCGAGAGGATTTACGAGGTATTGTGTTTGCTTTAGTAGCAACAGTAACGCTTGACTTATTTACGCGCTTTTTCTCGCAAGGAAGACCTTCACCAATCGTGCATATGGCGCTTGCTTTGACCCTAACGCTGGGGTTAGCACGAATTGGTGTGTATATTTTAAAACATATTTTCAGTGTTTCTGAGCGTGTATTAAGTTTACAAAGTACCTTTGTCCGCTTGGTATGGTTAGGGTTTGCTCTACATATCACGGGGTTATTGGTGCCGCTATTAGACATTTTGCGAGACATTACTTTCCCATTAGGTGGCAGTACTGTGTCTTTACTGCAGGTGATACAGGCAATTTTAGTGTTTTCCATTATGGTTGCTCTAGCTCTGTGGCTAGGCTCCAGTATTGAACGCAAAGTTATGCGTACAGAAACCTTAGATGGGAATGCCAAAGCCATTGCTGTCAAGATTTTGCGAGGATTGATTCTCTTTTTAGCTGTCATCATGACCTTACCTATGGTTGGGATTGATTCAACTTTCCTTTCTGTACTGGGTGGAACGTTGGGAGTGGGATTAGGATTTGGCCTACAAAAAATTGCCAGTAATTATGTGAGTGGTTTTATTATTCTGGCTGATCGTTCTGTGCGTCTTGGCGATATTGTTACTATTGACGGGAAACAAGGTGAGGTATTAAAGCTTGAAGCACGTTGTACCACCCTTAAATCAGGGGACGGTACTCTTTTTGTGTTACCCAATGAAACCTTTATGACTCAATCGTTAATTAACCATACCCAAGGGGGAATTGGTTTATATAGGACGATTAAACTACAAATGCCTTTTGGCACTGACTTCGGTCAAGTAAAGGCTGTTATTGAAGAGTTAGCTAAACGACAGGCATTGATAATGGCAAAGCCAGAGCCTACCTTGCAGCTCACCCATTTAGGGATACATGGTCTTGAGTTATTGCTTGAATATTGGATTGCTGATGCCAAATTATCTGACAACACAATTCGCAGTCAATTATTAGCAGACATTTATTCCACGATGAATACGATGGGCATACAATTTACTGTAGTGGACCTCGTTCGCGGCAGCGCACAAATTGAGCCTCGTTAACGTAACCCATTGATCAAAATGTGTTTTTTTGTTATAATAAAAGTGTAAATCTATTAAAGGTAAATAGCTTATGTGGTTCTCAGGCTTTTCTCATTTTTCATGGTGGCAAGATATTATTGTGGCATTGGTGTTAACTCATATCACCATTGCTGGTGTCACAATTTTCTTACATCGTCATCAAGCGCACCGCTCCCTTGAGTTGGGACCTGTAGCGAGTCATTTTTTTCGTTTTTGGCTATGGCTTACAACTGGTATGGTAACCAAAGAATGGGCTGCTATTCACCGCAAACATCATGCTAAATGTGAGACTGTTGATGATCCACATAGCCCGCAAATTTTAGGTATCAATAAAGTACTATGGGGTGGGGTTCTTCTTTATGTAAAAGAGAGCAAGAACAAAACCACCATGGAGCGTTATGGGCATGGTACTCCTGATGATTGGATGGAAAGGAATATTTATTCCAAACACAGTCGTTTAGGTGTCACTATTATGGCTCTTGTTAATATGGCTTTATTTGGAGTAGTTCCAGGCATGTTAATTTGGCTAGTACAAATGCTCTGGATTCCTTTCTGGGCAGCGGGTGTTGTCAACGGCTTAGGCCATTTTTGGGGTTACCGTAATTTTGAATGCCGTGATGCCAGTACTAATATTTTTCCGTGGGGAATTTTAATTGGTGGTGAAGAGTTACACAATAACCACCATACCTTTGCCACATCAGCAAAACTATCCAATCGTTGGTATGAGTTTGATATTGGTTGGTTATATATCCGTATTTTAGAGATGTTAGGTCAAGCTAAAGTGAAAAATGTGGCCCCAACAGTCAGCTTTGATCGCAGAAAATCAAGTTGTGATGAGGAGACTTTGCAAGCAATTATTCGTAATCGTTACGATGTCATTGCGCGCTATGCCGCTGACTTATCAAAAACCTGTTCGTTAGAATTAAATAATCTCAAAGCGTCACATGGTTTACCCAAACGCAGCGAAATGATGGCAATGGTTAACCGTTGGTTACACCGCGATAGCAACAACTTAAAAGAAGCTGATCGTCAGGTTCTTTCAGAATTAATGGCGGAGAGCAAATGCTTACAGACGGTAATAACCATGCGCGATGATTTGGCAGCATTATGGACCAAAACCAACGCAACAAAAGATCAATTGGTTCACGATTTAAGTGTCTGGTGTGAACGAGCCGAGAACAGTGGAATAAAAGCATTGGAGCAGTTTTCGCGCACTTTGAAAGCGTATGTATGACAATATAATTAAAAGTTATTAATACGTAATTTTTTAGTTTAAAATAATATATAAGTTTCGTCTAAAATAAGCAGATCTAATTAACTGGTCTGCTTATTTTTTTATGTATATCTACGATGAAATTGATCAACAAATAGTCAATGAGCGTGTCGCTCAGTTTCGTGATCAAACACTACGCTTTCTGGCAGGGAAACTATCTGAAGACGAATTTAGGCCTTTAAGGTTACAAAACGGCTTATACATCCAGCGTCATGCCCCAATGCTAAGAATTGCTGTACCTTATGGCGTATTGTCTAGTAAACAATTAAGACAATTGGCTCATATTGCACGCACCTATGATCGCGGAGTAGGGCATTTCACCACAAGACAAAATATACAATTTAACTGGCCTAAATTAGCTGATGTACCTAATATCCTAGCTGATTTAGCAGCGGTACAAATGCATTCCATTCAAACCAGTGGTAACTGTGTCCGGAATACGACTACTGATCACTTTGCAGGTGTGGCTCACGATGAAGTCATTGATCCGAGAGTGTATTGTGAATTGATTCGACAATGGTCCACTTTTCACCCTGAGTTTGCTTTCTTACCCAGAAAATTCAAAATTGCTGTAAACGGTTCAACACAAGATCGTGCGGCAACTATGGTGCATGATATTGGTCTGCATGCCTTAAAAGACAATGGTGAATTAGGGTTTAGAGTCATTGTTGGCGGAGGCTTAGGAAGAACGCCGATGGTTGGAGTGGTGATCAGGGGGTTTTTACCAGAGAAGCATTTATTGAGTTATTTGGATGCTATCTTAAGAGTTTATAACCGATATGGGCGCCGGGATAACAAATTTAAAGCGAGAATAAAAATATTAGTAAAAGCCATGACGCCTGAGAAATTTACTCAGGCAGTAGAGGAGGAATGGTTAAGGATTAAAGACGGTCCCACCACATTAATTACTGAAGAAATTGAGAGAATTAAATTACGTTTTCCTGAAAACAATTATCAAGCATTTCGAGTAACTCT
>JAJZPN010000031.1 GCA_021811145.1 Pseudomonadota bacterium
AGATTGTCGTCAACCACCACTCCACCAAAGTTTGCAACCAACTCATTAGCACAAGTAAACGCATCGGTTATTGCTTCTGCTACATCATTAATTTGTGGAATATCAATAATTAATGTCAATCCTTTTACAAGGGTTGGATCATTATCCATATTCAATATAGGACGCTGATCTTTATCACCAAGACTGTATAGCTCTTGGTGCATCGTATTGAATGAATGAAATAGGCCATCATCACCCAACTCTAATCCTTTTTCTTGAACAAAAGTTTTAACACTCTGCATAGCAATATTGGCATTTTCACCAAATAAAACATTCATACCAATCATAATATCTACTTTGGCACAAAACTCTTCAACCTGTTTAGCTCGATCAAATAGCTCTTTATCTTTTGTTGATTTAATAGACAACTTTAAACGAGAAGCAAACTGAGATAGTACCGTCATCACCTCTTGCCAGCGTGTTTCTATTAATGGCCCTGATCGACTAGATACTGGCATAATTACTCTTAAATAACGATATGACTGAGATGCATCAAATTTCTCTATATCAATCCATAATTTCGAGTCGGTTTCGTATAGTTGCCAATGAACACTACCGTATAATCCTTTCAACTTACTGAGTTCATCAGTTAATTCACGATATTGAATATCTTCATTTGAAGCAAATAAAACCGACCACTCAAACCGCGGGTTAATATCGTCATCTTGTTTTATCAAACCTGTTTCTTGATTTACTTGCGCACTAGAAAAAGTAGAAATATTGTCGTCATTAATAATTCTAATCGTGGGTTCGACTAACCCATCATTAAACTCGTTTTGTTGGCTACCCTGCTGTACTGAATGACTTTGTTTAATTTTTTTTCGATGACGATATTCTTGAATGCGTCCAGCAAAAAGAAAAACCACGACCAAAACAACACCTGCAATAATTAAGTCGATTTGTAAAGCAGTCATGATTTATCCTTATTCTTAAACGGGTAATGATTCAGTTAAACGTACGGCCTCATCCACATCAACAGCAACCATTCTTGATACACCTGATTCAGCCATTGTGATACCAACTAGTTGCTGCGCCATTTCCATTGCAATTTTATTGTGTGTAATAAATAAAAATTGTGTGTACTCAGACATTTTTGTCACCAACTTAACGAATCTTTCAGTATTGGTGTCATCAAGTGGTGCGTCCACCTCATCTAAAATACAGAAAGGGGCAGGATTTAATTGAAACAGGGAAAACACTAAAGCCAAGGCAGTTAGAGCTTTCTCACCACCTGATAGCAAATGTATTGAGGTTGTTTTTTTACCAGGTGGTTGAGCAATGATTTGTATACCCGCATCGAGAATCTCTTCTCCTGTCATCTCAATACGTGCATATCCTCCAGCAAACAGCGATGGGAAAAGCGTACTAAAACTCTGATTAACTTGGTTAAAGGTAGCGTTTAATTGATCCCTAGTTTCACGATCAATTTTCTTCATAGCATTTTCTAATGTTTCTACAGCTTCCTGTAAATCTGCCTGCTGAGAGTCTAAATATGTCTTTCTTTCTCTTGATGCTTCGAGTTCAACCAATGCTGCAAGATTAACAGGACCTAATGCTTCAATATCTTTTTGTACACGCGTAATATCTGATTGTAGCGTCGAAGTTCTAACGCCTCTTTCCATTTGACTTGCCAGCATTTCTTCGTCTGCATTATTCTCTACAAGTGTCAACGATGCCTGCTCAACACCCAAGCGAGCTTCCTGCTCTTTTAAACGTAGATCACTTAACTTCTCTCTTAATGGATCAAGTTGCTGTTCAACGCGTAAACGGCTTTCTTCGGTCTCACGTAATTGAGCGCTACAATTATCCAAATCAATACGAGCCTGTTTTAATGCTGTTTCAACGTGCTCTCTAGTTTGCAAAGCCTGTTGTAAATTACTTTCTATCTGCTCGATAGAGATAATACTTAACTGCTGCTGAACCTCACTTAAGCGCGGTTCTTTATGTTTTAAATCTTCAACAATAGTCTTATGATTATTATTAATTAGCTCAATTTTAGATTGAGCTGTTCTTAGTAAATAGCTAGATTCCTGCTCAGATCCTTCAGCAGCTTGTAATGCTTTACGACACATTTCAAGATGCTGCTCCGCCTCTTTCCATGCTGCATCCTTTAACTCAAACTGCTGTCTTAATACTATTAACTGACTTTCATAGTGAGCAGTCTCTGACATCAATCGATCGAGTAACACTTGTTCATCTGCTCGTTTAGAAATGATTTCAGATATTTCAGATTGAATTTGTTGACTACGTTGTTCAAAGCGCTGTTGTTCAGATTGAAGACGCGTACTATCGATTTCTAAACTGCGAATTTTGGCACTTTCTTGACGTAAACTCTCACTATGTTGGGTTAATTGATTTCTCACATCAATTAAAGCCTCTTCAGCCAACAAAGTGTCATTCTCAAAATCATTATTTTTTAACTGTAATTGGTCTTTTTCTATTAATAACTCTTCAATTTCACGAGCTCGTCCAATTGCACCATGAACCTCAACTTGCGGAGCAAAAAATTCTACAGTCGCGTTAGTCACACAATGACCCTCTGTTGTGACCAGAACAACACCAGCAGGTAATTGGCTCATCAAGTTAATTGCTTGCGATAAAGAAGATACTACATAAACTTGATCAAGCCACTGATTAATTAATGTTTGATTAACTTGTGATTTAACTTTCACTTGAGACAATAACAACGTACCCCATTCAGAATTAACTGTATGTTGAGAGGTATATATGCCAGAAGGTGTTTTAAATAGACTAAATCCCAGAGGAAGTCGGTGCTGCTCCCAATTGTGTACTTGATTAAAATCTTCAACTTCAACGGCACGTAACCGTTGCTTTAATACTGCTTCAAGGGCCGTTTCAAATCCCGCATCAACATCAAGTAATTGCCACAAGAGAGGAAGTTTATCTAGCTGGTACTCTTTAACTAAATCATTAGCATTGAGAGAAACAGCGATTTTCTCTTGCAAACCTAATAAAGCTTTTAACTGCGCCTCAACATTAGAAATTCTTTTTTGATGTTGCTGGTATAGCTCATTTGCAGTTCTCACCATTTTTTCGCAACGCTTAACTCTTTGATCAAAAGAACTTACTGCTGCGGTTAAAATCGTGATACGTACTTCTCTCTCTCGCACTTCAGAACGCAAACGGTTTAGCTCAGTAAGATTAGGAGGAGTTAGTGAATTTAACTCTTGGTTTAAACGTTGTTGGCGTTCTTCAAATTGCTGAAGTAAACGTGTCCCTGCGTTGTAATCAGAGCGGGCTTTTGTTAGCTGATTATCTAGCTTTGTTCTCTCTTCGCGCGCTACATTTAGCGCCTGGGATGCGAGTTTTGCCTGCTCCTGTGCCTGAGGCAACTGAGATCTGGATTCAGCAACGCGAGTTTTTGCAATTGTCGTCAGCTCCTGAGCTTTTACCAGTTCTTCTTGATGCTGCTGTAGAGCTTGCTCATCCAAAGTAATACGATGTTTTGCATCTTTTATTTCTTGGTGCAGACGATCAACTTCAATTTCTAAACGTTTCTTTTCGTTTCGTACACTATTGAGCTCATTCTCAATACGTGACACATCACTATTTGATTGAAACACTTGACCTTGTGCTAAATTGACAGCATCCGATTTTTCATAATGCTCTTGTCTAATTTGCTCTAGACGTTTTTCTGTTTCTCTTAAATTGGCAATTTGCTCATCGAGTTCATTTTGAATTTTTTCTAATTCTCTTTGGGCGCGCTGACGGGAGTTTTCAGCATCTCTTTTTCTGGAATACAGCAACAGATTTTGTAAGTTAGACAATTCACTCTGTAATTCGCGGTACTTCTCTGCAACTACTGCCTGACCTTCTAATTTACCAATTTGACTCTCTAATTCACGAGAAATATCTTCCGTTCTAGATAAATGATTTCTTGCATCATTTAATCGTAATTCTGTTTCACGACGACGCTCTTTGTATCGGGAAATGCCTGCAGCCTCTTCAAGAAACACACGAATCTCTTCTGGCTTTGATTCTACGATTCGAGAAATCATGCCCTGCTCAATAATGGCATAGGCTCTAGGACCAAGCCCTGTTCCCATGAATACATCTTGTACGTCTTTTCTTCTTACGTGGCTATTATTAATATAGTAGTTTGAAACCCCGTCGCGAGCCAAAACACGACGTACCGAAATTTCTGCGTATTGGGACCACTGTCCCGGCGCGCGTCCATCAGTGTTGTCAAATACCAACTCTACGCTAGCTCGCCCCTGAGGTTTACGATTGGTTGTGCCACCAAAAATAACATCCTGCAGCGTTTCGCCACGTAATTGTTTGGCCTGTGATTCTCCCAAAACCCAGCGAACAGCATCAATCACATTGGATTTTCCACACCCATTGGGACCAACAATCCCTACTAATTGGCCTGGAACCGGTATTTGCGTTGGTTCTGCGAAGGACTTAAATCCTGCTAATTTTATATGTTTTAAATGCAATTTAACGCCAGCCACTAAAAAGAGGTTTAAAATATACCAATTTTACCTCATACCACGTATAGGACAACAGCTATGTCAACACTACCAAGTAAGCAATTAGAAACTTTTGTCAACCCTTCCCCTGAAAGAGACTATCTAATTCACATGGAAATCCCTGAGTTCACCTGTTTATGCCCCAAAACAGGACAACCCGATTTCGCATGGTTTACCTTGGATTACATTCCTGACCAAACGAATATTGAGCTAAAGAGTCTTAAATTATACATGTGGTCCTATAGAAATGAAGGCGCCTTTCATGAAGCAGTGACAAATAGGATCCTTTCTGATTTTGTAGCAGCATGTCAACCACGTTTTATGCGTCTATTAGCCCGCTGGTATGTACGTGGAGGTATTTATACTCATGTTGTTGCAGAACATACTAAAGCAGGCTGGCAGTCACAAATCACCCTACCAGAATTGGTATTTAACAAAGAAACCCCTCTCACTCATACATTTGGTTAAGCATGAACTCACGTCTGGATTTATTACAACCTTATCCTTTTGAAAAATTACGCACCTTAATGAAGGAGGTTAAGGGTAATGAAGCGCTAGGATTGATTGCTTTATCAGTGGGTGAACCGCGCCATCCCACACCTCAATTTATTAAAGAGGCCTGGTCAAACCATGTGGATGGACTAGCTAATTACCCCACCACCCTTGGTTCAGAAAACCTGCGTATGGCCATTAGCGAATGGATAAAACGGCGCTTCTTAATCAATCAAATCGATCACGCTACCCAAATCATTCCCACACTGGGTAGTCGAGAGGCATTATTTTCAATAATCCAAGTGTTAATTGACGCACATACAACGAAGAAATATGTCATTTGCCCCAATCCGTTTTACCAAATTTATGAAGGAGCCGCTTTATTAGCGGGAGCCACACCCTACTTTGTCAATGCTGACCCTATTAATCATCAAGTAGCCTACGCAGACGTTGATCCCTCTGTGCTTAAGCAAACTGCTGTAGTGTTTGTTTGCTCTCCTGGCAACCCTACAGGGAAAGTCATGACGCTCAATGAGTGGAAAACTCTTTTCGAGCTGTCAGACACTTATGGTTTCACTATTGTGAGCGATGAATGCTACTCAGAAATTTACCCTGACGATAAGGCTCCTCCATTAGGTGCACTGACTGCCAGTCAACAACTTGGTCGCCAACAATTCGAGCGTTTAATAGTAATGAGTAGCCTATCAAAAAGGTCTAATGTACCAGGTATGCGCTCTGCTTTTGCAGCCGGAGATGCTCAACTATTAAAAAACTTTCTTCTCTATCGCACTTATCATGGAAGTGCAATGAACCCTGCCATACAAAAAGTCAGCGAATTAGCATGGCAAGATGAATCACATGTCATTGAAAATCGTCGTCTTTATCGTGAAAAATTCACTGTATTTTATGATATTGTAAACAGTGTACTTCCTCTAGAAAAACCCGAGGCGAGCTTTTATTACTGGGTAAAAACGCCGATTGATGATGTCCTTTTTACTCAACAATTATTTGCTCAACATCATATTCAAGTATTACCAGGAAGTGTTTTAGCACGTGAACACAAGGGGACCAACCCAGGAAAGAATCGTGTCCGAATTGCACTGGTGGGTAGTATAGATGAAACTATTGACGCGGCAAATCGAATCAAAACATTTGTTTCACAACTCTAGGAATAGTTATTATGAATTTGCAACAACTCATTGAAGACGCATTTGAAAAACGCACTGAATTCTCACCCAATAATGCGCCAGCAGATATTAAACAGGCTGTGGAAGAAGTCATTCATTCATTGGATAACGGCCAACTTCGTGTAGCCGAAAAAATAAATAATGATTGGGTAACTCATCAATGGATTAAAAAAGCAGTATTACTGTCATTTAGACTTCGTGACAACACTTTAACCGAAGGGGCATTTACTCGTTATTGGGATAAAGTAGATAGTAAATTCAGTCACTACCAGTCAAGTGATTTTGAAAAAGGTGGTTTTAGAGTAGTTCCTCCTGCAAGTGCCAGACGAGGCAGCTTTATTGCTAAAAATGTTGTGTTAATGCCTTCCTATGTCAATATCGGTGCCTACGTCGATGAAGGAACCATGGTTGATACTTGGGCTACGGTGGGATCCTGCGCTCAAATCGGTAAAAACGTCCATCTTTCTGGTGGTGTAGGTATTGGTGGAGTATTAGAACCCGTTCAAGCCAACCCAACTATCATTGAAGATAACTGTTTTATCGGTGCTCGCTCTGAAGTTGTAGAAGGTGTTATCGTTGGCGAGGGATCAGTGATATCCATGGGAGTATATATTGGTCAAAGTACTAAAATTTACGATCGAGAAACCGACTCGGTGAGCTATGGGAAAGTGCCACCTGGTTCGGTAGTAGTCTCAGGTAATCTACCCTCTAGTAACGGTAAGTACAGCCTTTACTGCGCAGTAATTGTTAAGAAAGTAGATGCGAAAACCAGAGCAAAAACCAGTATTAACGAATTATTACGTGGCGAATAAATGTTATGTGCTTAATACTTGTTGCTTGGAATCATCATCCGCATTTTCCATTGATAGTGATTTCAAATCGTGATGAGTTTTATCAAAGACCAACCCAAATACCTCATTTTTGGGTTGATCAAGCAACAATTTATGCTGGTAGAGATTTACAGGCTGAGGGGACTTGGCTTGGCGTAAACCGTTTTAAACAGTTTGCTGCAGTCACCAATTACCGAGATCCGTCACGACTAAAAACCAACGTTGAATCAAGAGGTCAACTAACCGCTCAATTTTTACGTCATGATCAGTCACTCGATGACTATTTAAATCATCTAAAAACCAAAGCTGATTACTATAATGATTTCAACTTAATATTATATGATCAACAACAGTTAGTTTGCTTTGAAAGCAAATCAAAGCAAAGTCACACATTATCATCAGGTATCTATGGGCTTAGCAATCATTTTTTAGATACGCCTTGGCCTAAAGTCACAAGTAGCAAAAAGAAATTCAACCAGTTACTTACTCATTGGCCAGATGGAACAAACACTCTTAACGACTTACAGATAGAACAACGATATTTGAGTCAACTCAGTGACATTTTATCTGATGAGACTATCTATCCAGATTCAGAGTTACCTCACACTGGAATGCCGCTTGATATTGAACGTCGTCTATCGGCTGCTTTTATTAAATCAGATGATTATGGAACTCGTGCAACAACTGTTGTAATTGGAAACCAAACTGGCGACTTTCTTTTTTATGAAAAACAATACGGAGTTAATGGCATGTTTGAAGGTGAAACATGTCGCATTGTGACTCATTTAGAGGTAAATTAATTAACTATGAATGATACGTTATATCTAGCGAAAGAACTTATCTCTCGTCCATCAGTGACTCCTAATGATGCAGGATGTCAGCAATTGATTTACGAACGACTGAGTAAACTGGGATTCACTCAACATGTAATCAATTCAAATGGCGTAACCAACTCTTGGTTACGTATTGGAGAAAAAACGCCTCTCGTCGTGTTTGCAGGTCATACAGATGTAGTCCCTACCGGACCTGAAGATAAATGGCATACTCCACCCTTTGAGCCTACCATCAAAGAAGAGCTACTCTTTGGCAGGGGAGCCTCCGACATGAAGTCCTCTTTGGCTGCCTTTGTTACAGCCATTGAATCATTTGTGCATAAACATGCTGATTTCCATGGCTCGATTGCATTACTGTTAACTTCTGATGAAGAAGGACCGGCCACGGATGGCACAGTGAAAGTGGTGGACTGGCTTAAAGAGAACAAGACAGTGATTGACTATTGTATTGTTGGCGAACCAACCGCTGTAGAAAAATTAGGCGATACCATTAAAAATGGTAGACGTGGCTCTCTATCGGGGAAACTCACTGTTTTGGGTAAACAAGGACACGTCGCTTACCCGCATTTGGCACATAACCCAATTCATCATTGTGCTGCAGCGTTAGCTGAGTTAGCCAACACAAAATGGGACGAGGGTAATGAATATTTCCCCGCCACGACCTTTCAAATATCAAATATACAAGGCGGGACAGGAGCAACCAACGTTATTCCTGGTGAAGTTCATATTTTATTTAATTTCCGTTTTTCTACTGAGAGTACAGATCAATCATTAATTGAACGAACTGAAGCGATTTTAAAAAAACACAATCTAACGTTTAATATTGATTGGCAATTAGGTGCTAAACCTTTTTTAACGCCACAAGGAAAACTTGTTAATCATGCTTGTGAAGCCATCAAGGAAATAACAGGGCTTCATCCAGAGGTATCTACTACAGGAGGAACGTCTGATGGACGATTTATTATTGAGGTATGTAGAGAATTGGTTGAAATTGGGCCATCAAATGCCACGATTCATCAACGCAATGAATCAGTCAAAGTAACCGATTTAGATAATCTATCTCGTATTTATCAAATCCTTTTAGAAAAACTTTTTTTAGTATAGAGACGCCATGACAATAGCCGAATTTTTGCCCGATGAGATTGTAACGATTAGAGACTTATTGCGTTATACCATCACAACCTATAATGAGGCCGGCTTGTATTTTGGTCATGGTTTTCCAAGCGCTCACGAAGAAGCGAATTATTTAATTCTTAGTACTCTTCATCTTCCTTTTGATCAAAAGGAACTGTGGCTTGATGCAAGCTTGACCGAAGAAGAGAAACATCAATTATTCGCTTTAATCAAAAGACGAGTAACTGAAAAAGTCCCTGTTGCCTATCTTACTCATGAAGCATGGCTTGGAGATTACCGTTTTTATGTAGATGAACGCACTATTGTTCCCCGTTCGTTTATTGCTGATGCTTTATTTAATGACTTTGATAATTGGTTTGATGAACCGGAATCCGTTAAGCATGTAGCAGACCTATGCACTGGCGGGGGATCTTTGGCTATATTATTAGCGTTATTGTTTCCTCAAGCAACCATTGATGCTGTTGATATATCAAATGATGCACTTGATGTAGCCAGAATTAATGTTGCTCAATATCGCTTAGAAAAACAAGTACATCTTCATCTTGGTGACTTGTTTGATGGCTTACCTAAAAACCGACATTATTCATTAATCATTTCTAATCCACCTTACGTGGATGCACAGGCTATGTCCTCTTTGCCAGCCGAATACCAAGCCGAACCCAATCTGGCTCTAGCAAGCGGAGATGATGGATTAGACCATGTGAGACGTTTATTAAAAGAGGCACCACAGCATCTCACAAAAAATGGGCTACTTATGGTAGAAATCGGACACAATCGAAGCGCCCTTGAAAATGCTTTCCCAGATCTCCCCTTCTTGTTCTTATCTTTACCTGGAGGTGATGATTATGTTTTTGTCCTACGACGAGAGGACCTAGTTTGAGAAGTTGTTTCTTTGGGTAAACGTTTACTCTTAATACGCCCTGGAGTATAACTTTTATCTCTTTCGGATTTGGTTTGTTGTTTAACACGCATCGGTTTACTGATTCCAACCCATTCGATGATTTGTTTTACTTGTTCAGGTTTTAATTCTAAAAACTGTCCGCGTTTCAAACGTGGCGGTAACTGAATAATACCAAAACGTGTTCTCAGTAAACGACTAACCATTAAATTCATAGCTTCAAACATGCGTCTTACTTCGCGGTTTCGGCCTTCCTTAATAGCCACGTGATACCAATGGTTAGTCCCTTCTCCTCCCATATCACGTACCCATTCAAAACTCGCCGGGCCGTCTTCCAATAGAATCTCTTTACAAGATTGTTTTACATTCTCCTCGGACATTTCACCGACCGTACGCACTGCATATTCACGCTCAATTTCAAAACTAGGGTGCATTAAACGATTAGCTAGATCACCGTTATTGGTAAAAATTAATAAACCACTGGTATTAAAATCAAGGCGACCCACATTAATCCACTTGCCACCACGAATTCGAGGTAAGGCACTAAATACAGAGGCTCTTCCCTGTGGATCATCGCGACTAACAATCTCTCCTTCTGGCTTGTAATACAGCAACACACGAGGGATTTCTTCAGAGAAGTTAAGTTGTATGATTCGTCTGCCTACCTTTACAACATCAGTAGGAACAATTCGTGTACCCACCGTTGCGACTTCACCATTAACGAATACTTGTCCCTCTTCAATGAGGGTTTCCATATCACGGCGTGATCCCAATCCTGACTGGGCAAGAATTTTATGTAGCTTTTGAGCTAGAGATTGTGTCATTTATTGTGGTATCTACTGTATCAATAATATCTAGTACTATGTCTGTATTCTCTTCTAAAGGCAATGTTAGAGCGACTTCATTAGGATTATCTTGTAAATCCATTAATGGAGGTAACTCTGAGAGTCCATTGATATTTAGATCATCTAAAAACTGTTTAGTGGTGCCATATAAGGCAGGTTTACCAGGCACTTCACGGTAACCCAATACCTCTACCCAACCGCGCGCCTCTAGTGTTCGTATCACATTAGACGCCACAGCAACCCCACGGATCTCTTCTATATCACCTCGTGTTACTGGTTGACGGTAAGCAATAATCGCCAAGGTTTCCATGACAGCTCGTGAATACTTAGGAGGCTTCTCAGGGTTTACAGCATTTATTTTATCTTGTACATCAGCCTTAGTTTGGAAGCGCCAACCAGAAGCCACTTCAACCAACTCAACGCCTCGCTCTTGCCAACTTGCTTGCAATTCTTGTAACCACTCAAGAATCTGTTTTTGTTCAAATTGGCCTGTAAATAATTTTTTTAAATAAGCCATATTAATTGGCTCTTCAGCAACTAAAATAGTTGCTTCAATTAATTTCTTTGCTTCACGACTTACTTCTTCATCAACATTCATGTCGTTAACTCCACAGGTTCGCCTCCAAGGCTCACGTACAACGGTGCGTAGGCTTCGCTCTGCGAGACATTCACCATCCGCTCTTTAACTAACTCCAAGATAGCAATAAAATTCACTACCGCAATAGAGACGGTCATTCCCTCGTCAAACAAGTCCATAAATGCAACATATTTATGCTCATTCAAACGCTTTAAAATTTTAGCCATATACTCTCGAACCGACAATTGTTCACGACTAATTCGATGATGTTTATTCATCTTTATTCGTGACAAGACCAATACCCAGGCATCCTGTAGATCACGTAATGTGACATCAGGTAAGCGCTCAACTAACGTCTCGTCAACCCACGCATGAGCACGTTTAAACTCTCTTCCTTCGCGTGGCATTTCTTCTAATTCATGGGCTGCCATTTTGATTCTTTCATACTCAAGCAGTCTTCTCATTAACGCGGCTCGAGGATCAATCTCTTCTTCCTCATTGGCTGCGGGAGGCGCTGGTAAGAGCATCCTTGATTTAATCTCAATTAATACCGCTGCCATAACCAAATACTCAGCAGCCAACTCGAGCCGACCATGGCGCATCGCTTCCACATAAGTCATGTATTGCCGAGTTAACTCGGCCATTGGTATATCAAGAATATCTAATGAGTTCTTTCTGATTAAATAGAGTAATAAGTCAAGTGGCCCCTCAAAGCTTTCTAAAAACACCTCCAGTGCTTCTGGTGGAATATATAGGTCCGTTGGTAACGATGCAATCGGTTCACCTTTTACCTTGGCGATCGGTTGAGTTATAGGGACTTCAAGGATTTCAGCATCACTCATGAATACGATAATCCTGTGGCTTCTCTTACGTCACGCAGAGTGTCGTTGGCAATTTTCTTAGCTCGTTCACATCCGTCTGCGATAATATTTTTAACCAAAGTAGGATCACTGGTATAAATTTCAGCTTTCTCTTGCATAGGTTTTAATTCTGCATTTACTTTATCAATAACAGGCTGTTTGCATTCTAAACAACCGATTGCAGCAGACTTACATCCTTCAACCACCCAATCACATGTTTTTTCATCACTGTATGTTCGATGAAAAGAAAAAACAGGACAACGATTGGGGTCACCTGGATCTGTGCGCCGAACTCTGGCAGGATCAGTTGGCATAGTACGAATTTTCTTAGTAACCGTTTCTTCGTCGTCACGAAGTGCAATAGCGTTATTGTATGATTTAGACATTTTCTGGCCGTCTAAACCGAGCAAACGAGACTCTTCGGTCAAAATAGATTGCGGTTCAACAAGTATCATCTTGCCGCTACCCTCAAGGTAACCAAACACTCTTTCTCGGTCAGCAACGGTTAAATTCTGGGTTTCCGAGATGATTTCACGAGCTTGCTCTAACGCATCATCATCTCCCTGTTCTTGATAGCGCGTTCTTAACTCTAAATAGAGTTTAGCTTTTTTACTTCCTAGTTTTTTTACTGCAGCCACAGCTTTTTCATTAAAACCAGGCTCACGTCCATATAAGTGATTAAAACGACGGGCTACTTCACGTGTGAATTCAATATGAGGAATTTGATCTTCCCCAACAGGAACCTGGTTGGCTCGGTAAATAAGAATATCAGCCGCTTGTAACAAGGGATAACCTAGAAAACCATAAGTTGATAAATCTTTATCAGTTAACTTTTCTTGCTGCTCTTTATAAGTGGGCACTCTCTCTAACCAACCAAGAGGAGTCATCATCGATAAAATTAAGTGTAATTCTGCGTGCTCAGGAACACGTGACTGTATAAAAAGCGTCGCTTGTTTGGGGTCAACCCCCGCAGCCAACCAATCAATCACCATATCCCACACATGTGTTTCCATATGACTTGGGTCGTCATAATGAGTGGTAAGCGCGTGCCAATCAGCCACCATAAACAAGCATTCATGTTCATGTTGTAACTTAATCCAGTTTTTCAATACCCCATGGTAGTGACCAAGGTGCATTGAGCCTGTAGGGCGCATGCCAGAGAGCACACGATCAGGATACATTGTTAACTCCTATTTAGTGGGTTGATTGAGAAGACCACGTTTGCCAAACTGGTTTACAACCATAAGGCAATTCAGGTAGTTTCCCGGGTTCACAAAAGCTTTCTCCAGGTCCATGAAAATCCGATCCTCTGGAGGCCATGAGATTTCTTTTTCTAACATGATTCGCAAATATTTCTACTTGATCTTTGGTATGGTTGGAGGTCACCACTTCTAGAGCAAGGCCACCATGGCCGACAAATTCGTCAATTAATAAATCCATTTGTGCTTTACCCATTTCATAACGCCCTGGATGAGCTAAAACAGGAATTCCATCGGCTGCCCGAATCCAACTTAATGCATCGGCGAGATCTGCCCATCGATGCTTTACAAATCCAGGCTTGCCTTTAATTAAATAACGTTTAAATACCTGAGAAACATTTTTAGCATAGCCCTGCTCGACAATGAATCGAGCAAAATGTGGGCGAGCTATAATATTGGGATTTTCAGCAAATCTTAATGCGCCTTCAAACGCACCATGGATACCGACTTTAGCGAGCTCATCACCAATTATTTTAGCTCGAGCTAGGCGGCCTTCTCGTATCTGACGCAACCCTTCCACTAATTCACTTTGCTTAGGATTAATATTAAGACCCACCACATGAATAGTATGGTTGCCCCAGGTTACCGATACTTCAACGCCATTAATAAAATCAACTCCAGCCTCATTAGCTGCTGCTTTAGCCTCCTCTAGCCCTTCAATATCATCATGATCGGTAAGGGCAAGTGTAGTTACTCCATTGGCAGCAGCTAAACGGACTAATTCTGTAGGACTCAACAGGCCGTCTGAAACTCGTGAATGATTATGTAAGTCAATGTTTTCCATGAATTTTTTATCAAATCAATTGTCATATGATAGCAAATCTTAAGACTCCCCGATACACCTGCTTACTATTTAGCATGGACAAGGATTAGGCTTTTCGAGGAAAATAGTAGGATATGAAGATATTTTTTGATTTATTCCCGGTTGTTTTGTTTTTTGCTGCCTATCAATGGCATGGTATTTATTGGGCTACAGCCGTAGCTATTTGTGCCAGTATTCTACAAATTATCGTTCTTTTATCATTGAAAAAACGAGTGGAGCCTGCTGCATGGATTGGACTGGTGGTAATCGTCATTTTTGGTGGCCTAACGCTATGGACTAAAACGCATCCATTGGGCGGCATTAATCCAACCGTATTTATTCGCTGGAAACCCACTGTCTTATATTGGATATTTGCAGCGATACTATTTTTTGGGCCACTTGTATTAGGAAAAAACCCTATGCGCGCTTTATTAGGTAAGGAATTACACCTACCTGATACGCTGTGGGGGAAAATCAATTTGGCTTGGGCAGTTTTTTTTAGTTTTTTAGGTGCCATTAACCTTTACGTTGCTTTTCACTATCCCGAGCCAGTTTGGGTCAAATTTAAATTATTTGGTTTAATGGCCCTAATGATTATATTTATTGTGATCCAGGGCATTCTTTTAGCTAAACATATCAACCCAAACGATGATCAATAATGACGATTTAATCCATCAAATGGAAACACGGTTAGCCCTGTTACAGCCTACTAGATCGG
>JAJZPN010000032.1 GCA_021811145.1 Pseudomonadota bacterium
TAATTATTGAAGGGAAAAACCAATTAATAAATTATTTATATACTCTTGATTTTACTGAGCCATTATTTGTAATCGCTATAATGACAATAGCGGGCACAAAACCTATTTTGATCTTTATCGAAAATACAATTATTTATAGTGTAAAAAAACTCACCTTTCGACCAGCTATTAGTATTTATTTCTTAACCCTTACACTCCTTCCTCTGCTTGGTTCATTTATTACAGAACCCGCAGCAATGACTGTCAGCGCCATAATATTAAAAGAAACCCTATTCCCCTCAATCCAATCAGAAAAACTTAAGTATGTAATTCTTTCGATCCTCTTTGTTAACATTTCTATTGGAGGAGCAATGACTCCTTTTGCGGCCCCTCCCATATTAATGGTTGCTAATACATGGCATTGGGATATCAATTTCATGATATCTACGTTTGCTCTTAAAATTATTATTATTGTGATCATCAATACACTAATGGGACTGCTGATATGCAAACCAGAATTTTACAAATTAGATTATTCGCTTAATCTCTCACTTAAAAAAGTAAACATTGGCATTGTATTTACTCATATTGTCTTTTTAATACTAGTAATTATAAATAGCCACTATTTAACTCTTTTTATAGGAATACTCTTTATTTTTATAGTTTTTACACAAGTGTACTCAATTCACCAAGAGCGTTTAATGCTTCGTGAAGCATCATTTGTTGGTTTATTTTTAACCGGCCTAATTCTTATAGGTAGTCAACAAACATGGTGGTTAAGTTCAATATTAAAATCCATGAATACAGTACAAGTGTATCTTGGCACTTCACTTCTCACAGCCGTTACTGACAATGCAGCGCTCACTTATCTAGGTTCACTATTAACTAATACTAGCGATGAATTTAAATTGGCTTTAGTGAAAGGAGCAATTGCAGGTGGGGGATTAACATTAATAGCAAATGCACCCAATCCGATCGGAGCAACTATTCTTAAAAGATTCTTTATACAGCAAAAAATAAAAGCAAGTATGTTGTTGAAATATGCGTTACTCCCCACTGTCATTACTTTAGTGGGTTTATTTATTTAAATATGCTTCTCTTTTTTTAGTTGCTGTAAAAAAGAAATATCAATCACACCCAGCGGATTCCATTCCCCATTTTTATATTGATGACTAGGATTATTTTCGTCACCAAGATGGGATACAACGAGTAATGCATCGTTAAAATCTTGATGCTGAGTATAATCATTAACTGTAATAATTGTTGGAATACCCGCTTCTGATGCTGCTCGTAAGCCATTTTCAGAATCTTCTAAGGCTAAGCATTCATTGGGTTTTAGTGCCATTTGATCTAAGGCCCACTGATAGATATCTGGAGCAGGCTTTTTAGCTTTAACCACATCTCCTGCTGCAATGACTTCAAACCACTCCACAGAATGCTTACCTAAACTGTTTTCAAGCAAAGCAATAACATTATCAGGTGTTGTAGTTGTAACAATTGCTAAACGTACTCCCTCACTTCTGGCTTCTTCTAGCAACCGTTTTACCCCTGGGCGTAGAGGAACTAAGCCTTCGTTTAGTAAAGAAACATAGTAATCAGTCTTGGTTTTATGAATTTGTTTAATTAAATCCTTCCAATATACTTGACTGGAATCCTGATCAGTATACTCATGCAAATAGTGTTGCATGCGTTCTTTACCACCAGTTACCGTCAATAACTCACCATAGAGTTTTTCATCCCAATACCAATCAAGGTTATGTTCTTTAAAAGCTTGATTAAATGCTACGCGATGGGCATCACGCTCTGTTTCTGCCAGCGTACCATCCACATCAAACAGAAAAGCTCGCCAAACCATTTTTCCTCCCAACAAGATAATTATTATTTTCTATGACTAGTACAACTATCATAGTGAAATATATTGAGTTAAATATAAGTTTTATCTATTTTAGTATCAGCGAATACGTGACCAGATTACACTTCTTCCAAATAAAGGCATACCGATATAACCACGTATTAACAATTGATTATGTTGAAGTGCTAATTTAGCATGATAAACGTTACCTGATTCAGGATCGAGAATATATCCTTCTTCATTGTCGTCAGGACTAAAACCCCATAGGATAGTCATTCCTAGAATAGGACGATTATGATTTTTTCCTTTGCATTGATCACATATAGGATCACTATTGTGGTCTTTTAAGGAATAAATTTTTATTACTTTTCCTATTAGCCTCCCTTGTTGATCCGTGATCTCAACAAGTGAACTAGGTTGATGTTGATCATCAAAGGTTTGCCATACACCAATTAGGTTAGAACTTGCATAGGCAGAATTAAGAGCACCTATGAATAGAACGAGGGAGAGTATCCATGTCATATAAAAAATACCCCTCATTACTGAAATGAGGGGTAAATGAGACATTAATGTTTAATGGACGGAGCAATAGATTCTGTTAACGCAGGTTTAGTAGTTACTCCATCATCAGTCGTAACGTCAACCACGGGTAAATGCTCTAGTGCTAAAGCCAATACCTGATCAATCCATTTAACGCAATGAATATCTAATTTAGCCTTTACGTTATCAGGAATTTCAGTGATATCTTTTTCATTTTCCTCTGGTATTAATACAGTTTTAATACCACCACGATGGGCAGCTAATAACTTTTCTTTCAGCCCCCCAATTGGTAGTACTTCTCCACGAAGCGTAATTTCTCCTGTCATGGCAACATCCGCCCTAACAGGAATACCTGTGAGTACAGAAACCATTGCTGTAGTAATAGCAATACCAGCAGATGGACCATCTTTAGGGGTCGCACCTTCAGGTAGATGGATATGAATATCTGATTTTTCATAAAAATCTTCAGCAATAGCTAAAGATTTTGCTCGGCTTCTCACTACACTTAATGCCGCTTGAATTGACTCTTGCATCACTTCACCCAACTTACCCGTTGTGGTCATTTTCCCCTTACCAGGTAACTTCACTGCTTCAATAGTTAGCAGTTCACCACCCACTTCAGTCCAAGCAAGCCCCGTCACCAATCCAACTTGATTATTTTTTTCAGCCAAACCAAAACTGTAGCGATGAACACCTAAATACTTTTGAATATTTTTAGGTGTTATATTCACTTCAGAGGTTTTCTTATTAAGTAGTAAGAATTTGACTACCTTACGACAAATTTTTGCGATTTCTCGCTCAAGAGATCGTACCCCAGCTTCACGGGTGTAGTACTGGACGATTTCACGTAATGCCGAATCAGACATATGGAGCTCTTCTTCACGTAACCCATTTGCCTTAAGCTGTTTTGGTAACAGGTATTTACGAGCGATATTAACCTTTTCATCCTCCGTGTAACCAGATAGACGAATAACTTCCATACGATCCAATAAAGGCGCAGGAATATTGAGTGTATTGGCAGTGGCGACAAACATGACATCAGATAAGTCGTATTCGACCTCAACGTAATGATCGGTAAAAGCATTATTTTGTTCAGGATCCAATACTTCTAATAAAGCAGATGAAGGGTCACCACGAAAATCTTGTCCCAACTTATCCACTTCATCAAGTAAAAATAAAGGGTTTTTTACACCAACCTTAGTCATGTTTTGTAGGATTTTTCCGGGCATTGCACCAATATAAGTTCTTCTATGTCCACGGATTTCAGCTTCGTCTCTCATACCACCTAGTGCCATACGGACAAATTTTCTATTTGTCGCGCGGGCAATAGATTGACCTAGAGAAGTTTTACCAACTCCAGGTGGGCCAACCAAACATAAAATGGGGGCTTTAACTTTATCTACTCGAGTTTGAACCGCCAGGTATTCGACGATACGTTCTTTCACCTTATCAAGACCATAATGATCAACATCAAGTACTTTTTCACAGGCTCCTAAATCGTTACTGACTTTGGTTTTCTTCTTCCAAGGCAAACCAATCAACGCGTCAATATAGTTTCTAACCACTGTCGCTTCTGCCGACATGGGTGACATTAAACGTAATTTTTTAAGTTCTGCCTCAGCCTTGGTTCTGGCTTCTTTTGGCATATGAGCAGCCTTAATTTTTTTATCGAGCTCCTCAAGATCAGCTCCATCTTCACTGTCACCCAACTCTTTTTGAATAGCCTTAACTTGTTCATTTAAGTAATATTCACGTTGGCTTTTTTCCATTTGACGTTTTACACGCCCACGAATACGTTTTTCTACCTGTAAAATATCAATTTCACTTTCAAGAACGGTTAACAAATGTTCTAAACGCTCTTGAATATCAAACATCTCAAGAATTTGCTGTTTCTGTTCAAGTTTTAGAGGTAAATGGGCAGCAATTGTGTCAGCTAAACGACCTGCCTCATCAATACTTGAGAAAGAAGTCATCACTTCGGGAGGAATTTTTTTATTTAGTTTTACGTACTGATCAAATTGAGCCAATAAGGTACGACGCATGGCTTCAACTTCAGGATCATCTGTAATTTGTTTTTCAACAACAACAGCTCCACCTACAAAATGTGTTTTGATATCAATCACATCCGTCACTGTTGCACGATTAACACCCTCCACAAGCACCTTAACTGTGCCGTCAGGTAATTTCAACATCTGTAAAATACTGGCTAAGCTTCCGACGTGAAATAACTCTTCAGGCTTTGGTTCATCATTGGCAGCAGATTTTTGTGCCACCAAAAGAATACTTTTGCCCTGCTCCATAGCAGTTTCAAGTGCCTTAATGGATTTTTGCCGTCCAACAAAGAGAGGAATCACCATGTGAGGAAAAACCACCACGTCCCGTAATGGAAGCAATGGAAATTCAGTACGACTAATGGAGGTTTCAGATAAAGAGGTCATGATGGACTCCCGAATGTAAATGGTAACTATAAGGCAGATGGGGACTGCCTATCCCTTTTTCAATAGGGAAAGTTAAACCCCAGCTACCTTTTGTTGGTCTGCATAAATCAGTAATGGAGTACCCTCTGATTGTACAGTTGCTTCGTCAATTACAACTTTACTGACATTTTCCATTGAAGGAAGATCAAACATGGTATCCAGCAGTGCGTGTTCAATAATAGAACGCAATCCCCTGGCACCAGTCCGTCTTTGAAGTGCTTTTTTAGCAATTGCGTGAAGTGCTTCTTCCCTAAACTCTAATTCCACGTTTTCCATTGCAAACAGTTTTTGGTACTGTTTTGTTAGCGCGTTTTTAGGTTCAGTAAGTATTCTTACTAAAGCATTTTCATGAAGCTCTTCAAGGGTTGCAACCACTGGTAAACGACCAACAAATTCAGGAATTAACCCGAATTTAATTAAATCCTCTGGTTCAACTTCATGCAGTAACTCACTGTTTTCTCTAGCATCTTTGCTTGAGACCTCAGCTGAGAAACCTATTCCACCCTTTTCTGAACGCTCACGAATTATTCTTTCCATGCCACCAAAGGCACCCCCACAAATAAATAAGATATTTGTCGTATCAACTTGAACAAACTCTTGATTAGGGTGCTTTCTACCACCTTGAGGGGGGACGGAAGCAATGGTTCCTTCAATTAACTTAAGTAAGGCTTGCTGAACCCCCTCTCCAGATACATCTCTTGTGATTGAGGGGTTATCAGATTTACGTGAAATTTTATCAATCTCGTCAATGTAAACAATGCCCTTTTGAGCTTTTTCAACATCATAATCACATTTCTGTAAGAGTTTTTGAATAATATTTTCAACATCCTCACCCACATAACCAGCTTCTGTTAAGGTGGTGGCATCTGCAATAACAAATGGAACATTAAGTAATCTTGCTAAGGTTTGTGCCAATAATGTTTTACCTGACCCAGTTGGTCCAATTAACAAAATATTACTTTTTGCTAACTCTACCTCTTTTTCCTTACTTTCATTACGTAACCGCTTGTAATGGTTGTAAACGGCAACAGCCAAAGTCTTTTTAGCCATTTTCTGATCAATAACGTACTGATCAAGAATATCAGCTATTTCTTGAGGTGTCGGCAATTCAGTTTTGGTACTTTTTACTTCAGCGCCCTGTATTTCTTCTCTAATGATGTCATTACATAACTCAATACACTCATCGCAAATAAATACAGATGGGCCAGCTATTAACTTTCTTACTTCATGTTGGCTTTTGCCACAAAATGAGCAATATAGGATTTTTTCGCCGCCAGCTTTATCGGTCATAAACCCATTCCTTATAAAATCTCTTAAAAAACAGTGTAACGCGATATTCAACAAATATCACGTACCAATTTGACCTCGTTTTTCAATGATTTGATCAACTAAACCATACTTCAAGGCCTCATCCGCACTCATAAAATTATCTCTATCTGTATCTTTCTCAATAATTTCAAGAGGTTGACCTGTATGTAAACTCATCATTTCATTAAGACGACGTCTTAAATATAAAATTTCTTTTGCTTGAATTTCTATATCTGACGCTTGCCCTTGTGCTCCCCCAGAGGGTTGATGAATCATCACTCTAGCGTTAGGAAGAGCAAAACGTTTACCCTTTTGCCCAGCAGCTAGTAAAAAGGCTCCCATACTGGCAGCAATACCCATGCAGGTTGTACTGACGTCTGCTTTAATAAATTGCATTGTGTCATAGATTGCAAGCCCAGCTGAAACAGAACCACCTGGAGAATTAATATACAAATTAATATCCTTATCAGGATTTTCTGACTCTAAAAATAGCAATTGAGCTACAACCAAATTGGCTGTGTCATCAGTGACTGGGCCCACTAAAAAAATGACTCTCTCTTTTAGCAATCTGGAGAAAATATCATACGCTCTCTCTCCTCGACCACTTTGTTCTACAACCATGGGAACTAGCCCCAAAGCTTGAGGATTTACTTTAAAATAGTCAGACATCTTATTGATTCCTAATATAATTATTGTTTTCCAACAAGATCTTCAAAGCTTGTTGGTGCATCAACTGTATTAACTTGAGCACACACCCATTCAACCACATTGTCCTCTAAAACAACAGTCTCAGCCTCTTGTAACCTATCTTTTTGTTGATAATACCAACGAATAATCTCTTCAGGCTGCTCATAAGCACTTGCCATTTCTTCAATCAGTGCTCTAACCTGCTCAGGTTTTGAGGTGATTGATTGAGAATTGATAATTTCACCTAATATCAACCCCAATGACACGCGTCTTTTAGCTTGATCTATAAATAATGAGTCAGGTAAGTCAAGAGATTGTTTCTTACCAGTTCTACTTTCTAGATCAGCCAATGTATTTTGTCTTAAACGCTGCACTTCCTGTAACAATGAAAATTGCGGTACCTCAATTGGGGTTTTATCTAATAATGCCTGCATTACTTGATCTTTAACTTGAGATTTGATTCTATTCTTTACCTCACGTTCAAGATTTTTTTTCATTTCTGCACGTAATTTTGATACATCACCATCTTGAATACCTACTGAACGAGCAAATTCCTCATCAATAGGAGGTAATACGGGCTCTTTTACCTCATGGATTGTGACATCAAAACGCACGGTTTTACCAGCCAAGTTACTGGCCTGATAATCTTCGGGAAAAGTTAACTCAAAACTTTTTGACTCACCCTGCTTCATACCAATCACATTGGCTTCAAAATCAGGTAAGAATTGGTTTTGACCTAATACTAGTTGATAGTTACTGGCTTCGCCACCTTGAAAAGGTTCATCACCAATAAAGCCTTTAAAATCAATTACCACTTGGTCATCATTTTGAGCTACGCGATCCACGATCGTATAGCTCACTCTTTGTTTTCTTAAGATATTAAGGGTACGATCAATATCAGCATCCGTTACTTCTGTCACTGGGCGATTAATAGTTACTTCCTTTAAATTGCCAACAGCGATCTCAGGGAATACCTCAAATTTAGCTACTAAACCAATTGTAGATTCTTCCTTATGGTCAGGGTTTGCGTCAAAACTAGGATAACCAGCCACTTTAAACTTATTTTCTTTAATAGCTAAAAAGAATTGGTTTTGAGCCAAATCCCCTAGTGCTTCTTGGTGCAATTGACCACCATATTGCTTTTCCAAAAGGGACAAAGGAACTTTTCCTGGACGGAAACCTTGCATCTTTGCTGTTTTAGAAAGATGCTTCAGACGCTTGGCTACCTCCTCTTGCAACTGGTTGAGAGGTATAGTTAAATTGAGCGATCTTTCCAGACCATTAGCTTGTGTTGTTTCCATCGAGAGACCTTTTTAACGTTATCTAAAATTACTTAACCGTTAATTATACAAAATTTGAAATATTTCGGGTATGCTTATGTAGATTTTGCATTTAGGTGTAGCAATGACTGATAAAAATAAAGACTATATTTTAACTACACAACACCTGACCAAAAGTTTCAAAGGGTTTGTTGCTGTAAATGATGTAAGCCTAAAAATATTGCGCGGCAACATTCATGCACTAATAGGTCCTAATGGAGCAGGAAAAACCACTTGCTTCAATCTCTTAACAAAGTTTCTTGACCCTACAGAGGGATCAATTTTTTTTAATTCTGAAGACATAACCAAAGAAAAACCAGCAGAAATTGCGCGTCGCGGCATAGTGAGATCTTTCCAAATTTCAGCTGTTTTTCCTCACTTAACACTTCTTGAGAATGTACGAATTGCTTTACAAAGTAAACGTAAAACCAGTTTTCAATTTTGGCGTTCTGAAGAATCATTAAATGATTTAAATCAAAAAGCACTTGAATTATTAAACGCTGTAGAACTTGAATCATTTCATAAACAATTGGCTGTAGAACTCCCCTATGGAAGAAAAAGAGCCCTTGAGATTGCTACTACATTGGCTCTCGAACCTGAACTTATGTTACTTGATGAGCCCACACAGGGAATGGGACATGAAGATGTAGATCATGTAATGAAGCTAATTAAGTCAGTATCTTCTGGAAGAACCATACTAATGGTTGAACATAATATGAAAGTCGTATCAGGAATCTCTGACAGTATTACTGTTTTATCACGGGGCAGTATTTTAGCTGAAGGTGATTATCAAACTATATCTACCAACCCTGAAGTAATGACAGCTTACATGGGAACCCAGGCAACGGAATCAGTCCATGAGTGAACCAGTCTATTTAAATGTTAAAAATTTACATGCCTACTATGGAGAATCGCATATCCTTCACGGCATCAATTTTCATGTTAATCGTGGAGAATGTTTATCGCTCTTAGGTAGAAATGGCGCAGGAAGAACGACTACACTAAGAGCCATAATGGGCTTAACAGGTAAACGTTCTGGCTCTATTACAGTGAATGGCACTGAAACCATAAAGCTTGCAACTCATAAAATTGCACAGCTTGGTATTGGTTACTGCCCAGAAGAAAGAGGGATTTACTCTTCACTGTCTTGTGAAGAAAATCTCCTTATGCCACCGATAGTCAGTTCTGGTGGTATGAGTTTAGAAGAGATTTATGACATGTTTCCCAACCTTAAAGAAAGACGTCATAGTCAAGGAACCAGAATGTCAGGTGGTGAACAACAAATGTTAGCCATGGCAAGGATATTAAGAACAGGTGCGAAGTTACTATTATTGGATGAAATTTCCGAAGGACTAGCACCTGTTATTGTTGACCGACTAGCTGAAATTATTACAACTCTAAAAAGTAGGGGTTTTACTATCGTTTTAGTTGAACAAAACTTTAAGTTTGCAGCGCCTCTTGCTGATCGCATGGTAATCATTGAACATGGACAAGTGTGTATGGAAGTTAAGCAAGAGGAACTTGCAGTAAAACAAAATGAAATGTTTGAATTATTAGGTGTTTAACGACAAGGAGGAGTCATTCATGACCAAGTACAAAAAATCAACCCTAAAATCAATCGTTGTCGCATCATTGCTGGCTCTTGGTGTGCAACAGTCTGCCCAGGCACAAATCTCAGATAATGTGGTAAAAATTGGCGTATTAACTGATATGTCTGGCCCGTATTCGGACTTTTCCGGAAAAGGATCAATTACAGCAACACAAATGGCTATCACTGATTTTGAAAACAAATATCATCCAAAATTCAAAATTGAAATGGTCACCGCAGACCATCAGGATAAAGCCGACATTACCTCAAACAAAGCCAGAGAATGGTTTGATCGTGAACATGTTGACATGATCACTGATCTGGTAAGCAGCATTGCTGGATTATCTGCTATGAAAGTAGCTAAAGAAAAAAATAAAATCGTTATTATTACTGGTGCTGGTTCATCAAAAATTACCAATGAAGGGTGTAATGATGTGACTGTTCACTATGTTTACGATACCTATGCTACAGGGCAAGGAACAGCTAAAGCCGTTGTAAAACAAGGTGGAAAAACTTGGTTCTTTCTAACTGCAGATTATGTATTTGGTCACTCTCTTGAAAACGATGCCACAAAGGCCATTAAAGCAGCTGGTGGACAAGTATTGGGCTCCGTATCTCATCCCTTCCCAAGTCGAGATTTATCTTCTTATTTATTAAAAGCTCAAGCATCAGGTGCACAGATTGTAGGACTTGCAAACGCAGGTGATGACACCATCAATTCCATCAAGCAGGCGGCAGAATTTGGTATTACGCCAAAACAACATTTAGCAGCATTACTTATTTTTATTAGTGATGTACACAGTGTTGGTCTTAAACAAACACAGGGTATGTACCTTACCACAGGTTTTTATTGGGATCGTACACCTGAATCAAGAGCTTTTTCAAAACGCTACTTTGAAAAAATGCATAAAATGCCAAGTATGAACCAAGCAGGTGTCTACTCCGCAGTAATGCATTATTTAGAGGCTGTTCAATCTACTGGTTCAGATGATACAAAAACAGTCATGACGCAAATGAAGAAAACTCCTATTAATGACTTTTATGCACAAAATGGTCATATTAGAGAAGACGGACGCATGGTTTATGACATGTATTTAGCACAAGTTAAAAAACCGTCAGAATCGAAGTATCCATGGGATTACTACAATATTCTTGCAACTATCCCTGCCTCTGAAGCATTTCAGCCTTTAAGTGAATCAACTTGCCCATTGGTTAAAAAATGATTGAGATATTCGGCGTGCCGCTTATGGCACTATACAGTCAATTAATGTTAGGACTAGTAAATGGGTCGTTTTACGCATTACTTAGTCTTGGCTTAGCCGTCATATTCGGCATGTTGAATATTATTAATTTTGCTCATGGTGCGTTGTATATGATAGGAGCGTTTTGTGCTTGGATGCTCCTATCAAAATTCAACATAGGTTATTTTGAGGCCTTACTAATCACGCCGCTTATATTAGGATTAATCGGTGTAATTATTGAAAGACTCCTTCTAAAATGGTTATATCAAGTCGATCATTTATATGGACTATTACTCACTTTTGGCCTTGCCTTAATTTTTGAAGGCTATTTTAGAAGTCAATTTGGAGTGAGTGGTGAAACTTATGACATACCAGAAATTCTGGATGGTCCTGTTAATCTTGGTTTCATGGTTATACCTAAATATCGTTTATGGGTGATTTTCTTGTCACTGATAGTTTGTGTGCTCACCTGGTTTATGGTAGAAAAAACCCGATTGGGTTCCTATTTAAGAGCAGCTACTGAGAATCCGAAACTAACCCAAGCTTTTGGGATTAATGTTCCATTAATGGTCATGTTAACTTACGGCTTTGGCGTAGCTTTAGCTGGGTTTGCGGGGGTGATGGCTGCACCTATTTATCAGGTTAGCCCATTGATGGGATCACATTTAATTATCGTTGTTTTTGCAGTAGTGGTTATTGGTGGCATGGGCTCTATTTCTGGCGCTATCATCTCTGGTCTAGGACTTGGCATTATTGAAGGGCTAACCAAAGTTTTTTATCCCCCACTGTCCTCCACAGTTGTATTTATTATTATGGCAATTGTTTTAATCTTTAGACCTGCTGGTTTATTTGGACGCGAAAAATGATGCGCACAGTTACTTATCTTATTCTTTTAGCAATTGGATTATTGCTGCCACATTTTGTCTATCCTGTTTTGTTAATGAAAATCTTATGCTTCGCTATTTTTGCTTGTGCATTTAACTTACTGTTAGGCTTTTCTGGTTTATTGTCCTTTGGTCATGCTGCATTTTTCGGGGGTGCTGCCTACATTGCTGGATACCTAATTAAAAATCTAGAGTTACCCACAATTATTGGAATATTAGGTGGAGTACTGTTTACAGCACTGTTAGGTTGGCTTGTAGGGCTTCTCGCCATTAGACGACAAGGTATATATTTCGCCATGGTCACATTGGCACTTGCTCAAATGATCTATTTTATTTGCCTTGAAGCACCTATTACTGGTGGTGAAGATGGTATGCAAGGTATACCAAGAGGCAATTTATTTGGTTTATCATTACAAAGTGATTTAACACTTTACTATGTGGTATTAGCTGGTTTTATCTTTGCATTCTTACTTATTTATCGCACTATCCACTCTCCCTTTGGTCAAGTATTAAAAGCCATTCGTGAAAATGAACCAAGAGCCATCTCTTTAGGTTATGACGTATCGAAATATAAATTATTGGCATTTGTACTTTCTGCCTCTATTTCTGGCTTTGCTGGTATTTTAAAAATGTTGGTATTTAACTTTGCCACACTCACAGATGTACATTGGCATATGTCAGGCGATGTAGTCCTTATGACTATATTTGGTGGAATAGGCACTATTTTAGGGCCCGTAGTTGGCTCCACTATTATTATTGGCTTGGAAGATCAGCTAGCAGACAGTGCGGGTGATATGGTAACTGTTATCATGGGTGCCATTTTTGTAGTATGCGTGCTTATATTTAGAAAAGGAATCGTTGGTGAGAGTGTTGCTCTCTACCAACGTATGCTAGGCAGAAAAAATTTAACCTAAAATTGAAAGGTTAATTAGTTAGACTTCTAAGGGGGGCAGGAATCCTCCCTCCTCGTTCTATAAAATCTTGATTCCCAAACGTATTAACTTTAATTATTGGGCAATGTCCAAGCAGCCCACCAAATTCAACACGCTCTCCCACTCCTTTGCCAGGCACAGGAATCAATCTCACTGCGGTGGTTTTATGATTAATCATGCCAATCGCAGCTTCATCAGCGATTATTCCTGATAAGGTTTCAGCTGAGGTATCACCAGGCACCGCAATCATATCAAGCCCCACTGAACAAACGCAGGTCATGGCTTCTAATTTTTCCAAGGTTAAGCTACCTCTCTCAACGGCAGCAATCATACCCGCATCTTCACTGACAGGAATAAATGCTCCACTTAATCCTCCCACATGTTGAGCTGCCATTAAACCACCTTTTTTTACGGCATCGTTTAATAAAGCTAGGGCAGCTGTTGTTCCTGGCGCTCCACAACTCTCAAGCCCCATTTCTTCTAAAATATAAGCAACGCTATCACCTACTGCTGGTGTAGGGGCTAGAGATAAATCAATAATCCCCATCTTAACTCCAAGACGTCTAGATGCCTCACGAGCAACCAACTGTCCTACACGGGTAATCTTGAAAGCACTGCGCTTGATACTCTCGGCAACCTCATCAAAAGGTAATCCGCGAACTGATTCAAGTGCTTGTTTTACTACACCTGGACCACTCACTCCCACATGAATAGCAGTCTCACCTTCTCCAATGCCATGAAATGCTCCTGCCATGAATGGATTGTCTTCAACTGCATTGGCGAAAATAACCAACTTTGCACATCCTATGGCATCTCTATCACGGGTTAATTCGGCCGTTTTTTTAACAATTTGGCCCATTAAGCGAACAGCGTCCATATTAATTCCAGCTTTACTCGTTCCGATATTAACGGAAGAACAAACATGCTCGGTTACTGCGAGCGCTTCAGGAATTGAGTTAATAAGAATCAAGTCTCCTGGTGTGGCCTTTTTTTCTACTAAAGCAGAAAAGCCGCCGATAAAATTAATACCTAAATTTTTAGCAGCACGATCAAGTGCTTCAGCTATAGGTACGTAAGTATCCGTTTTACAACTTTCAGCTATAACAGCAATAGGAGTAATAGAAATACGGGTATTGATAATAGGTATCCCATATTCACTTTGTATCTCTTCACCAACACGTACTAAATGTTCCGCCTTCTTGGTCACCATGTCATAAATATTTTGGCAAAGCGTTTTTAAATCTGGATGAGAGCAAGCTCTTAAACTAATTCCCATGGTAATAGTACGAACATCAAGATTGTTTTCTTCAATCATTTGATGTGTTTCAAATATATCGCGTGGTAACAGCATGACTTCCTCTTATTTAAATACGGTGCATAGCAGTAAAAATATCAGCATGTTGTGCTTTAATCGTTACACCAATATCATTACCCAATACTGTAAGTTGAGATTGCAGATCTTTTAGACTAATTCCATTATCTGGAAGATCAACTATCATGACCATATTAAAGAAACCATTAACGATATTTTGATTAATATCGAGTATATTTATTTTATTTTCAGCTAGTTGAGAGCTCACACGAGCGACAATTCCTACTTGGTCGCTACCGATAATTGTTAAAACAGTTTTCATAATCTAATCCACTTAAATATTACTAAATAAACTTAATACTCGAAGCAGTATAATCTTTTTATAAACTTTTTTCTTATAGTATTAAAGTATTAAATATTGTGGTCAGCAAAATAATCGAAATAAAAATTGTTGATAAAGCATTTGTGTAGCATTAATTATTTAAAAAAACTATAATTAAAGTAGGTAAGGAAATATTTGGTAGTGAAATAATACGTTTTAA
>JAJZPN010000010.1 GCA_021811145.1 Pseudomonadota bacterium
ACTTTTACTATGGAAAAACCAGGTAAATTTAGGATAAGATTGTTCTTGGGCACTTTAATCTCCTTTTTGATCGCAAAATCAAGGATTTAGTTTAGACTAATTCGATTAAAGTGCCCCCTCTTTTGGTGTAGAGCCAAACATTTTTATTGGCTTTATAAACTTTGTCTCTGCTTATTATTGGAGATTGAGCTATTTTCGGCAGACCAAACATTTCTAACTAAGTAAATTGGACGTTGTTTGGTTTCTGCATAAATTCTTCCCAAGTACTCACCAATAATTCCTAGTGCTATTAGTTGTACCCCTGAGAAAAATAAAATGGCAACTATCAACGATGGATAACCTTTAACAGGATTACCAAATAATATTGTATCAATCACTATTTTTATTGCATAAAGAAAAGACAGTAGGGATATGATAATACCTAAGTATGATGCGATTTTTAGTGGTGCATCGCTAAATGATGTGATTCCTTCTAATGCAAAGTTCCATAATTTCCAATAATTAAATTTTGAAGTACCAGAAAAACGCTCCGGCCTCTCATATTCTATTTCAGCTGTTTTATAGCCCACCCAAGCAAACAATCCTTTCATGAATCGTCTGCGCTCTGGTAACTGTTTTAACGCATTGATTACCGGTCTTGAAATAAGTCGATAGTCCCCCGTGTCTTGTGGAATATCTACTTCACTTAGTTTATTAATGATTCGATAAAATAAATGGGCAGTATTGCGTTTAACAAACGAATCACCAGTACGTGTTTTTCTTTTGGCTAACACCACCTCAAACCCTTTTTGCCACAACTCAATCATTTGCGGAATGATTTCTGGGGGATCCTGAAGGTCGGCATCAATGGGGATGGCTGCCTCTCCTCTAGCAAAATCAAGACCTGCAGATAAGGCGGCTTCTTTACCAAAGTTCCTTGTTAAATCAATAATACAAATTTCTTTATGAATGGATTGAGCTTTCAATAATTCGTTAAGCGTCTCATCAGTGCTCCCATCATTAATGCAAATCATTTCCCATGATATGTTTAATGGCAATAAAACATGGGCTAATCGTTGATAAAGGGTATCAATATTCCCTGCTTCATTATGCATTGGCACAATTAAAGATAAAGTTGGAGTCATTCAGTTCACTTTGGTGATTATTGTTTAGGTATTATACCTATTGGTAACTATTAAGTAATTATGGATAAAGCGCATATCAACACAGCTCGCAATTTAGGTAAACAGCATTATTTCTCTTTTGTTGTAGCAGGTACCTGTGGTTTTATTGTCGATGCGGGTGTGGTGACGCTACTCAGCAAATTCTGGGGTGTCGGTTTAGTATTAGCCAAGGTAGTTAGTTTTTTATTAGCAGTAACCGTGACATGGTTGATCAATAGGCGCTATACATTTAAACCCAAAGATGACCAAAGTTTAGTGCATGAATGGATACATTATTTTTTGGCTAATTCTATTGGTGCTATCATAAACAATGGGTTATACATAGCGCTCATTTTTAGTGTTGCACTAACCAAAACCTGTCCTGCATTGGCTGTAGCGGTTGGCTCTTTAGGTGGAATGGTGTTTAATTATATTGCCTCAAGATGGTGGGTTTTTAAGCAATAAGTCAAAAAAACCCCAATTTCTAAGTAAACTGAATGATTATTTTAGAAATTTCCATAACTTTCATTGACAAGACACCCTTATTTAGTACACAATAATTGGTTCATTTTGGAGGGGTTCCCGAGCGGTCAAAGGGATCAGACTGTAAATCTGACGGCTCTGCCTTCGAAGGTTCGAATCCTTCCCCCTCCACCATGCTTTTTGCATGATTGAACAAAGTGTTTTTAGGATTTACGCGGGTGTAGCTCAATGGTAGAGCAGAAGCCTTCCAAGCTTACGACGAGGGTTCGATTCCCTTCACCCGCTCCAGGTAGTGTTTTGGGTAAACAGAGCCCATGTAGCTCAGTGGTAGAGCACTCCCTTGGTAAGGGAGAGGTCACCAGTTCAATCCTGGTCATGGGCTCCAAGGCATTGATAACTCTTTTTATTAACTTTTGATCGGCTAGATAAGCTGAGTATTGTTAAGGAAACTGATATGGCGAAGGGTAAGTTTGAACGTACGAAGCCGCACGTAAACGTGGGGACGATTGGTCACGTGGATCATGGTAAGACGACTTTGACAGCGGCGTTAACGATTGTGTTGTCGAAGAAGTATGGAGGTGAGGCGAAGAGTTACGATCAGATTGATTCGGCGCCAGAAGAGAAGGCACGTGGTATTACGATTAATACAGCGCACGTTGAGTATGAGACGGATCACCGTCACTATGCTCACGTTGACTGTCCTGGCCACGCTGACTATGTGAAGAACATGATTACTGGTGCGGCACAGATGGACGGTGCTATTTTGGTGGTATCAGCAGCTGATGGTCCTATGCCACAAACCCGCGAGCACATTTTGTTAGCTCGTCAGGTAGGCGTGCCATACATTGTTGTATTCATGAACAAAGCCGACATGGTTGACGACAAAGAGTTGTTGGAGCTGGTTGAGATGGAAGTTCGTGAATTGTTATCTAAATACAATTTCCCTGGTGATGACACCCCAATCGTGATTGGTAGTGCATTAAAAGCCTTGGAAGGTGATCAATCTGAGATTGGTGAACCGGCTATCTGGCGTTTGGCTGAAGCCTTGGACACCTACATTCCTGATCCTGAGCGTGCAATTGACGGCGCATTCTTGATGCCTGTAGAAGACGTATTCTCCATTTCTGGTCGCGGTACAGTGGTGACTGGTCGTGTTGAGCGCGGTGTAATCAAGGTTGGTGAAGAGATTGAGATTGTGGGATTGAAAGCGACCCAGAAGACAGTCTGTACTGGTGTTGAGATGTTCCGTAAGTTGTTAGATCAAGGTCAAGCAGGGGATAACGTAGGGGTATTATTACGTGGTACCAAGCGTGAAGACGTTGAGCGTGGTCAAGTGTTAGCAAAACCAGGTTCAATTACACCGCACACCAAATTTACTGCTGAGATTTACGTATTGTCGAAAGATGAAGGTGGTCGTCATACTCCATTCTTCCAAGGCTATCGTCCACAGTTTTACTTCCGTACAACGGACGTAACAGGTGCGATTGAATTGCCTGAAGGTACTGAGATGGTGATGCCTGGAGATAACGTATCGGTAACAGTGACATTGATTGCACCGATTGCGATGGAAGAAGGATTGCGTTTTGCGATTCGTGAAGGTGGCCGTACGGTAGGTGCCGGTGTGGTCGCTAAAGTTATTGAGTAAAAGTAATTAAGTGAAGAAGAGGTGGGTGTTGGTGGTATCAGGCACCCACGTTAAGTTGTAGTGGTTACAGGCCAGTAGCTCAATTGGCAGAGTGACGGTCTCCAAAACCGTAGGTTGGGGGTTCGAGGCCCTCCTGGCCTGCCAAATGTGCGTGAGCATAAAAATAGGATTATTAAAATTAATGGCAGATAAGCTTAAGTTTGCTTTTGCTTTGATATTGGTAGCAGCGGGACTAGTTGGATACTATCAGTTATCGGAACACGCGTTACTGTTTCGCGTGCTATCTGTATTGGTAGGGCTAGGCTTGGGTGCTGTAATTGCTTGGTTTACTGTATCAGGTCAAGAATTCTACCGTTTTTCGCAGGATGCAATTGCGGAAACAAAACGTGTAGTGTGGCCAAGTAAAAAAGAAACGTATCAAACTACTTTAGTGGTATTTGCTCTGGTTGTGGCCATGGGGTTATTTCTATGGCTAGTTGATTGGGGTTTACTTGCGTTGGTACAACGATTATTAGGGCGGACTGAGTGATGACAATGAGATGGTATGTGGTGCATGCCTATTCAGGATTTGAGAAGAGCGTACAAAAGGCTCTTCTCGAGCGCATTGCTCGATCCGGTATGCAAGATCAGTTTGGGCAAATTTTAGTACCCGTCGAAGAAGTGGTTGAAATGAAGGGCGGGCAAAAAAGTATTAGTGAGCGTAAGTTTTTCCCTGGTTATATCTTAGTGCAAATGGATATGACCGATGAAACTTGGCATTTAGTGAAAAGCACACCAAAAGTAACAGGTTTTGTGGGTGGAAGAGCCAACAAACCCTCGCCAATAACTGATAAAGAAGTGGACGTGATTATGCATCAGGTCCAAGAGGGTGTGGAAAAACCACGTCCTAAGATTCTTTTTGAGGTGGGTGAGTCGGTGCGTGTTAAAGACGGTCCGTTCACTGATTTCCATGGTAATGTGGAAGAAGTGAATTACGACAAAAACAAATTACGTGTCTCTGTTCTGATTTTTGGGCGTGCAACGCCGGTTGAATTAGAATTTGGTCAGGTAGAAAAGTCCTAATTAATTAGGGTTATTAACGGGGAGGGTCGCTAAAAGATCCGTTTGTACCCATCTTAAGGAGCTATTATGGCAAAGAAAATTGTAGGCTACATCAAGCTACAAATTCCTGCGGGGAAAGCCAATCCAAGTCCACCCGTAGGTCCAGCGCTAGGTCAGCGCGGTCTCAATATTATGGAATTTTGTAAGGCTTTTAACGCGCAAACGCAAGGTATGGAACCAGGTCTCCCTGTTCCCGTTGTGATTACTGCTTTTGCTGATAAGAGTTTTACTTTTGTAATGAAAACGCCTCCGGCTACGATCTTGATCAAGAAGGCCGCTGGTGTAACCAAAGGAAGTCCTAAACCTCATACAGACAAAGTGGGTAAATTAACCCGTGCTCAAGCAGAAGCGATTGCTACAACTAAAATGCCAGATTTAACTGCTGCTGATATGGATGCTGCTGTTAGAACTATTGCAGGTAGTGCTCGCAGTATGGGTATCGAAGTTGAGGGGGTTAAATAATGGCACGTCAATCAAAACGAGTAAAAGCTTTATTGGCTGAAGTGGATCGCACAAAAGTGTATCCCATTAACAATGCCTTAGAGTTGGTTAAGAAAACAGCTACTGCTAAATTTGATGAATCAGTGGATGTGGCGATTAACTTAGGTATTGATGCAAAAAAATCTGACCAACAAGTTCGTGGCTCTGTTGTATTGCCTAGAGGTACAGGTAAAACCATGCGCGTTGCTGTATTTGCTCAAGGTGAAAACGCTGAAAAAGCAAAAGCAGCTGGTGCTGAACATGTGGGTTTTGATGATTTGGCAGAAAAAATTAAAAACGGTTTCATGGATTTTGATGTGGTTATTGCAACCCCAGATGCCATGAGAATCGTTGGTCCATTGGGTCAAGTATTAGGTCCACGCGGATTAATGCCAAACCCTAAAGTGGGTACTGTATCTGCTGATGTGGCAGGTGCTGTAGCTAATGCTAAAGCAGGTCAAGTTCAATACCGTACTGATAAGGCAGGTCTAGTACATTGCTCAATCGGTCGTGCCTCTTTTAGTGTTGAAGCATTAGAAGAGAATTTCCAAGCTTTATTAGGTGCGCTAACACGTGCACGTCCTAGTACAGCAAAAGGTGTGTATTTAAGAAAGATTTCTGTATCAAGCACTATGGGTGTAGGTGTCCGCGTCGACAACTCATCTGTTGCAGCTAGTTAATACAGTTGAAAGAACTTTGGGCGGCTGAATTAACCTATTAATTCAGCTGGACATCAAAGACCGTAGGGACTCGAAAGAGTTTAATCGTTGCAAAACAGCCTACGCAGATGGCGGTCCCTGATTGAAGGTCTAGTAGTATTGGTGGCTTGTTTGGCACTAGAGCCCTGAAATAAAGGTCGCCGTGGTTGGAATCATAATGGTGTGATTCTGTAATTCTGGTAAGGAGGACGGACCTTGAGTCTTAATCTTGAAGAGAAAAAAGCGGTAGTTGCTGAAGTAGCAGGCCAAGTTGCCAACGCGAAATCTATCATTCTAGCGGAGTATCGCGGAATGGAAGTCAGCGACATGACTGTTTTAAGAGCCAAGGCCAGGGCTTCGGGAGTATACTTCCGTGTTCTGAAAAATACCCTAGTGCGTCGTGCGGTTACTGATACCCCGTTTGCTATGTTATCCGAACAAATGATCGGACCATTGGTATACGGTATTTCAGATGATCCTGTTGCGGCGGCAAAGGTATTGCATGATTTTTCCAAGCAAAACGATAAGTTGATTATCAAAGGTGGCGCCATGGCAAATTATGTCATGTCACCTAAAGATGTCGCTAATCTTGCTTCGATGCCAAGTCGTGATGAACTCATTGCTAAGTTGATGGGTACCATGCAGGCACCGGTGGCGAAATTTGTGCAAACGCTCAACGAAGTTCCGGCCAAGTTTGTACGTGGCGTTGCCGCTGTACGTGATCAAAAACAAGCTACTGTTTAATTAAGGAGTTTTAAAATGGCATTAAGTAAAGCAGATATTTTAGATGCAATTGCTGGTATGACAGTTCTCGAATTGTCTGAATTAATTAAAGACATGGAAGAGAAGTTTGGTGTTTCAGCTGCCGCTGCTGTTGCAGTTGCTGCAGCTCCTGCTGCTGGTGGTGCTGGTGCTGCCGCTGCTGAAGAGAAAACTGAATTCAACGTTATTCTCGCTAGTGCAGGCGACAACAAAGTAAACGTAATTAAAGTGGTTCGTGCAATCACCGGTCTTGGTTTGAAAGAAGCTAAAGACTTAGTTGATGGTGCACCAAAACCAGTGAAAGAAGGTGTTTCTAAAGCTGACGCTGACGCAATTGGTAAACAATTGGCTGAAGCTGGCGCCACTTTCGAAATCAAGTAATTTGGAAATATGTGGGCAAGATGGATGGGGCGCCATCCATTTAGCTTGAAGTTAAAGCAGCCTGGTTAGCGGCGGTCCCTTTGGAGGGGTCGCCGTACGCATTTGTCACAATGACGTGGAGATAACATGAGTTACTCATTCACCGAGAAAAAACGTATTCGCAAAAGTTTTGCCAAACGTCAGAGCATTCTCGAAGTTCCGTTTTTGCTTGCTACTCAGCTTGATTCATATTCAGAATTTTTGCAAGCGGAAGTTGTCCCGAACAATAGAAAAAGCCAAGGCTTAGAAGCCGCTTTTCGTTCTATTTTCCCAATTATTAGCCATTCTGGTAATGCCAGTTTGGAGTATGTGAGCTATCAGTTAGGCGATCCTGCTTTTGACGTGATTGAATGTCAGCAGCGTGGCATGACTTACGCATCACCTCTACGCGCACGTGTCCGTTTGAAAATTATGGACCGTGAAGCTTCCAAACCTACTATAAAAGAGGTGAAAGAGCAGGAAGTGTACATGGGTGAAATCCCCTTGATGACAAAGAATGGTTCTTTTGTTATTAACGGGACTGAGCGTGTTATTGTGTCTCAATTACATCGTAGCCCTGGTGTGTTCTTTGAACATGATCGTGGTAAAACCCATTCATCTGGTAAGTTGTTATTCTCTGCCAGAATTATTCCTTACCGTGGCTCATGGTTAGACTTTGAGTTTGATCCAAAAGACTATTTGTATTTCCGTGTTGATCGTCGCAGAAAAATGCCGGTCACCATTTTATTGAAAGCGTTGGGTTATACTCCTGAACAAATTCTTGAGTCGTTTTTTGCTTTTGATAGCTTCCAAATCGATAAAAACGCTATTTCTATGGAGCTTGTTCCTGAGCGTTTACGTGGTGATGTCGCTCGTTTTGATATCAGCGCTAAAGGTAAAGTGATTGTTCCACGCGATAAACGAATTACTGTAAAGCATATTCGTGAAATGGAACAAGCAGGTTTAAAACGCATTGAAGTGCCTGAAGAGTTTCTGTTAGGTCGTGCTATTGCTCACAATATTATTGATACTGAAACAGGTGAGTTAATTGCCCAAGCTAACGATGAGATTACTGAAGCAACTCTCACCAAATTAAACGCAGCCGGTGTGAAAGAGTTTAAGACCATCTACACCAATGACTTGGATCAGGGGCCTTATATCTCTCAAACTTTACGTGTTGACGATACGGTAGATCAAATGGCAGCACGAGTGGCTATTTATCGCATGATGCGCCCCGGTGAGCCACCCACTGAAGAAGCTGTAAAGGCACTATTCCAAGGGTTGTTCTTCAGCGAAGAGCGCTATGACTTATCAACGGTAGGTCGTATGAAGTTTAACCGTCGTGTTGGTCGTAATGAATTGACGGGTTCTGCGGTACTCTCCAATGACGATATCGTTGCGGTTATTAAGATTCTTGTTGAATTAAGAAATGGTCGCGGTGAAATTGATGATATCGATCACCTCGGTAACCGTCGTGTGCGCTCAGTAGGTGAATTAGCGGAAAATCAATTTAGATCAGGCTTAGTGCGTGTTGAGCGTGCTGTAAAAGAAAGATTGTCACAGGCTGAATCTGAGAATCTGATGCCGCATGATTTAATTAACGCTAAACCGATTTCCGCAGCCATTAAAGAATTTTTTGGTTCAAGCCAATTGTCACAGTTTATGGACCAAACCAACCCCTTGTCTGAGATTACACACAAAAGACGTGTGTCAGCTTTAGGACCTGGTGGATTAACCCGTGAACGGGCAGGCTTTGAGGTACGTGACGTACACCCCACTCACTATGGTCGTGTATGTCCAATTGAAACACCTGAAGGTCCAAATATTGGTTTGATTAACTCCTTGGCGCTATACGCTAGAACGAATGAGTTTGGTTTCTTAGAAACCCCATATCGTAAAGTGGAAAATGGTCGAGTAACCGACGAAATCGAAATGTTATCGGCTATTGAAGAAGGTCGATATGTGATTGCTCAGGCGAACGCTGCGGTAGATGATAAGAATCGTTTTGTGGATGACTTGGTGTCCTGTCGTCACCATAATGAATTTACCCTAGCTACACCTGACCGCGTGACGCACATTGATATTGCTCCAGCGCAGATCGTATCTGTGGCGGCGTCATTGATTCCGTTCTTAGAGCATGATGATGCAAACCGTGCCTTGATGGGTTCAAACATGCAGCGTCAGGCAGTGCCTTGTTTGCGTGCTGAGAAACCGTTAGTTGGAACTGGTATTGAAAGAACCGTTGCCGTTGACTCAGGTACCACCGTGCAGGCTCGTCGTGGTGGTGTGGTTGATTATGTTGATGCCTCTCGTATTGTGGTGCGCGTTAATGACAATGAAACCCAAGCAGGAGAGGTGGGGGTTGATATTTATAACCTCATTAAATATCGTCGTTCAAACCAAAACACCAATATCAACCAACGTCCTATCGTTAAAGTAGGTGATGTGATTGCCCGTGATGACGTGATTGCAGACGGGGCATCAACGGATATGGGTGAATTGGCTCTTGGTCAAAACCTGTTAGTGGCCTTTATGCCATGGAATGGTTTTAACTTTGAGGATTCGATTTTAATTTCTGAGCGTATTGTGGCTGAAGACCGCTTCACTTCAATTCATATTGAAGAGTTGTCTGTGGTGGCACGCGATACAAAGCTGGGCCCTGAAGAGATTACCCGTGACATTTCTAATCTGTCCGAGAGAATGTTAGGTCGCTTAGATGACTCTGGCATTATTTACATCGGTGCGGAAGTGGAAGCCGGTGATGTGTTGGTGGGTAAAGTCACTCCTAAAGGTGAAACCCAACTCACTCCTGAAGAAAAGTTATTACGTGCTATTTTCGGTGAAAAGAGCTCGGATGTAAAAGACACCAGCTTACGTGTTCCTTCAGGGATGTCTGGCACAGTAATTGGCGTTCAAGTGTTTACCCGTGAGGGCATTGATCGCGATGCCAGAGCGCAACAGATTATTGATGATGAGTTATCACAATATAAGAAAGACTTAGGTGATCAGTTACGTATTGTTGAGAACGATACATTCGGTCGTATTGAGCGGTTATTAATTGGTAAAACAGCCAAAGGTGGACCTAAGAAGCTCGCCAAAGGAACCAAGATCACTAAAGCCTATTTAGGTGAGATTGGTCGTTACGACTGGTTTGATATTCGTTTGGCTGAAGATGATGCGCAACTACAACTGGAACAGTTGAAAGACAGCTTGGATCAGAAGAGAAAAGAATTTGACGCGTTCTTTGATGAAAAACGCAGAAAACTTACCCAAGGTGATGAATTACCTCCTGGCGTACAAAAAATGGTTAAAGTGTATTTGGCCGTTAAACGCCGTCTCCAGCCTGGGGATAAAATGGCCGGTCGTCACGGTAACAAGGGTGTGATCTCGAAGATTGTTCCTGTTGAAGATATGCCTTTCACGGCAAATGGTACCCCTGTTGATATCGTATTGAATCCGTTGGGTGTGCCATCACGCATGAACGTGGGGCAGATCTTAGAAACCCATTTGGGCTGGGCTGCTAAAGGGTTGGGTCATGTGATTGGTCAGTTAATTGATCAACAAACTGATGCAGTGAAAATGCGTCAATTCTTGGAGCGTGTGTATAACAGCACCGGTAAACAAGAAGAGTTGGCTGATCTCGATGCTGATCAAGTGATGGAATTGGCTACTAACTTAAGAAAAGGTGTTCCTTTTGCCACCCCTGTGTTTGATGGTGCCACAGAAGACGAAATCAAAGACATGTTGGAGTTAGCTGGCTTACCAAGAAATGGCCAGATGCGTTTGTTTGATGGACGTACTGGTGAAGGCTTTGATCGTCCAGTAACCTTAGGCTACATGCATATCTTGAAACTACATCACTTGGTTGATGACAAGATGCACGCTCGTTCTACCGGCCCATATAGTCTGGTAACACAGCAGCCTCTAGGTGGTAAAGCGCAGTTTGGTGGTCAGCGCTTTGGTGAGATGGAGGTATGGGCACTGGAGGCTTACGGTGCATCATATACATTGCAAGAGATGTTAACCGTTAAGTCTGACGATGTAACAGGACGTACTAAGGTTTATGAAAACATCGTTAAAGGTGAACATAAGATTTCTGCAGGAATGCCAGAATCCTTCAATGTGTTAGTGAAAGAAATTCGTTCACTGGGTATTGATATTGATCTGGAAAGAAATTAATAGGTTTCTATTATTTGACGATGACATCATGGTAGGCCTCGTGGCATAACCGATGGAGGTAGAAAGTGAAAGCACTTTTAGATTTATTTAAACAAGTAACACAAGAAGAAGAGTTTGATGCGATTCGTATTGGACTCGCTTCTCCTGAAAAGATACGTTCATGGTCTTATGGTGAAGTTAAAAAACCTGAAACCATTAACTATCGTACTTTTAAACCTGAACGTGATGGCTTGTTCTGTGCCAAGATTTTTGGACCAGTCAAAGATTACGAATGCTTATGTGGTAAATACAAACGACTCAAGCATCGTGGTGTGATTTGTGAGAAGTGTAATGTTGAAGTGACACTCTCCAAAGTACGTCGTGAGCGTATGGGCCATATTGAATTGGCGAGTCCGGTTGCTCATATTTGGTTTCTAAAATCCTTACCTTCCCGTTTGGGTATGGTATTGGATATGACGCTGCGTGATATTGAGCGCGTCTTATACTTTGAAGCATTCGTGGTCACTGATCCTGGTATGACCCCTCTACAGCGTTGCCAGTTATTAACTGAAGAAGATTATCTGGCCAAAGTTGAAGAGTATGGCGATGAGTTCCAAGCCAGCATGGGTGCTGAGGGCGTGCGTGAGTTATTACGTCAAATTGATCTTGACAGTGAAATTGAGCGTTTACGTCAAGAACTATCAGGTACTGCCTCTGATACTAAGATTAAAAAATACGCAAAACGCGTGAAGATCCTTGAGGCATTCCAAAAATCAGGGATTAAACCTGATTGGATGATCATGGAAGTATTACCTGTGTTGCCTCCAGAGCTTCGCCCCCTAGTACCTTTAGATGGTGGTCGTTTTGCAACCAGTGATTTAAATGATTTGTATCGCCGTGTGATCAACCGTAATAACCGCTTAAAACGTCTCTTGGAACTGAAAGCGCCTGAGATTATCGTGCGTAACGAAAAACGTATGTTACAAGAAGCGGTTGATTCTCTCCTTGATAACGGTCGTCGCGGTAAGGCCATGACAGGTGCCAACAAGCGCGCATTGAAGTCATTGGCTGACATGATTAAAGGTAAGAGCGGTCGTTTCCGTCAGAACTTGTTAGGTAAACGCGTTGATTACTCTGGTCGTTCTGTGATTGTGGTAGGTCCGCAATTAAAGTTGCACCAGTGTGGTTTACCTAAGAAAATGGCACTTGAGTTATTCAAGCCGTTCATTTTCCATCGCTTAGAAGTGATGGGGTTAGCCACCACCATTAAAGCTGCTAAGCGTATGGTGGAACAAGAGATTCCAGAGGTATGGGATATTCTTGAAGATGTCATTCGTGAGCATCCTGTTTTACTTAACCGTGCGCCAACCTTGCACCGTTTAGGTATTCAAGCTTTTGAACCGGTATTAATTGAAGGTAAAGCGATCCAGTTACACCCATTAGTGTGTGCTGCATTTAACGCTGACTTTGACGGTGACCAGATGGCTGTTCACGTGCCCCTGTCTCTTGAGGCGCAAATGGAAGCAAGAACACTGATGTTGTCTTCTAACAACGTCTTGTCTCCTGCTAACGGTGAACCAATCATTGTTCCATCACAAGATATCGTGCTTGGTTTGTATTACATTACTCGCGAGCGTGTAAATGCACGTGGTGAGGGAATGGTGTTTGCTAATGTCTCTGAAGTGGTGCGTGCATTTGAAACACGTACTGTGGATGTGACAGCAAAAATCATGGTTCGTATTACTGAGGCTTTCCGTAATGATGCGGGTGAGCGTCAAGAAAAAACCACTCGTTATGAAACCACAGTAGGACGTGCCATTCTGTCAGAAATACTGCCAGAGGGATTACCTTTTGAGTTTATTAACAAGACACTTAAGAAAAAAGAAATCTCACGCTTGATTAACGCCGCCTTTAGACGTTGCGGTATTCGTGAGGCAGTTATTTTTGCTGATAAATTAATGTACACCGGTTTTAGTATGGCAACCCGTGCCGGTATCTCAATTTGTATCGATGACATGTTGGTACCAAAAGAGAAAGAAGACATTATTGCCTCAGCAGAAAGTGAAGTAAAAGAAATTGAAGCGCAATATACCTCAGGTCTCGTGACCCAAGGTGAGCGTTACAATAAGGTGGTGGATATTTGGGGTCGTGCAGGGGATCAAGTGGCTAAGGCCATGATGGATCAGTTAGGTCGTGAGCCTGTTGTAGATCGTGCTGGTAAGACCACCACTCAAGAATCCTTCAATGCCATTTACATGATGGCTGACTCCGGCGCCCGTGGTTCTGCAGCGCAGATTCGTCAGTTGGCTGGGATGCGTGGTTTGATGGCAAAACCCGATGGCTCAATTATTGAGACGCCAATTACAGCGAACTTCCGTGAAGGATTGAATGTGTTGCAGTACTTCATTTCAACTCACGGTGCCCGTAAAGGCTTGGCTGATACAGCGCTGAAAACAGCTAACTCAGGTTACTTAACACGCCGTTTGGTTGATGTAACGCAAGATTTGGTGGTGGTTGAGCAAGACTGTGGTACCGAAGAGGGAATGGTATTCAAAGCTCTGGTTGAGGGTGGTGAAGTGGTTGAGCCCTTGAAAGACAGAATCTTGGGTCGTGTTGCGGCAGCTGATGTGGTTAGCCCGGATACTCAAGAAGTATTAATTCCTGCTGGTACACTGCTTGATGAAGATGCGGTTGATGCCATCGAAGTGGCTGGTATTGATGAAGTGAAAGTACGCACTCCATTAACTTGCGAAACCCGTTATGGTTTATGCGCACAGTGTTATGGCCGTGACTTAGGTCGTGGCGGTCGTGTTAATGTGGGTGAAGCGGTGGGTGTGATTTCAGCGCAGTCCATTGGTGAACCTGGTACACAGTTGACCATGCGTACCTTCCACATTGGTGGTGCCGCCTCTCGTGCTGCTGTGATTTCACAAGTAGAAAGTAAATCCAATGGTGTCATTCGCTTCTCCTCAGGTATGCGTTATGTAACCAATGCCCGTCAAGAGCAAATTGTGATCTCTCGTGGTGGTGAAGTGATTATCACGGAAGAGTCCGGACGCGAGCGCGAACGCCATAAAGTACCGTACGGCGCGACTCTCTTGATCCAAGATGGTCATAAAGTGAAAGCCGGACAGGTACTCGCTAACTGGGATCCGCATACACGACCCATTATTACCGAGTATGCTGGTGAGGTGCGTTTCGAGAACGTGGAAGAGGGCGTCACTGTTGCCAAACAAATTGATGAGGTGACAGGGTTGTCTACCCTTGTTGTGATCGATCCAAAACGTCGTGCAGGATCGCAATCAAAAGGATTACGTCCACAAGTGAAATTATTGGATGCCAATGGTAAAGAAGTTAAATTGGCTCAGTCTGATCAAGCGGTAAATATTACTTTCCAAATCGGTGCGATTATTACCGTGAAGAATGGTCAACAGGTGGGTGTGGGTGATGTGTTAGCCCGTATTCCACAAGAGTCGTCCAAAACCCGTGATATTACCGGTGGTCTACCACGTGTGGCTGAACTCTTTGAAGCACGTTCACCCAAAGATGCTGGCTTACTAGCTGAAATGACTGGTACCGTATCAACGGGTAAAGAAACCAAAGGTAAGCAGCGTCTGGTGATTACTGATATGGATGGTATTGCCCATGACTACTTGATTCCAAAAGACAAGCACGTCACTGTGCATGATGGTCAGATCGTTAATAAAGGCGAGATGATTGTCGATGGACCTGCTGATCCTCATGACATCTTACGTCTACTCGGTGTAGAAGCATTGACTCGCTATATCACAGACGAGGTACAGGATGTATATCGTCTTCAAGGTGTGAAGATTAACGACAAACATATCGAAGTGATTGTGCGTCAAATGCTCAGACGTGTTCAGGTGTTGGATCCGGGTGACACCCGTTTCATCCCTGGTGAGCAAGTGGAACGTGCTGAGTTGTTAGATGAGAATGATAGAGTGTTAGCTGAAGACAAACGCCCTGCTACTTATGAGAATTTACTCTTAGGTATCACTAAGGCGTCTCTCTCCACTGACTCCTTTATTTCAGCAGCGTCTTTCCAAGAGACAACGCGTGTTCTCACCGAGGCTGCCATCATGGGTAAACGTGATGATTTACGCGGCTTGAAAGAAAACGTTATTGTTGGTCGATTGATCCCTGCAGGAACGGGATTGGCTTACCACAATGTACGCAAAAAACAGCCTAAAAATGGAATTGGCGCAGAGCTAGCAATGGATGTGGCTGATATTCCAATGGGCGAAGCTACCGATGATGAGCAGGTGGCTTGACAAGGGGGCCAATAGGTCATAAAATCAACAGTCTTTTTTGGGGTAAAAGTGTTTTACCTCAAAATGACTATTACTGGATATAGTGGATCAATAATGCCAACAATTAATCAGTTAATTCGTAAACCACGTGCTTTGAAAAAAGCCAAAAGTAAGGTTCCAGCGCTAGCTGGCTCCCCACAGAAACGTGGTGTATGTACTCGTGTTTATACAACGACACCTAAAAAGCCTAACTCTGCTTTGCGTAAAGTGGCTCGTGTTCGTTTAACCAATGGTTTTGAAGTCAGTAGTTACATCGGCGGTGAAGGTCACAATCTTCAGGAGCACTCGGTGGTACTTATCCGTGGTGGTCGTGTTAAAGACTTACCTGGTGTACGTTACCACACAGTGCGCGGTAGCTTGGATACGGCTGGTGTGAAAGATCGTAAACAAGGCCGTTCTAAGTACGGTGCTAAACGCCCTAAAGAAGCTTAATTAATTAGAGAGAAGACTTATGCCACGTCGTCGTGAAGTTCCAAAACGTGAAGTGTTGCCAGATCCAAAATACGGCAATACTGACATTTCCAAGTTTGTAAATGTCATTATGGATTCAGGTAAAAAATCTGTTGCAGAACAGATTGTTTACCGTGCTATGGATGCGATTTCTGCTAAATCAGGAAAAGATCCATTAGAAGTGTTTGTTACTGCATTAAATAATGCTAAACCTATCGTTGAGGTGAAGAGCCGTCGCGTGGGTGGTGCTAATTACCAGGTTCCTGTGGAAGTTCGTGCTAGTCGCCGTACCGCGCTTGCTATGCGTTGGTTACGTGAAGCAGCTAGAAAACGCAGTGAAAAATCCATGGGTTTACGTTTAGCAGGTGAATTGATTGACGCAGCTGAAGGTCGCGGTGGTGCGATTAAGAAGCGTGAAGAAGTGCACCGTATGGCAGAAGCTAACAAAGCTTTTGCACATTATCGTTTTTAGGCTAGGAGTTGATCTGCTGCCATATTCACAGGCGTCAAGCAGATATCAACAACATAAGTTGTAATCCTAGCTGGTAGTGATGGCGCCTTGGGCTCAGTAATTAACACTGGGCCCAAGGTGTATTAATTGAAACAATCGGAAGGTAAATAAATTGGCTCGTAAAACTCCTATTGAGCGTTATCGCAACATTGGTATCTCTGCCCACATTGATGCGGGTAAGACAACTACCACTGAACGTATTCTTTTCTACACCGGTGTATCCCATAAAATTGGTGAGGTACATGATGGTGCTGCTACCATGGACTGGATGGAGCAAGAGCAGGAGCGTGGTATTACCATTACCTCTGCTGCCACCACCTGTTTTTGGCGTGGTATGGAAGGAAAATTCCCAGAGCACCGTATCAACATTATTGATACCCCAGGGCACGTTGACTTTACCATTGAGGTAGAGCGCTCAATGCGTGTGTTAGATGGTGCATGTATGGTGTATGACTCAGTGGGTGGTGTACAGCCTCAGTCTGAAACTGTATGGAGACAGGCAAACAAATATGGTGTGCCACGCTTAGCCTTCGTGAATAAAATGGACCGTATTGGCGCAGACTTTTTTAAAGTGTATAACCAAATACGTGAGCGTTTACGCGGTAATCCTGTACCTATGCAAGTGCCTATTGGTGCCGAAGACAAATTTGCTGGTGTGATTGATTTAGTTCGCATGAAAGCGATTTTATGGGATGAAGCCTCACAAGGGATGAAGTTCGAGTTTCAAGACATTCCTGCTGATCTCAAAGATACTGCAGAAGAGTGGCGCGAGAAGATGGTTGAAGCAGCAGCTGAAGCCTCTGAAGAATTGATGAACAAATACCTTGAAAGTGGTGAATTAACTGAAGAGGAAATTCGTCTAGGTATTCGTACACGCACTATTTCTGGTGAAATCGTGCCGATGCTGTGTGGTAGCGCCTTTAAAAATAAAGGTGTGCAGGCTATGCTTGACGCGGTGGTTGAGTACTTACCTTCACCAATTGACATTCCTCCTGTTGAAGGTGAATTGGAGAATGGTCAAGTTGGTTCACGTAAAGCTTCAGATGACGAGCCCTTCTCAGGTTTGGCATTCAAGATCATGACCGATCCTTTTGTGGGTCAGTTGATTTTCTTCCGCGTGTATTCTGGTGTGGTTAATTCTGGTGACACCATTTACAACCCCATTAAAGGTAAAAAAGAGCGTGTGGGTCGTATTCTACAGATGCATGCCAACCAGCGCGAAGAGATCAAAGAGGTGCGTGCCGGGGATATCGCTGCTGCGGTGGGCTTGAAAGAAGCTACCACAGGTGACACCTTATGTGATCCGCAACATGTAATTACTCTTGAAAAAATGGAATTCCCAGAGCCTGTTATTTCTCAGGCCGTGGAGCCTAAGACTAAGGCTGACCAAGAAAAAATGGGTATTGCTTTAAATCGTTTGGCTCAGGAAGATCCATCATTCCGTGTTCATACAGACGAAGAGTCTGGTCAAACCATTATTTCTGGTATGGGTGAATTGCACTTAGAAATTATTGTTGACCGTATGCGCCGTGAGTTTGGTGTTGAGGCTGCCGTAGGTAAACCCCAGGTGGCCTACCGTGAAACCATTCGCAGTAAAGTGGACAATGCCGAAGGTAAATTCGTTAAGCAGTCAGGTGGCCGTGGTCAATATGGTCACGTGGTATTGAAAGTTGAGCCTAACGAAGTAGGTAAAGGCTTTGAGTTTGTGGACGCTATCAAAGGTGGTGTGGTGCCTCGTGAATTCATTCCTGCCGTTGAAAAAGGCTTGATTGATACCTTACCAAACGGTGTATTAGCAGGCTTCCCCGTTGTTGATGTGAAAGTGACCTTACACTTTGGTTCCTACCACGATGTGGACTCAAACGAAAATGCTTTCAAGATGGCAGCTTCAATGGCGTTTAAAGATGGGATGAGAAAAGCCAGTCCTGTTTTATTAGAACCAATGATGGCTGTGGAAGTGGAAACTCCACCAGAATTCATGGGTAACGTAGTGGGTGATTTATCCTCACGTCGCGGTATGGTTCAGGGTATGGAAGATGTAGCTGGGGTAAAAGTAATTAAAGCTGAAGTGCCGTTAGCAGAGATGTTTGGTTATTCCACCACACTGCGTTCAGCGACCCAAGGACGTGCAACCTACACGATGGAATTTAAGCATTATGCTGAAGCTCCACGTAATGTGGCTGAAGCGATTATTAACAAGAAATAATGTCATTTTTTAAGGAAACTATTCATGGCAAAAGGTAAGTTTGAACGTACGAAGCCGCACGTAAACGTGGGGACGATTGGTCACGTGGATCATGGTAAGACGACTTTGACAGCGGCGTTAACGATTGTGTTGTCGAAGAAGTATGGAGGTGAGGCGAAGAGTTACGATCAGATTGATTCGGCGCCAGAAGAGAAGGCACGTGGTATTACGATTAATACAGCGCACGTTGAGTATGAGACGGATCACCGTCACTATGCTCACGTTGACTGTCCTGGCCACGCTGACTATGTGAAGAACATGATTACTGGTGCGGCACAGATGGACGGTGCTATTTTGGTGGTATCAGCAGCTGATGGTCCTATGCCACAAACCCGCGAGCACATTTTGTTAGCTCGTCAGGTAGGCGTGCCATACATTGTTGTATTCATGAACAAAGCCGACATGGTTGACGACAAAGAGTTGTTGGAGCTGGTTGAGATGGAAGTTCGTGAATTGTTATCTAAATACAATTTCCCTGGTGATGACACCCCAATCGTGATTGGTAGTGCATTAAAAGCCTTGGAAGGTGATCAATCTGAGATTGGTGAACCGGCTATCTGGCGTTTGGCTGAAGCCTTGGACACCTACATTCCTGATCCTGAGCGTGCAATTGACGGCGCATTCTTGATGCCTGTAGAAGACGTATTCTCCATTTCTGGTCGCGGTACAGTGGTGACTGGTCGTGTTGAGCGCGGTGTAATCAAGGTTGGTGAAGAGATTGAGATTGTGGGATTGAAAGCGACCCAGAAGACAGTCTGTACTGGTGTTGAGATGTTCCGTAAGTTGTTAGATCAAGGTCAAGCAGGGGATAACGTAGGGGTATTATTACGTGGTACCAAGCGTGAAGACGTTGAGCGTGGTCAAGTGTTAGCAAAACCAGGTTCAATTACACCGCACACCAAATTTACTGCTGAGATTTACGTATTGTCGAAAGATGAAGGTGGTCGTCATACTCCATTCTTCCAAGGCTATCGTCCACAGTTTTACTTCCGTACAACGGACGTAACAGGTGCGATTGAATTGCCTGAAGGTACTGAGATGGTGATGCCTGGAGATAACGTATCGGTAACAGTGACATTGATTGCACCGATTGCGATGGAAGAAGGATTGCGTTTTGCGATTCGTGAAGGTGGCCGTACGGTAGGTGCCGGTGTGGTCGCTAAAGTTATTGAGTAAGGATAAATTATGGTAACCGCATTAGCTCACCAAAAAATTCGCATTCGCTTAAAAGCATTTGATTATCGTTTGATCGATCAATCTGCTTTAGAGATTGTGGAAACTGCAAAAAGAACCGGTGCGGTAGTCAAGGGTCCAGTACCCTTGCCTACACGCATTGAGCGTTTTGACGTATTGCGTTCACCGCACGTTAATAAAACCTCACGTGATCAATTTGAAATTCGTACCCATTTACGTTTAATGGATATCTTGGATCCTACAGATAAAACCGTGGATGCATTGATGAAGTTAGATTTGCCAGCGGGTGTGGATGTTGAAATTAAGTTGTAATTAAGTTGGTTTATGGGGTATAATTCAGCCCCTTAGCAGTAATAAATAGTAACCGATCAATTGTAATCGGTACCCGCAAGGGTTAACAAACATAAGGACAATAGAATGACTCTAGGACTCGTCGGCCGTAAAATCGGCATGACGCGTGTCTTCAGCGACGATGGTGATGCGATTCCGGTCACTGTGGTTGAGGTAGGCAACAATCGCGTCACTCAGATCAAGACGCCTGGCACTGATGGTTACAGCGCAGTACAAGTAACCTTTGGTACACGCCGTGCGACTCGTGTCAATAAAGCCATTGCAGGACATTTATCTAAAGCAGGTGTGACTGCAGGCTCTATTATTAATGAATTTCGTGTAACACAAGATGTGGCTCAAGGCTTTGCTCCTGGCACTACTTTAACCACTGATGTTTTTCAGGTTGGGCAAAAAGTAGATGTGACAGGTACTTCAATGGGTAAAGGTTTTGCTGGTGCGATTAAGCGTCACAACTTTAGTTCAAACCGCGCCAGTCACGGTAACTCAGTTTCTCATAACAGCCCTGGTTCCATTGGTATGGCGCAAGATCCTGGTCGAGTATTCCCAGGTAAGCGTATGGCCGGTCACTTGGGTGATGTGAAAAGCACTGCGCAGAATTTAGAAATCGTGCGCATCGACAATGAACGTCAATTGTTATTGATTAAGGGTGCAATCCCCGGTTCAAAAGGTGGGCATGTCATCGTTAAGCCTGCTGTTAAAGGGGGTGCGTAATAATGGATCTTAAATTGATCAATGAAAACGGACAGGCTACTTCAACTGTTGCTGCTTCCGACGAATTGTTCGGTCGTGAATACAATGAAGCGCTAGTACACCAATTAGTGGTTGCATTCCAAGCTAATGCCCGTCAAGGTACGCGTGCTCAAAAGGGGCGTTCAGAAATCGCTAAATCAACACGCAAACCATGGCGCCAAAAAGGTACCGGGCGTGCACGTGCTGGTATGGCATCAAGTCCTTTATGGCGTGGTGGTGGTAAGATTTTTCCATCTAGTCCTGATGAAAACTTTACTCATAAAATCAACCGTAAAATGTATCGTGCAGGACTCTGCTCGATTCTCTCGCAGTTGGTTCGTGAAGACCGTTTGTCTGTGGTTGAGCACATTGAATTGGATTCACCTAAGACCAAACAGTTGGCAGGAAAAATCAAAGGCATGGGTTTTGATCGTGTGTTGATTATTACTGATAGCTTAGATGAGAACTTATATTTGTCTTCCCGTAACTTACCTAATGCATTGGTGTTGGAAGTTCAAGAAGCAGATCCAGTTAGTTTGATTCGCTTTCCTAAAGTGGTGTTAACCCTTGGGGCAGTCAAGAAATTCGAGGAGGTATTGGCATGAGCGTACAGTTTAAAGAAGAAAGACTGCTGAACGTCATCGAAGCTCCTTTGATTTCTGAAAAGAGTACTTTTGTTGCTGATAAAAACGAACAGGTTATTTTTAAAGTAGCCCCTGATGCTACCAAGCCTGAAATCAAAGCTGCTGTTGAGTTGCTATTCAAAGTACAAGTTGAAAGCGTTCAGGTAGTGAATATTAAAGGTAAAGTAAAGCGTTCTGGTCGTTTCATTGGTAAACGAAAAGATTGGAAAAAGGCTTATGTATGTCTCAAGCCAGGTCAAGAAATTAATTTGGTAGCGGGAGAATAAGAGATGGCTATTGTAAAAATGAAACCCACCTCTCCCGGTCGCCGTGGAGTCATTCGGGTTGTTAATCCAGATCTTCATAAAGGCGAACCAGTACGTGGTTTATTAGAGAAGCAATCTAAAAAAGCAGGTCGTAATAACAACGGTCATATCACGACACGTCACCAAGGTGGTGGTCATCGTCAACATTACCGTATTGTGGATTTTAGACGTAATAAAGATGGCATTCCTGCAGTGGTTGAGCGTCTTGAATATGATCCGAACCGTACCGCTAACTTAGCATTGTTATGTTATGCAGATGGTGAAAGACGTTACATCATTGCACCTAAAGGTGTGGCTCAGGGTGCGCAATTAATGAGTGGTTCTGAAGCACCGATTAAACCAGGTAACTGTTTACCATTAAGAAACATCCCTGTCGGTAGCACGATTCATTGTATTGAAATGCGACCTGGTAAAGGAGCGCAGCTCGCTCGTTCTGCTGGTACCTCAGTGCAGTTACTAGCACGTGAAGGTGCGTATGCTCAGTTACGTTTACGTTCAGGTGAAATTCGCCGCGTACACGTAGATTGTCGTGCCACAGTGGGTGAAGTGGGTAATGAAGAGCATAACTTAAGATCAATTGGTAAAGCTGGAGCACAACGTTGGCGTGGTATTCGCCCAACCGTTCGTGGTGTGGCAATGAACCCGATTGATCACCCTCATGGTGGTGGTGAGGGTAAAACGGCCGCAGGACGTCATCCTGTCAGCCCATGGGGAGTACAAACCAAAGGTTATCGTACTCGTAAGAATAAACGCACGAACAATATGATTGTTCGCCGCCGTCATTCTGCTTAAGGATTTCGACTATGGCACGTTCAGTAAAAAAAGGACCCTTCGTAGACGGGCATTTAATTAAAAAAGTGGAGACAGCTATCGCTTCTAAAGATAAGCGCCCCATTAAAACCTGGTCACGTCGATCAACCGTATTGCCTGACTTTGTTGGCTTAACCATTGCAGTACATAACGGAAAAACACATATTCCTGTTTATGTTACTGAAAATATGGTGGGTCACAAATTAGGTGAGTTTTCAATGACGCGCACTTTTAAAGGCCATGCGGCTGACAAGAAAGCGGCGCCTGGTAAGAAGTAGGAGGCCGTAATTCATGAATGCTCAAGCAATGTTAAAAGGTGTGAGACTGTCAGCGCAAAAAGGTCGTTTAGTGGCTGATCAGGTTCGCGGAATGAAAGTTGATCAAGCGTTGAATCTGTTGACTTTTAGCCCTAAAAAAGGCGCCAAGATTATTAAGAAAGTATTGGAATCAGCGATTGCTAATGCTGAACATAACCTTGGTTTGGATGTGGATGAATTGAAGGTATCCACTATTTATGTAGAGAAAGGACCGGTAATGAAGCGTTTTACAGCCCGTGCTAAGGGTCGTGGTAATCGCATCGTTAAACCAACCTGCCACATCTACGTTACCGTAGCTGATAAGGAATAGATATGGGACAGAAAATTCATCCAACGGGATTCCGTTTAAGTGTATTAAAAAACTGGTCTTCTAAATGGTTTGCTAATTCAAAAGCATTCCCCAAAATGTTGCAAGACGACATTAAAGTACGTGACTTTTTAAAGAAAAAATTGGCACATGCATCAGTGGGAAGAATTTTAATTGAGCGTCCTGCTAAGAATGCCAAAATCACTATTTTTAGTGCCAGACCTGGTGTGGTAATTGGTAAGAAAGGTGAAGATATTGAGGGCTTACGTAGTAGTCTTCAGAAATTAATGGGTGTTCCAGTTCATGTCAACATCGAAGAAATTCGTAAGCCAGAACTCGACGCACAAATCATTGCTGATGGTATTACTAGCCAGCTTGAAAAACGTGTCATGTTCCGCCGTGCCATGAAACGCGCTATGCAAAATGCCATGAGATTGGGTGCGCAAGGTATCAAAATTACCAGTAGCGGCCGTTTAAATGGTATCGAGATTGCTCGTACAGAATGGTATCGTGAAGGACGTGTGCCTTTGCATACATTACGTGCTGATATTGATTTTGGTTTTTCAGAAGCGAAAACCACCTACGGCATTATTGGTGTAAAAGTACTCGTATTTAAAGGTGAGATTATGGGTCGTGGTGAACAACCGGTAGTTGCAGCTCCTGCACCTCAGGTTGAGCCCGAGAAGAAACCACGTAAGTCAGGAGCGCGAAATGCTGCAGCCAGCTAGAACAAAATATCGTAAACAGCAAAAGGGTAGAAATACCGGTGTTGCAACCCGTGGTGCCAAAGTATCCTTTGGTGATTTTGGATTAAAAGCCACCGAACGTGGTCGTTTAACTGCACGTCAAATTGAAGCAGCTCGTCGTGCGATGACTCGTCACATTAAACGTGGTGGCCGTATTTGGATTCGTATATTTCCAGATAAACCCATTTCCCGTAAACCGGCTGAAGTTCGTATGGGTAACGGTAAAGGAAGTCCTGAGTACTTTGTAGCTGAAATCGTACCAGGTAAGGTTCTCTACGAGATGGATGGTGTGGATGAAAAATTGGCGCGTGAAGCATTTACTTTAGCTGCAGCAAAATTGCCAATTGCAACCACCTTTGTAACTAGACAGTTGGGGTAGGGCATATGAAAGCAAAAGAACTGCGTACCAAATCTGTTGAAGAGTTAAATCAAGAACTCGTGTCATTGATGAAAGCGCGTTTTGGTTTAAAAATTCAAATCGCTACTCAACAGAGTAATAAGACTAGCGATCTCTTGAAATTAAGAAGAGATATCGCCAGAGTGAAAACTTTGATTCGTGAGAAGGCTATTCAATCATGACAGAAACAACAAACGAAAAATCTCTCAACGTACGTACTCTAACCGGTACCGTTGTGAGTGATAAGATGGATAAAACAGTGACTGTTTTAGTTGAAAGAACGGTGACTCATCCTGTTATTGGGAAAGTAATCCGTCGTTCAAAAAAATATCATGCCCACGTAGAAGCCAATGATTTTCATAATGGTGACATCGTGGTTATTGAAGAGTGCCGTCCTATATCGAAAACCAAATCATGGAAAGTATCCAAATTGGTTTCTCGTGCAGAAACGGTTTAAGGAAAGGGGCTTGCATTTAGTAAGTTCTTAGGTTAGAATTATCGATTCTTCGGAAGCAACGTTTTTTCAGTCCCTAACGGGATCCAAAACTAGCCGTCGCGCCGTGGGGTCAAAAACATCCCCGTCGGCACTAAGACAATATGTCGGCGGAACAAGTTGGAGTGAGGCATAAGCCATGATTCAAATGCAATCGATGCTAGACGTCGCTGACAACACCGGCGCAAAGTCTGTTATGTGCATCAAAGTGTTGGGCGGTTCAAAACGCCGTTACGCCAATATTGGCGATGTGATCAAGGTCAGCATTAAAACTGCTGCGCCCCGTGGTCGTGTTAAGAAAGGTGAAGTGTATAACGCTGTCGTTGTTAGAACAGCTAAGGGTGTACGTCGTCCAGACGGTTCCTTAATTAAGTTCGATGGCAATGCTGCAGTATTGTTAAACACGAAACTCGAGCCCATTGGTACCCGTATTTTTGGGCCGGTCACCCGTGAATTGCGTACAGAACGATTCATGAAAATCGTTTCCTTGGCGCCTGAAGTATTATAGGAGTGTCTCATGCGTAAAATCCGCAAAGGTGATGAAGTAATCGCCGTTACAGGTAAAGATAAAGGCAAGCGTGGTGTGGTACGTAGCGTTGCTCAATTTAGCCTGGTGGTTGAAGGGATTAATCGTGTTAAAAAACACCAAAAACCTAATCCAGTAAAGGGTGATCAAGGTGGCATCATTGAAAAAGAAATGCCCATACATATTTCTAACGTAGCGCTGTTTAATCCTGCTACTCAGAAAGCTGATCGTGTAGGAATTCGTGTTCTTGAAGATGGGCGTCGTGTTCGTTTCTTCAAGTCCAATGGTGAAGTCGTAGACGCGTAAGGATAAGATATGAGTCGTCTCAATAGTTTTTACAAAGAAACAGTAGTGCCAAGCTTGATGAAAGAGTTTGGTTATAACTCTGTTATGGAAGTGCCAAAAATCACCAAAATCACTCTTAACATGGGTGTGGGTGAGGCGGTGGCTGATAAAAAAGTGATCGAGCATGCGGTTGGTGATATGCAAAAGATTGCAGGTCAAAAGCCTGTGGTTACCAAATCACGTAAATCAATTGCAGGTTTTAAAATCCGTCAGGGTTACCCAATTGGTTGTATGGTTACCTTACGTCGTGAACGTATGTATGAGTTTTTGGATCGCTTGATTTCTATTGCTATCCCTCGTATTCGAGACTTTCGTGGTATTTCAGGTCGCTCTTTTGATGGTCGTGGTAATTACAGTATGGGTGTTAAAGAGCAAACCATATTTCCTGAAATCGAGTATGACAAGATTGATGCAGTGCGTGGTATGAATATTACTATTACCACCACAGCAAAAACAGATGCAGAAGCCAAAGCGCTTTTGCTTGCCTTTAAATTTCCTTTGAAAGTCTGAGGTTCAGAGTGGCTAAACTTTCACTAATTAATAGAGAACAAAAGCGTCGCGATTTAGTAAAGAAATTTGCTGAAAAACGTGCTCAATTGTTAAGTGTGATTAACGATAGCAAGGCGACTGATGACGCCCGCTATCAAGCTCGGGTTGCTTTGCAGAATTTGCCTCGCAACTCTAGCCCAACGAGACTACGCAACCGTTGTGCCTTAACGGGTAGACCGCGTGGTGTGTATAGAAAATTTGGTTTGGGGCGTAACAAGCTCCGTGAGATCGCAATGCGTGGTGAAATCCCAGGCATGATCAAAGCCAGTTGGTAGGACCAGGAGCGCATTCAATGAGCATGACAGATCCAATCGCCGATATGCTAACTCGTATCCGTAACGCCCAGCGTGCGGAAAAAAATAGTGTATCGATGCCTTCTTCTAAATTGAAAGTGGCAATTGCCAAAGTTCTAAAAGACGAAGGTTATATTGATGGTTATTCAGTCCATCAAAATGACAATAAACCAACCTTAGAGTTGGCTCTAAAATATTACGCTGGTCGTCCGGTTATCGAGATGATTGAGCGTGTAAGCCGTCCAGGTTTACGCATTTATAAGAGCTGCCAAGAAATTCCTAAGGTCATGAACGGGTTAGGTGTAGCCATTGTGTCTACCCCTGCTGGAGTGATAACTGATCGTGCCGCACGTCACCGTAATGTAGGTGGTGAAGTGTTGTGTATCGTGGCTTAAGGAGATAACGATGTCACGTATAGCAAATAACCCAGTTATTCTTCCTGAAAAAGTTGAGATCACTATTGGTTCTGGTGAGATTTCAGTGAAAGGACCCTTAGGTGCATTAAAGCAACATTTGGGTGACCAAGTGATTGTTGAAAAAACTGATAACGTATTGTCTTTTAAAGCAGCTAATTCGAGTCAGTTTGCTAATGCCATGTCAGGAACAGCGCGTGCTTTAGTGTTTAACATGGTAACTGGTGTGACGAAGGGTTGGGAAAAGAAGTTAACCTTAGTGGGCGTTGGATACCGTGCTCAAGCACAGGGTGATAAATTGAATTTAAGTCTTGGCTTTTCTCATCCTGTAGTGCATCAGATGCCAGCAGGAATTAAAGTTGAGACGCCTAGCCAAACTGAGATCATTATTAAAGGTATTGATCGTCAGGTGGTAGGGCAAGTGGCTGCGGAAGTTCGCGCATATCGTAAACCTGAGCCTTATAAAGGTAAAGGTGTTCGTTATGCTGACGAGCAGATTATTTTGAAAGAAACTAAGAAGAAATAAGGCGACTAGATCATGATGCATGACAACGGAAGAGTTCGGCGCGCACGTAAAACCCGTGCAAAAATCGCTCAGTTGTGCGCAGTACGTTTAACTGTACATCGTACCAATCAGCATGTTTATGCGCAGATTATTGATGCAACAGGATCTAAAGTATTGGCTAGTGCCTCTACTCTTGAGCCTGAAGTAAGAAAAGAGATTGCCAATGGTGGCAATGTCAATGCAGCAACCGCAGTGGGTAAGCGTATTGCTGAAAAAGCGATTAAAGCTGGTGTTGAAACTGTGGCTTTTGATCGTTCAGGTTTCCGTTATCACGGTCGCATTAAGGCTTTGGCTGATGCAGCACGTGAAGGCGGATTGAAGTTTTAATTAGCGAACCCATCGGGATAGCACATGGCAAAAATTGAAAATACAGAAGAGCGTACAGACGGTTTACGCGAAAAAATGGTAGCAGTTAATCGTGTTACCAAAGTAGTTAAAGGTGGTCGTATCTTAGGTTTTGCGGCTTTAACCGTAGTTGGTGATGGCGATGGTGGTATTGGAATGGGCAAAGGTAAGTCCCGTGAAGTACCCGTTGCTGTTCAAAAAGCAATGGAACAAGCACGTCGCAAAATGGTAAAAGTGAACTTAAAGAACGGTACTTTATATCATCAAGTGATTGGTGAACATGGTTCTGCAAAGGTCTTCATGCAACCCGCTTCAGAGGGTACTGGTATTATTGCCGGTGGTCCAATGAGAGCAGTGTTTGAAGTAATGGGTGTAACTGATGTGTTGGCCAAGTGTATTGGTTCAACCAATCCTTACAACGTGATTCGTGCAACATTAAATGGTTTGCTGGCTACGCGCCGTCCATCTGAGATTGCTGCTAAACGTGGTAAGACAGTTGAAGAAATTACGGAGTAATTCCATGTCAGCTTCTCAAAATAAAACATTACGTGTGACTTTATATAAGAGCCCTATTGGTGCTATTCAATCTCACCGCGCCTGTGTTCGTGGTTTAGGATTAAAACGCATGCACCATGTGGTGGAAGTAATCGATACTCCAGAGAACCGTGGCATGATTAATAAAGTCAGTCACTTGGTTCGTGTGGTGTAGTCATTAAGGAAGGTATTATGGAACTCAATACAATTAAACCTGCTGAAGGTGCTAAAAAAGCCCGTCGACGTGTAGGCCGCGGTATTGGTAGTGGTCTTGGTAAGACTGCTGGTCGTGGTCATAAGGGTCAAAAAAGCCGTTCGGGTGGTTTCCATAAAGTCGGTTTTGAAGGTGGACAGATGCCCTTGCAGCGTCGTTTACCAAAACGTGGTTTCCAACCAGTTAACCGTCATGAAACAGAACAAGTTCGCTTGTCTGATCTAATGAAAGTGGAAAGTGACGTTATTGATTTGTTGGCTTTAAAACAAGCTGGTTTAGTGTCAACCAGTGCGGGTGGCGCAAAAGTGTTTTTGAAGGGCGAAGTAACTCGCGCCTTAAAATTAGAAGGTATTTTTGTGACCCAAGGTGCTAAGGCTGCTATTGAGAAAGCTGGTGGCAGCATTAAAGTGGATGCTGAGGCTAGCTAATGGTCACCTCCGCTGCCATGAATCAAGATAAATTTGGCGATTTAAAACGTCGCTTGTGGTTTGTTTTAGGTGCATTGGTGGTCTATCGTATTGGCGCGCATATACCTGTACCAGGAATTAATCCTGTTGAGTTAGCACGTTTATTCAATAGCCAACAAGGTGGCATTTTGGGCATGTTTAACATGTTCTCGGGTGGTGCTTTATCACGCTTTACGGTATTTGCTTTAGGGATTATGCCCTACATTTCTGCCTCTATTATTATGCAGTTGTTGGGCACAGTGATTCCAAGTATTGAAGCCTTGAAAAAAGAAGGTGAAGCGGGTCGTCGTAAGATTACTCAGTACACTCGTTACGGCACAGTAGTGTTGGCTTTTTTTCAGGCAGTGGGTATTGCAGTTGCCCTAGAAGCTCAACCTGGTCTAGTGATCGATCCCGGTTTGGCTTTTCGCATGACTACCGCCGTAACCTTGGTTACGGGTACGATGTTTTTGATGTGGTTGGGTGAGCAAATTACCGAGCGCGGTATTGGTAACGGTATATCAATGATTATCTTTGCTGGTATTGTAGCTGGTTTGCCACGCGCCATTGGTAGTACCTTAGAGTTAGTAAGAACGGGTGCTTTTTCTTGGTTTATGGCAATTGCCTTGTTTGTTGCTGTGGCATTAATCACTGCTCTAGTGGTCTTTGTTGAGCGTGGACAACGAAAAATTATTGTTAATTACGCTAAAAGACAAGTGGGTAACAAGATATACGGTGGTCAAAGTTCACATTTACCACTTAAGCTCAATATGGCCGGAGTGATTCCACCCATTTTTGCTAGCAGTATTATTTTGTTTCCAGCAACACTAGCAGGTTGGTTTGGTAGCCATGAGAAGTTTAGTTGGTTAAAGGATGTCAGTGCTGTATTAAGTCCTGGACAACCTGTGTATGTATTGCTTTACACTGCTGCAATTGTGTTCTTTTGTTTCTTTTACACAGCATTGGTGTTTAACAGTAAAGAAACGGCAGATAATTTAAAGAAAAGCGGTGCGTTTGTACCAGGAATTCGTCCAGGTGAACAAACAGCGCGCTACATTGATAAGATTATGACGCGCTTGACATTAACGGGTGCAATTTACATTGCCTTAGTGTGTTTGTTGCCTGAGTTTTTAATCGTGAAGTTTAATGTACCGTTTTACTTTGGTGGTACTTCATTATTAATTATTGTTGTAGTCACTATGGATTTTATGGCACAGGTTCAATCTTATGCCATGGCGCAGCAATATGAGAGTTTGTTAAAGAAAGCTAATTTGAAGGGATAAGACGAGAGTCAATGGCTAAAGAAGATACGATCGAGATGCAGGGTGAAATTTTAGAAACCCTTCCCAACGCAACATTTCGCGTTAAACTCGAAAACGATCATGTGGTGTTAGGACATATATCTGGGAAAATGCGTATGCACTACATACGTATTCTTCCTGGGGATAAAGTAACGGTGGAATTGACACCTTATGATTTAACTCGGTGCCGGATTACCTTCCGCGCCAAGTAATGAGAATGTAGGAGAAATAGTATGAAGGTACAAGCATCAGTAAAAAAAGTGTGTCGTAAGTGTAAGTTAGTACGACGTAAAGGTGTATTGCGAGTGATTTGTGATGATCCTCGCCACAAACAGCGCCAGGGTTAATCTGGTGATTTAACGTAACAAGATCGAGGTCGTTTTATGGCACGTATTGCTGGGGTTAATATCCCGAATCATCAACATGCAGAAATTGCTTTGACAGCAATTTACGGTATTGGACGTTCCACTGCGCGTAACATTTGTGCCGCAGCGGGAGTGAATACCAGCACTAAAATTAAAGATATATCTGACGCCGACATGGAAAAGTTACGTGTTGAAGTCACCAAATATGCAGTAGAAGGTGATCTACGACGCGAGGTTTCATTAAACATTAAACGTTTAATGGATCTGGGTAGCTACCGTGGTAGTCGTCATCGTCGTGGCTTACCATGCCGTGGACAGCGCACACGCACTAACGCGCGTACACGTAAGGGACCACGTAAAGCAGTACGTACAACGAAGTAATTGAAAGGATATTTGAATGGTTAAGGCAAATACAGCAAACCGTGTTCGCAAAAAGGTTAAAAAGAATGTGGCAGAAGGCATCGCTCACATTCACGCATCCTTTAACAACACCATTGTCACCATCACTGATCGCCAAGGTAATGCGCTGTCATGGGCAACCTCAGGGAGTAATGGTTTCAAAGGATCACGTAAAAGTACTCCTTTTGCAGCACAGATTGCTGCAGAACACGCAGGTAAAGCTGCGCAAGAGTGTGGTGTAAAAAATCTTGAAGTCAGAATCAAAGGGCCTGGACCTGGTCGTGAATCAGCTGTTCGTGCTTTGAATGCTGCTGGCTTTAAAATCACCAGTATTTCAGATGTGACGCCGGTACCCCATAACGGTTGCCGTCCCCCTAAAAAGCGTCGTATTTAACCCAGGATCAGGAGAACGATTGTGGCAAGAAACCTGGATGCAAAATGTCGTCAGTGTCGCCGTGAAGGTGAGAAGCTGTTCTTAAAAGGTGAGAAGTGTTTCACTGATAAGTGTGCAATTGAAAGACGTGCTTATGCACCTGGCCAGCATGGTCAGAAGCAAGGCCGTTTATCTGACTACGGTGGTCAGTTACGTGCAAAACAAAAAATCCGTCGTATTTACGGCGTATTAGAAAGACAGTTCCGTAGCGTCTATCATGATGCAGAACGCTCACGCGGTATTACCGGTGAAGTGTTACTACAGAACCTAGAATCACGTTTAGATAACGTGGCCTACCGTATGGGTTTTGGCGCATCACGTGCTGAAGCCCGTCAAGTAGTACGTCACAATGGCGTATTGGTGAATGGCCGCCGCGTGAATATTCCTTCATACCAAGTGCGTCCTGGTGATCAAGTGGAAATCGCTGATAAATCAAAAAACCAGTTACGTATCAAAGGTGCTGTTGAAGCTGCTGAAAACCGTGGTTTCCCAGAATGGTTAGAAGTCGATGCGAAAGCGATGAAAGGCGTGTTTAAAGCACGTCCACAGCGTAGCGAGTTGTCTTCTACTATGAACGAATCATTGGTAGTGGAATTGTATTCTAAATAATTGGGATGATTTCCTGTTAGAAGTTGACAAGGACAAATGATGCAAAACCAAAATGCCTCTTTTTTAAAACCTCGTAGCATTGAGGTTCAAAATATTTCACCTACCTATGCTAAGGTAGTTATGGAGCCCTTTGAACGTGGTTATGGGCACACTTTAGGTAACGCTTTGCGTCGAATTTTATTATCTTCAATGGCTGGTTTCGCTCCCACTGAAGTGAAAATTGCTGGCGTGTTACACGAGTACTCAACCGTTGAAGGGGTACAAGAAGACGTTGTTGATCTTCTGTTAAACCTAAAAGGTGTTGTATTGAAATTACATAACCATACCGAGTCCATTCTTAAATTAGTTAAGGAAGGTCCGGGAGTGGTAACGGCAGGCGATATTGAAGCGCAGCATGATGTGGAAATTATTAATCCAGATCACGTGATTGCTCACTTAACCGCAGGCGGTAAACTTGATATGCAAATTAAAGTTGAGCAAGGTCGTGGTTATCAACCTGCTACTGTGCGCGGTATTGATCAAGAATCCCGGGCTGTGGGTGGTATTCAGTTAGATGCTTCATTTAGCCCGATTCACCGTGTAAGTTATTCCGTTGAAAGCGCACGTGTTGAGCAACGTACAGACTTAGACAAGTTGGTTATGGATATTGAAACCAATGGTGCAATTGACCCTGAAGAGGCAGTGCGTTTTGCTGCGCGAATCCTTATGGATCAGTTGAGTATTTTTGCTGATTTACAGGGCACCCCATTAACTACAGAGGCAGCTAAAGTTCCACAAGTGGATCCCATACTGTTACAACCTGTAGATGATTTAGAGTTAACTGTACGTTCAGCGAACTGTTTGAAAGCTGAAAATATTTATTACATTGGTGATTTAATTCAACGCACTGAAACTGAGTTGTTGAAGACACCAAACCTAGGTCGTAAGTCTCTCAATGAAATTAAAGAAGTATTGGCATCCAAGAGCTTAACCTTGGGTATGAAACTTGAGAACTGGCCACCTGCTAACTTAGCAGAACGTCGTTAAGACTGAATTGTTGAAAGGAATGAAATTATGCGTCACCGCTTAAGTAACCGTAAATTAAATCGCACTTCAAGTCATCGCTTGGCGATGTTACGCAATATGACCAATTCATTATTGCGTCATGAAGTGATTAAAACCACTTTACCTAAGGCCAAAGAATTACGTCGTGTGGCTGAGCCTTTGATTACTTTAGGTAAAGAGCCTACTTTAAACAACCGTCGTACCGCTTTCAATCGCTTACGTGATCGCGATATGGTAACCAAGTTGTTTAATGAATTGGGTCCTCGCTATAAAGCCCGTAATGGGGGTTACTTACGTATCCTCAAGTTCGGTTTCCGCCAAGGGGACAATGCTCCTATGGCATTGGTTGAGCTGTTGGACCGTCCTGATGAGGTTGAAGCCACTGAGGTTCAAGAAGCGTAATTAATAGTTTGTGTTGATTGATTAAAACCCTAACTTAAAGTTAGGGTTTTTTTTTGGCTTTATGTGATGAGTTATATGGTTAAATAAAATAGATCTAGCTAGTATCAATGTGTGGTTATTAATATTGTGGTAAAAATTGATCATTACTCTTGCTAACAATGTCACTCAAATAAGGTCTTATGGTACATATATGGTGATCGTTAAATTTAATACTGAGCACAACATAGATTGACTAATGCGTACTCCCTTGTTAAACCACAGGACAACCTACTCGCTCATTGTAAAGACTTTAGTAATTAGTCTGTTCGGTACGCTATCCTTAGCCGCTACCCCCACCCAACTGGTTCGTGTGGAAGTGAATCATCAAGACAATGTCTTTCATGTGAGCGCTCACATGGAGGTACCTGTCACGCAGAGTGTGGCCTGGTCAGTGTTGACGGACTTTACCCATTTCCCAGAGTTTTTACATAACGTCAAAAATGTCAGTATCGTGAGTCATACAGATAACCACTACCGTATCCATGAGGTAGGGGAGGCTGAATGGGGCATTATTTCTATGGAGTACCAAAATGTTAGAGACATTACTCTGGACCCTCAACAGTTGATCACCAGTAATACTATTTCAGGGACGGTGAAAAGTATGCATACAGCAATGAGGCTGAGCCAGACCAACATAGACCATGTCACGCTGGATTATCAAGCGAGCATTGAACCTGATTCATGGCTTGCGGATATCTTTGGCAGTGACTTTATTGACAGCGAAGTGAAAGAGCAATTTCAGTCAATGGCGCGAGAAATGGTAAAACGTTCTCACGCCACTCAAAATGAATAATAGCCTACATTGATTTATTGGTTACAGTAGGTTCTTCTTTAACAGAAGTCTCCTTACTACTCTCATTCTGGGGTAAAGAGGCCAGCGTGTTCTGATAAAAGTAATGACCTAGCTGTTGGTAGAGTTCTCCACCAAAACGTGAACTCACTCCTTTAGCCATAAGAGAGACGGCCATTAAGCTAATTAGTAAACCATGACCATCCACCATCTCCATGACAATAATGGCTGAGGTGATGGGCGCTTGGGTAACAGCAGCTAAAAATGCAGCCATACACAATGTCATAATGGGAACAGCACTACTGAAACCACCTAAAAAATGACTCAGGTTGTAACCCAATGCCGCTCCCACAGATAAGGCAGGAGCAAAAATTCCTCCTGGCATGCCAGAGAAATAGGTGAACACAGTGGCTAAAAAGCGCGCTATAGGCACAGTCCAGTTAACGCTCTGATGACCTTCAATAATTGATTTAGTAATACCATAGCCACTGCCAAAGGAGGCGCCTTTAACCAGTACGCCAAGGGTGGCGATAACCAAACCGCAGACTCCGGCAAACAAAACAGGGTGCTCTCTACGCCAAATCCAGATGGCTAGGTGAGGAGACTTGTGTGGCCAAAGTAGTAAAAAGTTAAACAAGGCTCCCAATAAGCCACATACGCCGGCACAGACCACAAGAGAGGGAATGATTGAAAAGGACTCTTGTTCATGCATACTCAGGCGACCAAAATACTGATAGTCACCCAGTAGAGCAATGGACACTAACCCTGAGAGAATAATGGTGCTAATTAATACACCGCTAGTCCGTGTTTCTAAGCGGCGCCCTAGTTCTTCCACTGCGAACACCACGCCTGCTAGGGGGGTATTAAAGGCAGCAGCAATCCCAGCAGCACCGCCTGCGAGGATGAGATCCGCCTTTCTTAAGGCTCTGGCATGCGGGAGAAAGCGATGCGCGATGGCCATGATGGAGGAAGCCACTTGTACCGAAGGACCCTCACGGCCCGCTGAAAAGCCACCGATTAAAGCAAAACAGCCCAGAAAGATTTTACCAATCAGAATACGTAAGGAAACAAGACGGGTGACCGGTTGGTTTTGTCGGGCTAATTGAGTGGCGGCAATCACTTGTGGAATACCACTGCCTTGACTACCTGGAAAGTAGCGTTGTGTCAGAAATACCGTAATCATACCAACCATTGGTGCCAATAAGAAGGGCGACCACCAATGGTGTTGATAGATATTAAAAAATATATCCAAAGAGAGACTGGCTAATTGAGAAAAGCCCACCACGGTGAGCCCTGCAAGTCCTCCAAACCCCCATAATACCAAACGTATACCCCAGCGATGGCGACGCCAGGGTGAGCGTAAATTAATCACAACATGACCTTATTTTTTAAAGTAGGGTGATAAAAAGCGTCCTGTATAACTGTGTTTATTCTTAATAATATCCTGAGGGGCACCTGCCACAAGAATTTGCCCCCCTTGTGCTCCCCCTTCCGGTCCTAGATCAACGATCCAGTCGGCTGTTTTGATGACATCAAGATTGTGTTCAATAACTACCACTGTGTTGCCATGGTCACGCAGGCGATGTAATACCTTTAATAATAAATCAATGTCATGAAAATGAAGCCCTGTGGTGGGCTCATCCAGAATAAAGAGCGTACGCCCAGTATCTCGTTTGGAAAGCTCTAAAGAGAGCTTAACCCGTTGTGCTTCACCGCCTGATAGGGTGGTGGCTGATTGCCCTAAAGAGATATAGCCTAAGCCTACATCCATCAAGGTTTGGCATTTACGGGCAATACTCGGTACGGCGTTAAAAAATTCAAGAGCATTCTCTACGGTTAAGTTAAGTACTTCATCAATACTTTTCCCTTTATATTGAATCTCTAAGGTTTCACGGTTATAACGCTTGCCATGACAAACATCACAAGGCACATAGATATCCGGTAAGAAATGCATCTCTACCCGCACCATCCCCTCTCCTTGGCATGCCTCACAGCGCCCACCTTTAACGTTAAAGGAGAAGCGCCCTGGATCATAGCCCCGTTCACGAGATTGTGGGATACCAGCAAAGAGTTCGCGAATAGGCGTAAAAAGCCCGGTGTAGGTGGCAGGGTTAGAGCGCGGTGTGCGACCAATTGGGCTTTGATCAACATTAATGATCTTATCAAAATGCTCTAATCCTTCAATGTCATCAAAGGGAGCGGGTTCAGTGTTGCTGTGATAGAGATGGCGCGAGACCACATGAAACAGGGTGTCGTTAATGAGAGTGGATTTACCGGATCCTGATACACCCGTTACCGCCACAAATAAGCCCACCGGTAACTCAAGCGTCACATGTTTAAGATTGTTGCCTCGGGCGCCCTTTAAAATCAAACGTCGCTCATCAGGCTGTTGCCGTTTTTTAGGGATGGGGATAGTTTTTGTGCCTTTGAGGTATTGACCTGTGAGTGAGCGAGTGCTTGCTTCAATTTGTTGAGGAGTGCCTTCAGCTACTATTCTTCCGCCATGTTCACCCGCCCCAGGACCCATATCCACCACATAATCTGCAGCCCGAATCGCATCTTCATCATGCTCAACCACAATCACTGAATTTCCTAAATCTCTTAAACGAGTGAGCGTTTCTAAGAGACGGTGATTATCCCGTTGATGAAGACCAATGGAGGGTTCATCAAGAACATACATGACCCCAGTTAGCCCTGAGCCAATTTGTGAGGCGAGACGAATGCGCTGTGCTTCTCCCCCTGAGAGGGTATCGGCAGAGCGCTCTAATTGGAGGTAATCCAAACCGACGTTATTAAGAAATTGTAGGCGCGCAATAATTTCTTTAAGGATTTTATCCGCTATGGCTTGCTTCTTGCCCTTAAGGGTTAGTTGTTGAAACAAGCTTAAGGTATCACGCAGTGGCAGCGCGCTAATTTGATGCAGTGTGTATTGATTAACGCGCACTTCTCGCGCTTCGACTCTCAAGCGTGACCCCAAACAGTCTGGACAGGCTTGATCATTGAGTAGTTTCGCGAGTTCTTCACGCACCGCCATGGAATCGGTTTCTTTATAGCGTCGATCAAGAATGGGAATAATTCCTTCAAAAGCATGTTCTTGACTACGTAAGCGTCCGCGGTCGCCCGGGTAATGAAAAACGATTTTCTCCTTACCAGAACCGTAGAGGAGAATATGTTGAATAGCCTCATCAAGCTCTTCAAAGTGGGTATCAAGATTAAACTGATAATGTTGAGATAAATCCGTTAGCCACTGAAAATAAAACTGATTGCGTTTGTCCCACCCTTTAATGGCGCCAGCGGAGAGACTCAATTGCGGGAAGGCCACCACCCGTTTCGGATCAAAAAAGCTGATCATCCCCAAGCCATCACATTTAGGACAAGCCCCCATGGGATTATTAAAGGAGAACAATCTGGGTTCTAATTCCTGCAAAGAAAAACTGCAAATGGGACAGGCAAAGGTGGAGGAGAAAAGATGCTCAGTATTCTCATCCATATCCACAGCAATAGCGCGCCCATCACTGTGACGCAGTGCCGTTTCAAAGGATTCTGCCAAACGCTGCTTCATATCAGCGCGTACTTTTAAGCGATCCACAACAATATCAATGGAGTGTTTTTTATTTTTATCAAGTGTAGGAACTGTATCAATATCAACTACCTGACCGTCAATTCTTAAGCGCACAAAACCTTGAGCGCGTAACTCATTAATGAGATCCACTTGCTGGCCTTTTCTGCCAACCACAAGAGGCGAGAGAATCATCATGCGCGTATTCTCTGGCAGTGTCAGGACATGATCTACCATCTGTGACACACTCTGGGCTTCTAGTTTTTGTTTATGGGTGGGGCAGTAGGGGTCGCCCACACGGGCAAACAATAAGCGTAAATAGTCATGAATTTCAGTGACGGTGCCCACCGTTGAGCGCGGGTTGTGGCTGGTGGCCTTTTGTTCGATGGAGATAGCCGGTGATAACCCTTCAATTAAATCCACATCAGGTTTTTCCATGAGCTGCAAAAACTGCCGAGCATAGGCTGACAAAGACTCCACATAGCGCCGTTGTCCCTCAGCGTATAAGGTATCAAAGGCTAGGGAAGATTTTCCTGAGCCTGATAAACCGGTGATGACAACCAATTGATGGCGTGGGATGTCTATATCAATATTTTTAAGATTATGGGTTCTAGCGCCACGCACACGGATGACGGGGCTCTCAACAAATTGTTTCTTTTTCATGGTATCAAGTGCAAGGGTTAACCTGTTAATATACGATCAATATTTTACTTTTTTTGTTGGTGGTAAAGATGAAATCTACAGTTACTATGACATCTACAGAACGCCGAGCGACATTAAGCTTAGCAAGTGTTTTTGCGCTACGCATGCTCGGTATGTTTATTATTCTACCTGTATTTGCCCTCTATGCGGCGCATCTTCCTGGTGGAAACAATAAAACATTGGTGGGGCTCGCTATGGGAGGTTATGGATTGACACAAGCAATACTGCAAATTCCTTTGGGTTGGTTGTCTGACCGCGTGGGTAGAAAACCTGTCATTATGGCGGGCTTGCTGGTCTTTGCTGTGGGCAGTTTTGTGGCCGCTACTGCGCACACTATTGAATGGATTATTGTGGGGCGTATGGTTCAGGGAGCAGGGGCTATTTCCTCAGCAATTATTGCCATGACCGCTGATTTAACGCGTATTGAACAACGCACCAAAGCCATGGCAATGATTGGAGTGACAATTGGTATGACCTTTAGTGCCTCAATGATTATTGCCCCTTTTCTCGAGCCACGTATTGGTGTGTCAGGTATTTTTGCCATGACTGGTGTATTAGCCCTATTAGCCATTGGTATGGTGTATTGGGTGACCCCTAATCCACAGCATCAGACACCTGCTCGTGGTACGTGGGAGGCGATTAAAACCGTATTAAGTCACGCTGAGTTATTGCGTTTAGATTGGGGGATTTTTGTCTTACATGGCTCTCTCATGGCCATGTTCGTGGTGGTTCCACAAGCCTTAGTGCAAACTGGTTTTAAAGCCATGGACCACTGGAAGTTATATCTTCCCGTGATGATTGGTTCGTTTATTTTGATGATTCCAGGTGTGGCGATGTCACATGGTAAACACCGTAAAAGCGTTTTTTTAGCAGCGATTGCGGTATTATTGCTCTCTGAGGTGATTTTGTGGGTAGGGATCAATAGTTTCTTTGGTATTGTGAGCGCATTATTTGTGTTTTTCACAGGATTTAATATGCTGGAAGCAAGCCTGCCTTCGTTTATTACCACCATTGCTCCACCGGATATTAAAGGTGCGGCATCTGGGGTATATAGCTCAATTCAGTTTATGGGAACCTTTGTGGGGGCCTCTGTGGCTGGCGTATTAGCTAAGTTCTATGGGCCAACCAGTGTTCCGTTGTTTTGTGTAATGTTAATGGTGACTTGGCTTGTGGTGGCACTACCCATGAAAATTAAAGCCGGTCATGAATAAGGGAGAAAAATATGGCATCAGTTAATAAAGTAATTTTAGTGGGTAATTTAGGGCGTGATCCTGAAGTGCGTTATTCCACAGATGGCGCAGCCATTGCCAACATTAGTGTAGCCACAACCGATGTATGGAAAGATAAAAACGGTGATAAACAAGAGAAAACCGAATGGCATCGTGTGGCTTTTTTTGGTCGTTTAGCAGAAATTGCTGGTGAGTATCTGAAGAAAGGATCACAGGTGTATCTTGAAGGACGATTACAAACCCGTAAGTGGCAAGATAAAGAAGGGCAAGAGCGTTATACCACCGAAGTCATCGCAGATCGTATGCAAATGCTAGGAGGTCGCTCTAATATGTCTGGTGGTCCCTCAAATGAGCCACCTATGGATATGGGAATGGATAATGGCGCCCCGCAGAGTGGTGGCGTGAAAGCAGCAACAAAATTCGATGATTTTGCTGATGATATTCCATTCTAATTAGTTACTCTAAACAGTAATCACTTTGTTTGAAGAAAGAGCCAGATTAATCTGGCTCTTTGTATTTTTGGGGGTAGATTAACTCGCTCAATAAGAAAGGTTACTGCTTTGTGTTATTGATCGCTGCCATCATCAATGCCAATTTTAGTGAGCTTCAGATTCTGTGCTGTAGCCAATACATGAGCAAGGCTATTAAATTGCGCATTGCTATGGGGGGTGATATGAATTTCAGGTGGTGTGGGTAATTTGGCTAAAGCCTGAAGGCGTTGATCGAGCTCATCTTGAGAGAGTGGCACGTGATCAATCTCAAATTGATTGGCCGCATTAATCACAATAGTGACTATTTGTTGGGATGAGGGGCTACTTGTAGTAGCGTTTTGTGGCGTATCCATGTTGATGGAATGCAATTCAACAGGGATCGTTATGATCAACATGATCAGTAATACCAACATCACATCAATCAATGGTGTGGTATTGATGCTGATCATGGGAGAGGCGTCGTTGTCTTTTAATCGAATAGCCATAATTAGCGGTGCGAGGGGTCTGTGATAAATTCAATTTTTACAATACCCGCCCTATTACATTGATGCAGTACTGCACCAATAAAATGATAGGGGGTATGTTCATCGGCACGAATTAATAGATGAACTGTTTTGGGGTCAATAGTTTTTAATTTCGCTGCTAAGAGGTTATCGTTAATGGGTTGATCTTGCCAATACACATTACCTTGTTGGGTGATAGCAAGATTAATATCTTGAGGCGCAATCACTTCTTTAGTGGTGCTTTCTTTGGGTAACACCACACGATGGGTATGCACCACCACAGGAATAGTGATCAAGAAAATAATCAGCAACACCAACATTACATCAACTAACGGTGTGGTGTTGATGCTAGCGATGATGTCATCGTCCTCATTATCGTTGAAATCAATGGCCATGGTAATTGGTTTATTGTTGCGGTACTTTGCCGCCTAACAGCGCTTTTTCTAAATCATTAGCAAAGGCATGTAAATCAGCCATGGCATTCTTATTGCGTCTCAAAAGCCAGTTGTAAATTAATACCGCAGGAACGGCTACAGCCAAACCAATGGCTGTCATGATTAACGCCTCACCCACAGGACCTGCCACTTTATCAATGGAGGCTTGTCCCGCAATACCAATGGCAGTAAGAGCGTGATAAATGCCCCATACCGTGCCAAATAAACCAATGAAAGGTGCCGTGGACCCCACTGTTCCTAGTAAGGCTAAACCAATTTGTAAGCGCGCTTGTACTTGATCAAAAGCTTGGTTGAGATTGTTTTCAAGCCAGGTATTCATGGGGATATGGGCCATTAACTGACCTTGATAGTCGTCTCTTGCTTGAATACCTGATTGCGCCAGAAAATAATAAGCAGAGTGCATAGGAAGTTGTGCTACAGCTTGAGTGCTGAGTGAGTGTTGCCAAAAGGCTTTTTTTTCTGCCGCACTACAGCGAAATAAACGGCCTTGTTCAAGAAGCTTGATCACCAACATATACCAACTTGCCACCGACATAATTAATAAAATCATTAATGTGCCACGTGCTATCCAGTCACCATTGGCCCATAGTGCATCCAGTCCATATGGGTTGGTGAGGGCGTTGGTGGATGGGCTCCCCGTCTCTGTTGCAGCGTGAGCCAGAGCTGAGAATTGATTAAGTATTAATAAACCGAATAATTCTAATAAATAAATATATCTTTTTTTCTGATACATAGGGTTTCCTAGTTCACTCATCATTAATTTAAGCGCCATACATAGGGAATGGTTACCCTAATTGCTATAGCATGCCCATCTTCTGTGGCTGGCTTGAAATGGCATTGACTGAGCGCATTGAGTGCTGCAGTATCCAGTGCACTTGAGCCACTTGATTGTAACACTTTACTGTTTTCAACTTGCCCTGTTTCATTAATTAAAAAACTTAATAATACCGTACCTTGTTCCCCATTTCGTCTTGCACTAGCTGGATAGTTGGGTGCTGCACAGGGATAGTGGGTATCAATGGTTGGGCTCGTTGTGCTATGCGCTGGGGTACTATGGTTAGTGGCTTGCGGTGGTGTTTGTTGTTGTGGATTACTCTTGGGGGCGGTTACGGGAGGTTGATTAATGGGCATCGTAGGTGTTGTTTGGGGGACGCTGGAAATTTTCGGTTTTGTCACAGTAGGGATGGGCTTAACGGTACTTTTATGTACTAACGCAGATGGCGATACAGTGACACTTCGGGGAGCTTTAGTAGGTGACAAAATAAGCGTTTCTACAACGATTTTATGATCACGTAAATGAATGTGTCCAGTTTGTTTAATCAAGCCCCATAAAATAAAAAGATGAACGAACACCACCACCAACAATCCTGCTGTTTTGTTATTGAAGGGGGTAGGGCTTAACGTATTCATTATTCTCTTTTAATGACAATTCATTTTATTCTCATGAGTTATTAAAAACACACGAATAGGTAATCATCAGCTATTATGACAGTTTTAGCGGTCAGACTATAGCGACTTTAAATACGAGTCTCTTGATTCATATGAACAATATATTGATTAATCAGAGTCAATCTTGGCTTTCTCTTAATGCCTTATCAGCGCATCAACAGCTCAAGCTACCCCTTCTTTTTGAACATGAGCCCACGCGTTTAGAGACGTATCAGTTAAGTGTACTCGGTATTACCTTAAATTATGCTTATCAAGCAGTGGATCAGGCTCTGGTGTCACAACTGACTCAATTATTGGCTGAAGCAGGGTTTATTCATGAACGACAGCGTTTGTTTGCTGGAGAAGAGGTCAACTTTACCGAGAATCGTGCAGCCCTTCATATGGCCCTAAGGCATCAACAGCCGAACGTGGTTACTTGGCCTGACGTCGTCCAACACGAAGTCAATCATGAGTTGGTTCGCTTAGAGGCACTCACGCATCAATTTGGTCGAGGAGAGTTGAAGGGCTTTTCTGGTGAGACACTGACTTCAATTGTGAACTTGGGTATAGGGGGGTCTGATCTTGGCCCTAAAATGGTGGTCAAGGCTCTTGAGCATTTACCGCGTCATACTAAAGATACTCACTTTATTGCCAATCCCGACCCTTGGGCTTTAAAAACATTACTGAATCAATTAAACGCACATAAGACATTATTTATTCTCTCTTCAAAATCCTTAAGCACCGTTGAGACATTGGAAAACTATTTTTCAATTTGTGACTGGTTACGTGCTCAAGGGTGTCAAGAAGAGCAGTTAGCAGAGCATTTTGTGGTGGTGACCTCTGCTAAAGAAAAAGCGCGGCAATTGGGTTTTTCTGATAACAGACTGTTTGCCATGTGGGACCATATTGGCGGTAGATATTCGTTATGGTCAGCCATTGGTTTATCTATCGCACTCACTTATGGATGGTCTACCTTCACCGAATTGCTCCATGGTGCGGCACAAATGGATAAGCATTTTTATCATGCCCCACCTCACGAAAACTTACCCATCATGCTCGCTCTATTAGGAGTTTATAACCGTAATTTCCTCCATAAAAACAGCCATTTGATGGCGCTCTATGATGGCCGCTTGAGTTACTTTACCGAGTTCATTCAGCAGTTGGATATGGAGTCCAACGGTAAACATGTGAATAAATGGGGCGAGAGTATTGATTACGGAACCAGTCCGCTTGTCTGGGGGGGCTTAGGAATTAATGGACAACACGCTTACTATCAAGCCATTCATCAAGGTCGCTTAACTACCACGGTGGATTTTATTGCCGTAAAGAATGATGCTCTAGCCACATTACCGCGCTTTGAACAACATCAAACATTAATTCATCACAGCATGATGGCTCAAGCGCGTGCTATGGCCCTAGGACGCTCAGCAAAGGCTACGCGTGAGCGTTTAATCAAAGAAGGCTATGCAGAACCACAACTCTCACAGTTGGTTCCTCATCGTTGTTTCGAAGGAGGAACAACAAGTAACTTGATATGGTTAGATCATCTTGATGCCAAAACCTTAGGGGCATTGATTGCGGCCTATGAGCACAAGATTTTTACCCAATCAGTGATTTGGCAGATCAATCCTTTTGATCAGTGGGGAGTGGAGCTTGGTAAAACATTATTGACAGATTTGTCGACACGTTAATCTTTAACGTGCCGACAAATGAGTGATTAACGCAATTTAATATGCAGTTCTCTTAATTGTTTCTCATCAACATTGCTAGGTGCTTGGGTTAATAAGCATTGAGCACGTTGTGTTTTAGGGAAAGCAATCACATCGCGAATTTGTTCTGCTCCTGTCATCATCGCTGTTAACCGATCAAAACCAAAAGCAATACCACCATGGGGTGGTGCGCCATATTGCAGGGCTTTTAACAAGAAGCCAAATTTAGTTTGCGCTTCATCTGGACCAATATTGAGTGCTCTAAATACCTTAGACTGGACCTCTTCACGATGAATACGAACTGATCCGCCACCAATCTCCCAGCCATTTAGTACCACGTCATAGGCTTTGGCTAAGGCTTGACCAGGGTCAGTGGTGAGGAAGTCCTCATGCCCATCTTTAGGAGCGGTGAAGGGGTGGTGCAGTGCCACCCAGCGCTTCTCTTCATCATCATATTCAAACATGGGGAAATCCACTACCCACAGAGGGCGCCAGCCACCTTGAGAGAGTCCTCGTTCATGACCCACTTTTAAGCGCAGTGCCCCCATGGCATCGTTCACTACCTTAGCGCGATCAGCACCAAAGAAAATTAAATCGCCATTATTAGCACCGGTACGCGTAATAATCTCATGTAATACATCGCTGGTTAAGAATTTAATGATGGGTGACTGTAACCCTGTTTCATTGAGGGCTGTTTTATCATTAACTTTGATATAGGCTAATCCTTTAGCGCCGTATATAGAAACGAATTGCGTGTAGTCATCAATCTCTTTACGTGACAGAGTAGCCCCACCTGGAATGTTCAGTGCCACAACGCGGCCATCTTTTAAGTCGGCTGCTCCTCGAAAGACTTTAAAGTCCACTCGTTTCATCACGTCAGTGAGTTCAGTAAACTCTAAAGGAATACGTAAATCAGGTTTATCAGAGCCAAAACGGAACATGGCTTCATGCCAACTCATACGTGGGAAGGGATTAGGTAACTCCACTTCTATGGTTTCTGTGAAAAGGTGACGTACTAACCCTTCCATAAGGGTCATGATTTCCTCTTCATTCAAGAAAGAGGTTTCAATATCCACTTGAGTAAATTCAGGCTGACGATCAGCACGTAAATCTTCATCTCTAAAACATTTGGTAATTTGATAGTAACGATCAAAACCTGACACCATCAATAATTGCTTAAACAATTGAGGAGACTGTGGGAGTGCGAAAAACTGACCGTCATGAATGCGGCTTGGTACCAGATAATCACGCGCACCCTCAGGAGTGGATTTGGTGAGCATGGGGGTTTCAATATCGATAAAGCCATGCTTATCTAAATAATTACGTACTGTGAGTGCCGCGCGATAACGCAATTTGAAATTGTGTTGCATCATCGGACGTCTTAAATCTAAATAGCGATATTCCAAACGAACAGGTTCAGAAATATACTCATCATCAATTTGAAAGGGGGGAGGCAGAGAGCCATTGAGTACTTCAATATGTTGCGCTAATAATTCCACTGCGCCACTTTTTAATGATGAGTTGACGGTGCCCTCAGGACGACGGCGAACTGTCCCGCTAATGGATAACACAAACTCACTACGGATTTGTTCGGCTTGTTTGAAGGCAGTAATATTATCTGGATCCACTACCACTTGGAGTAAGCCTTCACGGTCACGTAGATCAATAAAAATCACGCCACCGTGGTCACGGCGACGATGTGCCCATCCTTGCACAGTTACAGTTTGATCAAGATATTGGTCATCAATCAGACCACAATAATTAGTACGCATAGTATCGTTATCTCAGAAAAAATTAATTAGGAAGATGAGTTGATTGGGGAGTGGCTTTAGCATGCGTTGCAGGGTCCACAACCCCCATAGAAATAATGTATTTTAAGGCCATATCCACACTCATATTAAGCTCAATGGTTTGACTTTTAGGCACCATTAAAAAGAAGCCTGATGTGGGGTTAGGCGTGGTAGGAACATACACGTTGACATGCGGTTCACTTAACTGTTGAGCGATGCTCAGTGTGGGGACCCCTGTTTGAAAGGCGATGGTCCACACTCCTTGGTGCGGGTAGCGCACTAATAATACTTGGCGAAAGGCTTGTCCTGAGCTTGAAAATAGAGTGTCACTAACCTGTTTAACACCAGTGTAAATACTTTTAACCAGCGGTATTTTGCCTAATAGCTCATCCAACATATCCAGTAATTTACGCCCTAACAGGTTGGTGGCGATGGCCCCTGTGAGAATCACAATGACTAAGGCGGCGATCACTCCAAGTCCTGGAATATGGGATCCCACCAAGGTTTCTGGACGCCATTCAAGAGGCAAAATGTCAAAGCTCTGATCCAGCGTTGTAACAATAAGTCGGATTACCCAAATGGTAATGACCACTGGAATGAGTACCACAATCCCTGTCAGAAAATAACGTTTCATTATGAGTTGTTACTACTGTTGCTGGTATTGCTGGTGGTGGGCGTAGCGCTACTGCTGCTGGAGTCTGAGGACGTGCTTTTAGCAGGGCTTGATGAAGTTGAGCTCTTCTCACCACGAAAGTCAGTAACATACCAGCCAGAGCCTTTCAATTGAAAGCCGGCAGCGCTCACAAGTTTAGTCAGAGCCTCTTGACCACAATGCGGGCAGAGTGTTTTGGGTGGGTCTGACATTTTTTGCAAAATTTCGGTTGATTTGCCACAGGATTGGCAACGGTATTCATATAAAGGCATTCTATCCTCCACAACAGATCAATGATAGCATAGTTCCTTGTTATTCCTCAGGTTTCACGAGTATTACAGTGTATCTAGGGAACCCTGAACAATAAATAAGTTCATACAATTAGTTTTTCAACCTAGTATTTTACGCTAAAGGAGTCGTTTAATGGTCAAGATGCGCGGTGTCATAGCTCTTGGATTGTTGACAGTGTCATTGGTGGGATGGGCAAAAACGCCTTCTCTGCCCTCTGGCGTCACACAAGTTACCTCTGTGGAGGGTGTCACAGAATACCGTCTTAAAAATGGATTACAAGTGATTTTGGCTCCGGATAGCTCAAAACCCACTACCACGGTGAATATCACGTACCGTGTGGGTTCGCGTATGGAAAACTATGGTGAAACAGGGATGGCTCACTTATTAGAACATTTAATGTTTAAGGGAACCCCTAAACACCCCACTATTGCCGCTGATTTAAGTCATCGTGGTATGCGCCCTAACGGCACCACTTGGTTTGATCGCACTAATTACTTTGAAACCTTTAGCGCCTCTGAGGATAATTTATCCTGGGCGCTTGCTATGGAAGCTGACCGTATGGTCAATTCATTTATTGCCCGCAAAGATCTCGATAGCGAGATGACAGTGGTGCGTAATGAAATGGAAAAAGATGAGAACGATGCCAGTGGTATTTTAATGGACAAATTAATGGCTACTGCTTATCAGTGGCATAACTATGGTAAATCCACCATTGGTGCAAGAACCGATGTGGAAAATGTTAGCATCCCTCACCTACAGGCTTTTTATCATAAATACTACCAACCTGATAATGCCACTTTAGTGGTTGCAGGCAGTTTTGATCCTAACAAAACCTTAGCGTTAATTAACAAAGATTTTGGTGTCATACCCAAACCCAAACGTGTCATTGAACCCACTTATACATTAGATCCTGTGCAAGATGGAGAAAGAGAAGTCACTCTACGACGTGTGGGCGATGTGAAATATCTTGAAGCTGTTTATCACTCGGTGGCTGCTGCGCACCCTGACAACACGGCCTTTAAAATTCTGGCTTACATCATGGGCGATACGCCATCAGGTCGCCTACATAAAGCCTTAGTTGAAAAAGGATTAGCCACGGCGGTATCAGCTGAGAGCTTTAACTTGGATGAACCTGGAGTGATTTACTTTGAGGCAGATTTAAGTAAAGAGCAGTCTTTAGATAAAGCCAAACTTGCTTTCATTGATGCCATTGAAAGTATTCATGAGCACCCCATTACAGATCAAGAGGTGGAGCGTGCTAAAGCCAATCTATTAAACGATATTACTCAAACCTTTAATGATCCAGAAAGCTTTGGCATTTCCTTATCCACTGCCATTGCTAATGGTGATTGGCGGTTGTTTTTCTTAAACCGTGATCGTATTCAGAAAATCACCACGCAAGAGGTTCAGCGTGTGGCCGAGACGTGGCTTAAATCAAGTAATCGCACATTGGGTGAATTCGTCCCAACAGCGAAACCCGATCGCGTTCCCTACGCCACCCGTGTTGATGCCAAAGAGCAGTTGAAAGGTTACACAGGGAACAAGTTAGTGAGTCAAGCTGAAGCCTTTGATGTGTCTCCCCTTAATATACAAAAACGTACTGAGTGGGGGGCCTTGGCTTCCGGCATTCATTACGCGTTGCTGCCTAAAAAAACCCGTGGCTCAACCGTCTTTGCGCAATTGAATCTTCATTTTGGTGATGCGGATAATTTAAAAGACAAGAGTGAAGTAGCTAAAATGGTGGCAGGGTTACTTGATCGCGGTACTGACACATTAAGTCGTCAACAAATCTCTGATCGCTTCACTGCTTTAAAAGCTCAGGTGAGTATCACCGGTGGGCCCACTGGGGTGTCGGTCAGTGTCTTAACAGATCGTCAGCATCTGGCTGATACGCTCTCTTTAGTCATAGAAATCTTGCGCCACCCAAGCTTTCCTGAGAGCGAGTTTAAGCAATTACAACGTGCGGCGATCGCCACCATTGAGCAAGAAAGAACTGATCCGCAAGCCATTGCTGGCAATGCCTTATCCCGTCACTTTAATCATTATCCCAAAGGTGATGTGCGCTATGCCGCAACTTTTGACGAGGCGGAAACGGATGTTAAGGCGATTACTCTTCAACAAATTAAACAGTTCTATCATGACTTTTACGGTGCTAATCATGGTGAATTGGCTGTGGTGGGAGATTTTGATCAGCAACAGATTAAGTCTGTATTAAATAAAGGGTTAGACCAGTGGAGTAGTGCTGCTCACTATGAGCTCGTGTTAAATGAGTATCAAACCCCTACAGCCTTACATGATGTGATAAATACCCCTGATAAAGCCAATGCGGTATTCATCATGAAGCTCTCTTTACCGATTATGGAAGATGATCCTTCTGCCCCTGCGCTGAAGGTCGCCAATACCATTTTTGGTGGTGGATTCTTGAGTTCACGCTTAGCAACTCGTATTCGTCAAAAAGAGGGGATTAGTTATGGAGTGGGTTCTTTCTTGAGACTTAATGATAAAACCAAAAACAGTACGCTAGGTGCCTATGCAATTTATGCACCTCAAAACTTAAACCGCCTTGAGAAAGCCTTTAAAGAGGAAACGGATAAGGCGCTACAAGATGGTTTTAGTGAAATGGAAGTAAAAGAAGCCAAACAATCCTTGCAGCAATCAGCAGCATTGGGTCGCGCTCAAGATGATGCCTTAGCTGGGTTATTAACCAAGTTATTGTTTGATAATCATGATATGACCTATGTTGAGAAAATGGATAATGACTTACAAAAAGTAAGTGTTAGTGAAGCCAATCAAGCCTTCAAAAAATGGGTCACTCCAGCGAGTTTTGCTGAAGTGATGGCTGGGGATTTTAATAAGCATCCGGCTAAATAAAGGCAGGGTAATGGGTAATAAAATCCCTGTTTCTGTGTTGGTGGTGATCTACACGAAAATTGGCGAAGTACTGCTGTTAAATCGTGCAGATCACCCAGGTTATTGGCAATCGGTCACAGGTAGTTGTGATTATATAGATGAGCCGTTAGAGGAAGCAGCCTGCCGTGAGGTGAGAGAGGAGACGGGACTTAACTGCCAAGAGTTTGAGTTACACAATTGGCATTGGCAACAGGTTTATGAAATTTATCCGCACTGGCGTCATCGCTATGCCGATGGCGTCATTCATAATACTGAACATGTGTTTGGTTTATGTCTTCCTACACGACAACCTATTGTTCTTGCTCCTCGAGAGCACATTGATTATGTGTGGTTACCCATTGATGAAGCAGCTCGTCAATGTTTTTCTGACACCAATCGAGCTGCTGTATTGAAGGTTAAAGAGTGTTTAGTGAATTTATTATAACGCGCAGACCCCCCCCGCCGTTTTCAGTGCCGAAACAGATGGCGCGAATACAATGGTGTTCTGATTGTTATTTGGGAGTCTGTTGTTGCTCAATATGTTACCAAATTACTCTAAATGCGCACCATCCAACCACCTGTAAACAAGTGTGCCTACGTTGCCATTGGGCAGTACTGGTAAAGTCGGGTACAACAACACGCTTGGTTAGTCGGCGCCGTAGAGGTGGTTTCACTGCAGAACGGGAGCCTGACGTGTCCAATATGGTAATGTCGCCAGAGAAAACAGGTTGGGTCTGGCACGGTTTTAATCTGTGCAATTGGTTTTTAGGAGTGTGTCTTGATAGGCTCTTAATATTCTAGCGGTAGGGTATGCCGTGTTACCCTGTGAAGGAGAGGTGCAATTAGGCCAAGTAGGGAAACACCGCTGCGACAGAGGTAGTATTCGCTGCTAGAATGCATTATGAACCTCCTTCTTTAGTGCGGAGAATGACAAAGATGGGACATACCTTTTTTCTCCTTAAATACATATTTAAAAGTACAAAAAGTACATATTGAGGATGTTTTTACAATAAATTACAAGTAACTTAAAAGAGTTGTGCCACACTAAGGCGATTTTATACTCTTTAAGTAACTTTTTTATGTTGGAAGTTAACAAATATGCTTGAAATCGTCAAGTTGGCGCTAAGACGTCCAAATACATTTATCGTGATGGCGTTGATTATTTTTTTATTTGGCGTCATCTCCATTATAAAAACTCCAAAAGACATTTTTCCAGATATTAACCTACCTGTGATTAGTGCGGTATGGACCTATAGTGGTATGCCGCCTGAAGATATGGCAGGGCGTATTGTTTATTACTATGAACGATCCTTAAGTTCTACAGTTAATGATATTGAACACATTGAGTCACAATCACTTTTTGGTTACGGTATTGTCAAAATCTTTTTTCAGCCAGATGTTGATATTCGTACAGCTAACGCCCAGGTAACAGCAATTTCACAAACTGTGTTGAAAATGATGCCCCCGGGTATCACTCCACCGTTAATTTTGAACTATAACGCTGCGACAGTCCCTATTTTACAACTTGCCTTATCAAGCAAGGTGCTCTCTGAGGACCGTATCTTTGACTTGGGGCAAAATTTTATTCGTCCTCAGTTAGCAACGGTTAAAGGCAGTGCAGTGCCATCCCCTTATGGAGGGAAGGTACGTCAGATCCAGATTGACTTGGATCCACAGGCTATGCAGTCTAAACAAGTTTCTCCGCAAGACGTAGCTGATGCCCTTAGTCGCCAAAATTTGGTGTTATCACCTGGTACTGAAAAAATTAGTAACTTTGAGTACAACATTAAAATCAATGATAGTCCAGATGAATTTGAAACTTTAAATGACTTACCTATCAAAACCGTTAATGGGGCTACTATTTTTATTAGAGATGTGGCCCACGTACGTGATGGTTATCCACCGCAAATTAACGTAGTACGAGATGATGGACGACGCTCTGTATTGATGGTGATATTAAAAAATGGCGCAACATCGACTTTAGATATTATTCAAGGCACAAAGGATTTAATTCCAAAGCTACAAGAAACCTTACCTAAAAATTTAAAAATCAATTTAGTGGGTGATCAATCTATCTTTGTAAAATCTGCTATTAGTGGTGTGGTACGTGAAGGGACTATCGCTGGAATACTAACCAGTGTCATGATTCTTCTCTTTCTAGGTAGTTGGCGCTCGACCATTATCATTTCTATGTCAATTCCATTGGCGATTTTGTCAGCTATTATTTTTCTATCGCTTACAGGAAATACTTTGAATGTAATGACGTTAGGTGGTTTAGCGCTAGCTGTGGGAATGCTCGTTGATGATGCAACAGTAGTTATAGAAAACATTAACCACCATTTGGAAATGGGAAAGCCAACCACTAAGGCTATTGTTGATGCGGCAGCGCAAATTATTCAGCCTGCTTTAGTTTCAACTCTATCCATCTGTATTGTGTTTGTCCCTATGTTCTCGTTAACAGGGGTACCTCGTTATCTTTTCATCCCAATGGCTGAGGCAGTTATTTTTGGTATGTTATCTTCTTTTGTGTTGTCACAAACTTTTGTACCAACAATTGCAAATAAACTATTAAAACACCAAGGCCCTCATTTTTCACACGAACATCATACTGATCATAACCGCGCTCAGCACGATCCCAACTTTCATCCTCAGCAAAATAGGACAAAAGCTATTTTGCAATTTTTTATTAATATTCAACAGGGTTTTGAAGAGCGTTTTACTAAAGTTCGTTTAGGTTATCGTTCTCTACTCAATCAAGCATTAATTCATCGCAAAGTATTTGTTCCAGTCTTTTTGGGGTTCGTGGTTATTTCATGCGTAGTATTATTCCCCATGCTGGGACGTAACTTTTTCCCTATGGTTGATTCAGGTGATATGAAGATCCATGTACGCGCACAAGTGGGGACACGTATTGAAGAAACAGCAAAGCAATTTGACTTAATTGAAAATAAAATTCGAGAACTCGTTCCACCAAGCGAACTAGATACAATTGTTGATAATATTGGTCTTTCAGTGAGTGGTATTAATACAGCCTATAGCAGTACGGGAACAATTGGTCCACAAGACGGAGATATTTTAATTCATTTAAATGAATCTCATCATCCTACTGAGGGTTATGTAAAAAAACTACGTGAGGAGTTACCGCGTGCTTTTCCTGGTACTTCTTTTGCATTTCTTCCTGCTGATATTACTAGCCAAATTTTAAACTTTGGGGTACCAGCACCTATTGATATTCGAGTGGACGGTCCAAACCACGACGATAATTTGGCATATGTCAGAAAAATATTAAGAGATATAAAGACTGTTCCTGGTATTGCTGATATTCGAGTTCAGCAAGCCACCAATTATCCGCAATTTAATGTAGATATTGATCGAGCTCAGGCTAAAAATTATGGTCTTACAGAAAAAGATGTTACTAATAACTTAGTCGCGAGTCTTGCTGGAACCATTCAAGTAGCTCCCACTTTTTGGCTTAATAACAAAAATGGTGTTTCTTACCCTATTGTGATTCAAATGCCTCAATACCGAATTGATAATCTCTCTGCTTTGGAAAATATTCCAATCACAACCAAAGGGGCTTCGATGCAAGTGTTGGGTGGGTTGGGGAAAATTGATCGTAATCAATCTGATTCAGTGATATCTCACTATAATATTAAACCAGCCTTTGATATTTTCGCTTCACTACAAGAGAGAGATTTAGGGAATATTGCTAAAGATATTCAACATATTATTGATCAACATAAAGCAGAGATGCCTAAAGGCGCCACTGTTAAATTACAAGGCCAGGTTCCTATTATGCAAGACTCCTATAAAGGACTGAGTCTTGGGTTGATTGCCTCTATTGTATTAATTTACTTTTTAGTAGTGGTGAACTTTGAATCATGGCTTGATCCCTTTGTTATCATCACAGCCCTCCCATCAGCTCTTGCTGGTATTGTATGGATGCTCTACATCACCGGTACTACGTTGTCTGTCCCTGCATTAACAGGTGCCATTATGTGTATGGGTGTAGCCACTGCTAATAGTATTCTGGTTATCAGTTTTGCTCGTGAGCGTTTGGCTATTGTAAAAGACTCTACCCAAGCTGCTCTTGAAGCAGGTTATACACGTTTTCGTCCTGTATTAATGACAGCGTCTGCCATGTTAATTGGTATGATTCCTATGTCTTTAGGATTGGGTGATGGCGGTGAACAAAACGCACCTTTAGGTCGTGCTGTAATCGGCGGTCTCTTATTCGCGACTATTTCTACATTGATTTTTGTTCCAGTGATCTTTAGTATTGTGCATGCCAAAGATAAATTTGATGATGAGTCTGTTACAGATAGTACGAGCTAACGGCTTCAAATGTATTAATATTGGTATATCTAAAACTTGAGAGTATAATGTAGTACTAACCAAGTACTGTTTAGATGAGGGTTTGTTATGAATGCACCGGTAGATGAAATACTTGCTCCAGTTATATTAACAGATAGTGCCACAGATAAAATCCGTTCTATTCTTGAAGAAGAAAATAATCTTGATTTAAAACTGCGCGTGTTTGTGTCAGGTGGAGGATGTTCTGGTTTTCAATATGGTTTTACTTTTGAAGAACAGGCTGCCTCAGATGACACTATTGTACAAAAAAATGGTGTCGAGTTAGTTATTGATCCGATGAGTTTTCAGTATCTAGCGGGGGCTGAAATTGACTACAAAGAGGATTTAGAAGGGGCGCAGTTTGTTATCCGCAATCCTAATGCCACTACCACCTGTGGTTGTGGTTCATCTTTTTCAGCTTGATCAAGCGCACGGCAAACCTTGCCGTTCAGGGCAGGGAAGGATAGCGTGGAGTCCTCCGGACTCCTTTTCTATTAATTCGGTCAAGATAAATAATACTCAATAAAAAAACTAGGGCAAAACAGGCACTTGGGTTAATCCTAGAGTTTCTTCAAATCCACACATTAAATTCATATTTTGTAGCGCTTGACCTGACGCACCTTTAACAAGATTATCAATAACAGAAAGAATCACTACGGTGTTCTTTTTCTGAGGTTGATGAATTGCTAAGCGGCAAAAATTAGAGGCTCGAACAGATCTTGTTTCTGGGTGACTACCAAATGGCATAACATCTACAAAGGTTTCTTCTTTATAATGATTTTCAAAAAGTAACTGTAAATCAACTGGTTGAGTTAATTTTGCATAACAAGTTGCATGTATCCCACGAATTAGGGGAGTTAAGTGTGGAGTAAATACAATTTCAATCGGCTGCTCTTTTATTCCAGATAGTTCTTGATTGATTTCAGGTAAATGACGATGTCCACTTACGCCATAGGCTTTAAAATTATCTGATGCTTCTGAAAACAGAGTATGAACTTCACTTTTTCTTCCTGCACCTGAAACGCCTGATTTGGCATCAGCTATTAAAAAAGTTGTATCAATAACTCCGGCTTTTATTAATGGAATAAACGCTAATTGAATGGCAGTAGGATAACATCCTGGATTAGCAACTAATTGAGCAGTTTTAATTTTTTCACGATTGATTTCAGGTAGACCATAAACTGCTTTTTTAACCCATTGGCTGCTGGTATGTGTCATGACGTACCATTCTTCCCATAAGCTAATATCTTTAATTCTGAAGTCTGCTGAAAGATCGATTACTTTTACCCCTGCCTCCAATAGAGCAGGAGCATCCTTCATGGCAATACCATTTGGTGTTGCAAAGAACACCACATCACATTGTTTTAAATTTGCATTGCTAGGATCAGAAAATGCGATATCGACTCGTCTTCTTAAGTTAGGAAACACTTGAGATACCGCTTTTCCGGCATCTTGTCTTGAGGTGATGACAGATAAGTTTACTTTAGGGTGTTGAGCCAATAACCGTAGTAATTCTACCCCAGTATAACCTGTTCCGCCGACAATCCCTACCTTAATCATGCTCATTCTCCTTTATTTCCACTCTTATTATCGCTTAAAAAATGATAGTAAGAGTAATAAAAAAAGCCGGAAGAACCGGCTTTTTTATAGTACCTATTGTAGTAATTATCGCTTACTAAACTGCTTGCGACGACGTGCTTTGTGTAAGCCCACTTTTTTACGTTCAACTTCACGAGCATCACGAGTCACCAAACCAGCTTGTTTAAGAGCTGATTTAAGATCTGGATTATAATCAATTAATGCACGAGTAATACCATGACGCACAGCACCAGCTTGTCCCGATTCACCGCCACCAGCAACATTCACCCGAATATCAAAACCATTTAAATGATTTGTTAATTCAAGAGGTTGTCGCACTACCATACGGCCAGTTTCACGTGAAAAGTAAACATCTAAGGGTTTACCATTAACAATGAACTTTCCAGAACCTGATTTGAGAAAAACACGAGCAACGGCACTTTTGCGTCTGCCGGTTCCATAATAATATTGTCCAATCATAATAATACCTAGATAACTAAAGGTTTAGGTTGCTGTGCTGCGTGTGGATGCTGATCCCCCGCATACACCTTCATTTTTTTAATCATAGCATAACCTAGAGGACCTTTAGGTAGCATGCCTTTTACTGCTTTTTCTAAAACACGTGCAGGATGACGTGCACGCATTTTATTGAAATTGGTCTCATAAATACCACCTGGGTAGCCTGAGTGACGATAATACTTCTTATCTTCGCCTTTGTTGCCAGTTACGCGGATTTTATCTGCATTAACTACAACAATAAAATCACCCGTATCTACGTGTGGAGTGTAAATAGCTTTATGTTTGCCACGTAGTCTTAATGCGATTTGGCTTGCAAGACGTCCTAAAACTAAATCTTGGGCATCTACAACAAACCAGTCACGTTGTACTTCATGGTTTTTGGCTGAAAAGGTTTTCATGACGCATTACCACTAATTAATTTGATAGCCCTCAATTATAAGCTTGAGTCATTTCTCATGTCAATGGATACTTGCATTGCTATAATGTAACTATACATTCTTAAAATACAGGATATAGATGATGAAGGGTAGAGTGAAGTGGGTTGAAGGAATGAGTTTTTTGGGTGAAAGCGGGAGTGGCCATAGCTTTTTAATGGACGGAGCGCCTGAAGCGGGAGGGCGTAACTTAGGAGTGCGTCCGATGGAGGCAATGCTTCTTGGTGCTGGGGGGTGCACATCATTTGATGTAGTACTTATACTTAAGCGCTCACGGGCGGAAGTAACTGATTGTGTCGTGGAAATTGATTCTGAGCGCGCTGAAACAGACCCTAAGGTGTTTACTAAAATCCATTTTCATTTCATTGTTACAGGTAAATCTCTAAAACCTGAGCTGGTTGAGCGGGCGATTAAACTGTCTGCTGAAAAGTATTGTTCTGCTACTTTCATGTTGAGTAAGACCGCCACAGTGACTCATGATTTTCAAATTCGCGAGGCTGATTAATGGAGTTGAAATCTGTATTACAACGGCTCATTTCCGGTAACTCTTTGCAACAATATGAGATGACTTGGGTTATGGAAGGTATGTTTTCAGGCGCCATTACTCCAGTACAAAGTGCTGCTGTGTTGTCTCTACTGGCTCGTAATGGTGAAACTGTTGACGAAATTACCGCAGCCGCTAGAGTAATGAGGTCATTATCGCAAAAGGTTGCAGCTCCATTATTAGATCCTATTGTTGACACATGTGGTACGGGTGGCGATGGATTACATACCTTTAATATTTCAACTGTTACTTCATTTGTGGTTGCGGCGGCTGGGGGGTATGTAGCTAAACATGGTGGTCGTTCTGTATCTTCTTCAAGCGGAAGTGTGGATGTACTTGAGGCAATGGGTATTCCAGTTAGTAGTTGGTCTTTAGAAAAAGTTGAATCTTTTTTGAGACGTTTCCGTTGGACATTCATGTTCGCTCCTAATCATCATGCAGCAATGAAACAAACAGCACTTATCAGAAAAGAGTTGGGAGTACGTACTATCTTCAATATTTTAGGGCCGTTAACTAACCCAGCAAATGCTCCCTATCAACTATTGGGTGTTTATAGTGCTCATTTAACTGCGACTATGGTTGACGTATTAGCTCAATTAGGAAGCCGAAGAGCATTGGTGGTTCATGGTCTTGATGGGTTGGATGAGATATCCATATCTGGCCCGACTATGGTGTCAGAGTTAAAGGATGGGAAAGTGACTCATTATGAAATCACTCCAGAACAATTTGGATTTAATAGAGCGCCATTAAATCAATTTTTAGTTAAAAATGCTATGGAGTCCTTGTTTTTAATTGAGGAAGTGTTAAACAATCAAGCTGGACCAGCAAGGGATGTAGTGTGTTTAAATGCCGGCGCTGCAATTTATGTGGCTGGGTTGGCAAGTAGTTTATTCGATGGAATAGAAATAGCTCGTCAAAACCTAGCAAATGGTGCGGCGAAGAATTTAAGGGATGAAATTAAAGAGGCGGCTCATGGGTAATATATTGCAACAGATTTTAGAAACAAAAAAAGAAGAAGTGGCTCTAGCGCAACAACAGGTATCTTTAGATGTTATGAAAGAATTGGCTTTAGCGGCTCCTCAGTCAAGAGATTTCGTTGGTGCTTTAAGAAATAAGCTTGTTAATCAAGAAGCTGCAGTTATTGCTGAGATCAAGAGAGCAAGTCCTAGTAAAGGTGTTTTGAGAAATGAGTTTGATCCAGCACACATTGCGCAAGTTTATGAGAAAAATGGTGCAGCCTGTTTGTCGGTATTAACAGACGAAGAATATTTCAAAGGCTCAATTGAATATTTACGAGAAGCCCGGTATGCGTGTTCTCTTCCTGTTTTAAGAAAAGATTTCATGGTGGATGAATATCAAATTTATGAGTCTAAAGCAATAGGTGCGGATGCTATTTTACTGATTGTAGCAGCGTTAGAGGATGATGTAATGCATGCTTTCTGTGAACTTGCAAACAGCTTAAGATTAGCGGTTTTGGTTGAGTCCCATAATGAGAGTGAGTTGGAGAGAGCACTACGCTTGAATACACCGTTAATAGGAATCAATAATCGTAATTTGAGTACTTTTGATACTTCACTTGAAGTGACCTTGGCGCTAAAAAATAAAGTCCCTCAAGATCGTATAGTTATAACGGAAAGTGGTATCTTGACAAAGATGGATGTTGAAAAAATGCGCGCCCATGGAGTAAATGGTTTTTTAATTGGCGAAGCCTTTATGAAAGCGCTAGACCCCGGTCAAGCACTTCAACAGCTTTTTAAATGATAAATAATTGATTTTGTTTACAATCGGTAACAAGAGTTACGCCTTGATGTGTCACAATTTACACGTTTTTGTCCGCTTATTTTGTTTAGTGAGGAGTTTTTCTTTTGCTTGGGATTGTTAAGCTAGCATTGAGGCGACCCAACACTTTTATAGTGATGTCGTTGATCATCACTTTATTTGGTGCGATATCTGCATTTAAAACGCCGGTTGATATTTTTCCGCAAATTAATATTCCTGTGATTAGTGCGGTATGGACCTATAGTGGTATGCCGCCTGAAGATATGGCAGGGCGTATTGTTTATTACTATGAACGATCCTTAAGTTCTACAGTTAATGATATTGAACACATTGAGTCACAATCACTTTTTGGTTACGGTATTGTCAAAATCTTTTTTCAGCCAGATGTTGATATTCGTACAGCTAACGCCCAGGTAACAGCAATTTCACAAACTGTGTTGAAAATGATGCCCCCGGGTATCACTCCACCGTTAATTTTGAACTATAACGCTGCGACAGTCCCTATTTTACAACTTGCCTTATCAAGCAAGGTGCTCTCTGAGGACCGTATCTTTGACTTGGGGCAAAATTTTATTCGTCCTCAGTTAGCAACGGTAAGAGGTAGTGCAGTGCCATCCCCTTATGGAGGGAAGGTACGTCAGATCCAGATTGACTTGGATCCACAGGCTATGCAATCAAAAGGTATTTCCCCTGATGATGTGGCTAATGCTTTAAGTGAACAAAACTTAATTCTATCAGCCGGCACTGAAAAGATAGGTAAGTTTGAGTACAACATTAAAATTAATGATAGCCCAGAACGTTATCAAAAATTAAATGATTTACCGATTAAAAAAGTGAATGGCGCTATTATCTTTATGCGAGATGTGGCACACGTACGTGATGGTTTCCCGCCACAAATTAACGTAGTCAGAAATGATGGGCGCCGCTCTGTATTGATGGTGATATTAAAAAATGGCGCAACATCGACTTTAGATATTATTCAAGGCACAAAGGATTTAATTCCAAAGCTACAAGAAACCTTACCTAAAAGCTTAAAAATAGATTTAGTAGGCGATCAATCTGTTTTTGTTAAGGCAGCATTAACAGGGGTTGTTCGGGAAGGGGTTATTGCTATTGCATTAACAAGTATTATGATTTTGCTTTTTCTAGGAAGTTGGCGATCCACAATTATTATTTCTTTGTCAATTCCTTTATCTTTATTATCTGCGGTCATTTTATTGTCCATCACCGGGAATTCATTAAATGTAATGACGTTAGGTGGTTTAGCGCTAGCTGTGGGAATGCTCGTTGATAATGCAACGGTGGTCATTGAAAATATTAATTATCATTTGGAACAGGGTAAAGGTGTGACAGTGGCGATTATTGATGCTGCTAAACAGATCATCCAGCCCGCTTTTGTATCTACTTTATGTTTTTGTATTGTATTTGTTCCTATGTTCTCCCTTACAGGGGTGCCACGCTATTTGTTTGTTCCTATGGCTGAAGCAGTGGTCTTTGGTATGTTGTCATCTTTTATTTTGTCACAAACTTTTGTGCCGATGATGGCAAATAAGTTTTTAAAACCTCATGTGTTTCATAATCATGAAGAGTCTAAAGAGACCTCAACTAATATAAATATTTTTATACAGACTCTTGATTATCTTAAGCATTTTCAACAGGGATTTGAAAAACAATTCGCGCAACTTAGAAACGCCTACAGAGCATTATTGATATTGGTTTTAGAGCGTCCCAAATCTTTTACCTGGGGTTTTTTGTTATTTGTATTGATTTCGTGTGTTGGTCTATACCCCATGTTAGGACGTAATTTTTTCCCTCAAGTCGATTCAGGTGACATGAAAATTCATGTTCGCGCACAAGTAGGAACGAGAATTGAAGAAACTGCAAGATTATTTGATTTAATTGAACAAGATATACGTAAACATATCCCAGCAAATCAGTTAGATACCATTGTGGATAATATTGGTCTATCAGTTAGTGGGATTAATACTGCATACAGTAACACAGGAACGATTGGTCCTCAGGATGGAGATATTCTTATACATTTAAATGAGAATCATAGTCCTACTGCTAAATGCATTGTTAAAGCG
>JAJZPN010000033.1 GCA_021811145.1 Pseudomonadota bacterium
AGTTCATGGAAAGAGGAGATTGCAAGAATGTGGCGTTTTAGTAAATCTAACGGTATTACAGAAGGGTTCCACCGTAAGATGAAACTGATTCAGAGAAGAGCTTATGGATTCAGAAACTTTGAGAATTACAGAGTGCGTGTTAAGGTGCTCTGTGGATGATTAAAACTGCCCCCTTAAATGGGAAAGAGCCGATTAAAACTGCCCCCTTAAATGGGAAAGAGCCATAAAAAAAGGTTTGCATAGTTGCAAACCTTTTAAATTATTTGGCTCCCCGACCTGGACTCGAACCAGGGACCTGCGGATTAACAGTCCGTCGCTCTACCGACTGAGCTATCAGGGAATCGAAAAATAAGATTTTAAACTTTTACTATGTTTTGGTCAATATTTTTCATTTTTTTTACTAAAAAAACAAAGTTTAATTACTTTAAAACCCCAATGATTGCATTGACTACAGCATCGATATTCCCTTTATTCAATGCTGCAACACATATACGCCCACTGTCTACGGCATAGACAGAGTAGTTATCCCGCATTGCATGAACTTGTTCTTTAGTTAGTCCTGAAAAAGAAAACATACCGTTTTGCTTGGCAACAAAGCTAAAATTCTGTTGAGGTAACTTTTCTTTTAGGCTTGATACAAAGAGTGTTCTCATCTCTTTGATTCTATCTCTCATGTGGCCTAGCTCTTTTTCCCAAAGCGCTCTTAAATCAGGAGTGCTTAGAACTGTTGCAACGATCTGAGCACCATGTGCAGGAGGGTTAGAGTAATTGGTTCTTATTACTCTTTTTAATTGTGATAATACTCTTGAAGCTTCATCTTTTGACTGGCAAGCAATATGAAACGCTCCAATACGTTCACCGTACAATGAAAAAGATTTAGAAAAAGAATTTGAAACAAAGGTTGTTATTCCAGCTTCCACAAACAATTTAATGACTTTTCCATCTTCATCAATACTTCTTGAGAATCCCTGATAGGCTAAATCAAGAAATGGTACAAGATTGCGCTCTTTAACCGCCTTGATGATTTGCCCCCATTGTTCATCTGTTAAATCTACACCACTCGGATTATGGCAACAGGCATGTAAAACAACAATAGTACCAGCAGGACTTTGGCTAAGTTTTTCTAGCATTCCTGAAAAATTAACCCCGTGTGTTTGTGCATCATAGTAGGGATAGGTATTTACCTTAAAACCTGCAGATTCAAATAAAGCACGGTGGTTTTCCCAACTTGGATCAGAAATCAATACTTCAGCATTGCTATGAAAGCGTTTTAAGAAATCGGCGCCTAGTTTTAAACCGCCTGTACCACCTAAAGCTTGTGCTGTTACTACTCTGTCTTCTTTAAGCGCTGACGAGTCTTTGCCAAAAACCAGTCCTTGAACTTCTTTGTTATATAAGACCAATCCGTCAATAGGCAAATAGCTACGGGGCATTTGTTTACTATTAATTAAGGATTCTGCCTGTTTTACACACTCTAATAAAGGAACCTTACCATTCTCGTCAGTATAAACACCAACACCAAGATTCACCTTTTTGGGGTTTTGATCGGCATTAAATGCTTCCGTAATCCCCAAAATTGGGTCTTTGGGGGCCATTTCTATATTTGATAGTAGAGTATTCGACATCATGATCCTTAATGATATGATTAAACGTTATTTAAAAGGATATTTTAGCAGTGATTCAATCTTTCCCCAATAGCCCTTATCGTTTGCATTCCCCATTTAAACCTGCTGGGGATCAACCCAATGCCATTAATAAAATCATTGAGGGAATTGAAGATGGACTTCAATTTCAAACTCTTTTGGGGGTAACGGGGTCTGGGAAAACCTTTACTATGGCCAATGTCATAGCAAGAACAGGTCGTCCTGCATTTGTTATGGCACCAAATAAAACACTTGCAGCTCAATTATATTCTGAATTAAGAGAGTTTTTTCCTGAAAACGCAGTGGAATACTTTGTTTCTTACTATGACTATTATCAACCAGAGGCCTATGTTCCGGCACGAGATTTATACATAGAAAAAGATTCAAGTATCAATGAGCATATCGAACAGATGAGGTTATCAGCCACTAAGTCTTTATTGGAAAGAAAAGATTGTATTATTGTTGCCACAGTCTCTGCTATTTACGGTATTGGTGATTTGGGTGACTATCATCAAATGATCCTACATTTAAAAGAAAACGAAAAAATCGATCAAAGAGCAATTATTCAAAAATTAACTCTAATGCAATACACGCGTAATGAATTGGAGTTTAAACGTGGAATATTTCGCGTTAGGGGAGATGTAATTGACATTTTTCCGGCGGAAAACAGTGAAATGGCTTTGAGAGTGACTTTATTTGATGATGAGATAGAGTCTCTTATGTTATTTGATCCTCTTACGGGTAAAACAACTCAACGATTAGGTCGGTTTACTATATATCCTTCAAGCCATTACGTTACGCCTCGAGATACTGTCTTGAAAGCCATTGAATCAATTAAGCTTGAATTAACAAGCCGTATGGAAGAATTTGCACGTGACCATAAGCTTGTTGAGTTACAGCGAATAGAGCAACGTACACGTTATGATTTAGAGCTACTTAATGAGATAGGTTTTTGTAAAGGAATTGAGAATTATTCACGGCATTTTTCTCGTAGGAATCAAGGTGACGCACCTCCTACATTAATTGAATATCTCCCTAAAAATACCTTAATGTTTTTAGATGAATCGCATGTTACTGTTCCTCAAGTTGGGGGAATGTATAAGGGCGATCGCTCAAGAAAAGAAAATCTTGTTAATTATGGCTTCAGATTACCTTCCGCATTGGATAATCGTCCACTTCGATTTGATGAATTTGAAAAACTGATGCCACAAACTGTTTTTATATCTGCAACACCAGCTCGTTACGAAGAAGAGCATGCGGGGCAAATTATAGAGCAATTGGTCCGACCTACAGGATTGATTGATCCACAGATTATTGTAAAACCTGCAACTCATCAGGTTGATGATCTACTATCTGAAATTAAAGAGCGAGTACAAGTAGGGGAGAGGGTATTGGTAACCACTCTAACAAAAAGAATGGCTGAGGATTTAACTGAATATTTAGAGGAAAACCTTATTAAAGTGAGATACTTACATTCTGATATTGATACTGTTGAACGTGTGGAAATAATCCGTGATTTAAGAAAGGGATTGTTTGACGTATTAGTAGGGATTAACTTATTACGTGAAGGGCTTGATATTCCTGAGGTATCCTTAGTAACTATACTTGATGCAGACAAAGAAGGTTTCTTACGTTCAGAACGCTCGTTAATCCAAACCATTGGCCGAGCTGCACGGCATATAAATGGAACAGCTATTTTATATGCCGATAAAATGACTGATTCAATGAAAAAAGCTATTGACGAAACCAATCGTCGAAGAGAACTACAGATACAGTTTAATAAAGAACATGGAGTTATTCCAAAAGGGGTAACGAAAAAGATTAAAGATATCATTGAAGGAATTTATGATCCTGAAGTAGCAGATACCTTATATGAGGAAATAAAAGAAAAACAACATCTCGAGTCATTGAGTGAGAAGGAATTAAATCAACGATTAAAAGAACTGGAAAAACAAATGCTAAATGCGGCTAAGAATCTTGAATTTGAAAAAGCTGCGCAATTAAGAGACGAGATTAAAACAATAAAGAATTTTATGTTGTTATAGTGATCTGATGTTATAAATGGACCATTAAGGTTTGAGTTAATCTGTACTAATCGTTATTTGGAAGTAACATTTTTCCTGGATTCATTATATTTGTAGGATCAATTGCATATTTTATTTTCTGCATTAAACTGAGTTCCAATTGGCTTTTATATTTCTTTAATGAGTTCACTTTCAATTGCCCAATTCCATGTTCTGCGCTCAAACTGCCGTTAAAGTGATAGACCAAATCATAAACAATTTGGTTGACTGTTGGAGTGAGAGATAAAAACTCTTCTTTAGTCATTTGACTTGGGTTGGTAAAGTTGAAATGTAAATTACCATCACCCAAATGGCCAAAGCAGACGTTTCCTACGCTAGGTATAAGTTTACTAACTTCATTAATTGCTTCCAAAATAAACTGAGGTATAGAGCTAATGGGTAAGCTAATATCATGCTTAATACTGAATCCTTCTCTTTTTTCGGCTAACGGAATGTGTTCTCTAATAGACCAAAAATGGTCTCTTTGTTGCTCATTAACCGCTATAGCAACATCATTAACAGTGCCTTTTTCAATACAGTCCATAAAAATGGAATGGTTATCCTGCGGTTCATTGAAGTAGTCTAATTCAATCAGTATTGCCCAGTCTCCCTCCTCATGGTGCGGTAAGACAAGCTGAGGAAAATGTTTTTTAATGAGTTGAAGACAGGCACTCGATATTATTTCAAACGCACAGATTTGGTCACCAATAATTTTTTTTAAGTGATTAAGTACATTAACGGTATGTTGAACACTATTTGTTGTGGCCCAATAAACTTCTTTTGTTTTAGGAAGTGGTAATAGTTTTAGTGTGGCCGCGGTAATAATACCTAATGTGCCTTCTGCACCAATAAACAATTGTTTTAAATCATAGCCTGTATTGTCCTTTCTGAGTCCAGTAAGTCCTTGCCATAATTCACCACTGGGTAATACCACTTCTAAGCCTAAAACCAAAGCGCGCATTGTGCCATAACGAATGACAGCAGTACCGCCTGCGTTTGTCGAGATTACCCCACCAATTTGAGCGCTACCTTCTGATGCCATTGATAAGGGAAACAAACGATCGTTTTTAAGTGCTAAATCAGATAATTGTCCCAAAATAACGCCGCTTTCAACTGTAATTGTATTATTGTCTAAGTCTATCTCTCTTATTTGGTTGAGTTTAGACAAGTTGATAATAATAGAGGGTATTGAAGTGATGGGCACTGAGCCACCACATAAACTCGTGTTACCAGATTGAGGTACGATTTTAATATTGTGTTTGATACAACATTGAACTGTCCAAATTACTTCATCGATAGTTTTTGGAAAAACAACAGCGAGGGAATCACCTTGATATCGCCCTCGCCAATCTGTTTCATAACTTTTTTTATCTTCTTCGTTTATTAGTATTTGATAAGAAGACAAGCGAGTTTGAATTTCTTCAATGAAGTGCATGGTAACGGGCTTTAATATTGGCGACGGTAAAGTCTATTAATTTACGTGCAACACTAACTGGATGAGGGAGTAGTGGGAGCGCGTCTATACTAAACCATTTCGCATCTTCAATTTCTTCAGGTTGAGGAATAATGATGCCTGATACGTAACGGCAGGTAAATGCAACCATTAATGAATGAGGGAAAGGCCAAGACTGACTTGTATAATATTGAATACTATCAACAGAAACGTTAACTTCTTCTTTAATTTCTCGGTGCAAAGCCATCTCAAGACTTTCACCTACCTCGCAAAATCCTGCAATTGCACTATACATTCCAGGTGCAAAGTGAGGGCTACGTGCAAGTAAGATTTCTGTATCTCTTACAATCAGTCCCATCACAACGGGTGATATCCTTGGATAAGAACGATAGGAACAGCTAGGGCAAACTTTTGCTAGCTCATGCTCATGGCGAGTATTTTCATTGCCGCATTTAGGGCAATATTGATGACTTCTATCCCATTCGACTATTTGTAATGCTCTACCTATTAAGCTAATAAGTTGTTCATCAAAAACACCAAAAAGTGTTCTCAGCCCTGTGAATCGATAACCAGCGCTTGGCGTATAGTCTTCGCTGACTTCAATTGCTCGACATAAGACATGTTCATAAAACCCAACTTGATGATCACGTAATATGACTGACTTAATTAAATCAATAAATGATTTATTTGGGAGGGCGGGAGAAGATTCACTGTTAGTTACTAACAATTGATTTCCCTGGAAAATAAATAGTAATTGATTAGCCATTAGTTAATTATATCGGGTATTAATTTAATATTATCAAGCCAAAGCGTTGCTTTGCTATCACTTGGAGCTCGCCAGTCTCCTCGAGGAGATAATGATCCTCCAGAACCAACCTTAGGTGAATTGGCAATACAGCTACGTTTGTACTGACTTTGTTCAAAAAACCGTTTTATGAATAGGGTTAGCCAATGTTTAATTGCAGCGATATCATAGGCGTGTTTTTCAAATAATGTTAATTCTGGCCATTGCCCAATATTAATGTCATGCCAAGCACACCAAGCCATGTACGCCACTCGATCAGGTGAAAAACCAAAACGAGTTAAATAGTACAAATGAAAATCTTGTAGTTCATAGGGACCTATCACCTTTTCTGTTGATTGAACTTGTCCATCATGTTCTGCTGGAATCAACTCTGGTGAGATCTCTGTACGAACAATATTTTTTAGTGTTAATTTAAGCTTTTCATTATCCGTAGCATGGTCTGCCCACCAATCAACCAAGTGTTGCATTAATGATTTTGGGACACTGGCGTTAACATGATAGTGAGCCATATGATCACCGACTCCATAGGTTGCCCATCCTAATGCTAATTCACTTAGATCACTGGTTCCCACTACCATAGCGTGTTGCATATTAGCGAGTCTAAATAAATGGTTAGAGCGCTCACCAGCTTGAACATTTTCAAAGGTAATATCAAAGACTGGTTTTCCTTCTGCGAAGGGATGTCCTAAATCTTTTAACATTTGCATGCAGCTTGGTCGGATATCAATAATTTCTTTACTCACACCTAATTGATCAGTCAGTGTATTAAAAAATTCAATTGATTTTTCACTTGTAGCAAATCCAGTTAAACCGTAGGCCTTAATAGATTGTCTTGATAGTTGTAAACGATCAATTGCTGCCACTGCAACTAATAGAGCATGGGTTGAGTCAAGACCTCCAGAAATTCCTATGATTAAATTTGATAATCCAGTAAATCGTATTCTTGAGATAAGCCCTTGTACCTGTATTTCAAAGACTTCTTGGCAGCGTACAGATCTATCTTTTACTGTTTGTGGGACGTAGGGAAAACGCAATGGAGGATTAGTTAACTTAATAACAGCATCATCATATAAAGGTAAATTAATATCTATTTCGTTAAATTTTTCAATTTCAACAGAAAATTGATCTTGGCTTTGAGCAAATGTATTTTGCCTAATTCTTTCTTGAATTAAACGTTGTATATCTATATCTCCAATAGTAAGTTGTGATTCAAGGGCATATCGCCTAGTTTCGCTAACTATTAATCCATAATCACAAATCATTCCATGACCATCCCACGCAAGATCTGTAGTGGACTCTCCGACACCTGCCGCACTATAAACATAAGCACTTAGATTTCTTGCTGCTTGATTGCTAACGAGTTGACGTCGGTAATCTGCTTTACCTACCGATGCGTTAGAGGCCGATAGATTGGCTATCACTGTGGCTCCTGCAAGCGCTGCAAAGGAAGAGGGGGGAATGGGTACCCACAAGTCCTCACAAATCTCAATTGCAATTTTAAGATCGGGGATATTAGCAATTGAAAAAATAATTTTGCTACCAAATGGTATGTCTTGATTATTTATAGAGAGATATTCAATGACATCGGGATCGGCAGAAGTAAAGTAGCGTGCCTCATAAAATTCACGATTATTGGGAATATATGTTTTAGGAACTAATCCACATAATCTTCCTTGAGTGAAAACGGCAGCACAATTAAATAATTTACTATTATTCTTAATGGGTAAGCCAACTATAGAGATAATTGGTAAATGCGCAGTCTCTTTAATAAGAAGATTAAGTTGATTTAATGATTCTTGAATTAGAGATTGTTGATGAAATAAATCATCGCAACTATAACCTGATAAAGATAGTTCAGGAAAAACTATTAATCCTACCTTCTGAGACACTGCATTATGAATTAATGTTTTAATTTCGTTTGCATTGGATTTAGGGTCAGCTAAATATACACGCGGCGTCGCCACAGCTGTTCTAAAAAAGCCATGGTGGTAGAGATTAAAGTAGGGTAGTGAATCTATATCTATCATATTTATTTATTTGATAATTCAGGTTCTTGAGATTTATCCCAGCCGCCTCCTAGAGCAACAACTAATTGTACTCCAGCTACGTATTGTCGACTTTTAATTTGTATGGCGTTAATTTGACTACTAAGTAAGGTTGCTTGAGCAGTAATCACATTTAAGTAATTCACAGTACCCGCGATATACTGACTTCTAGTTAAATCAAGATTTTTTTTAGATAATTCTACAGCTTCATTTTGTACTGAAATTTCTCGTGTCAGTATCGCCGTTGCACTTAAATTATCCTCAACGTTTTGAAAGGCGGTTAAGACTACTTGTCTATAATTAGCAACTGCCTGATCATATTGGGCGATAGCTTCACGATATCCCCCCAACCGTTGTCCTCCGTCAAAAATAGGTAGGTTAACACTTGGACTAATTCCCCAAGCATAATTTGCGGGTCCAATTAAATTATTGTAGATATTACTTTGGTAACCAATATTACCAGTCAAGTTAATAGTTGGAAAAAAAGCAGCTTTTGCAACACCAATTTTGGCACTGGCAGAGGCGGCATTTCGTTCGGCAACAGATACATCGGGTCGTCTTTCAATTAATACTGAGGGGACAGTAACAGGTATTATTAAATTAAAATCTATTAGATTTTGTTTTTTAATTTGCAGTTCTGACGGCGCTTTTCCGATTAATACTGCGATGGCATGTTCCATTTGTGAGCGTTGCACACCTAAATCAATCATTTGCGTTTGTGCAGTTTTTAGTTGTGTTTCAGCCTGTATCAAATCTGTTTCCGCTGCCACTCCCTCATCAAATCTATTTTTTGTAAGATCGATATATTGGTTATATACTTTGATCGTTTCTTGTAAAAGAGCTTCTTCAGTATCATCTGCTCTTAATTGAAAGTAATCGGCTGCAAGTTGACTTTGTAAGCTTAAACGTGTGGCTGCAACTTGGCTGGCTGAGGCTTGCATTGAAGCCACATCCGCTTCTATTTGACGCCTTATACTACCCCAAACATCTAATTCCCAACTAGCTTGCATATTTAATGAATGGTTATCAAAAATATGGCCAGGAAAGAAGCTAAATGCTCCACTGGAAAAGCGATTTCTAGTTGTTGTTTCGTTAAGTGTAAGACTTGGGAATAAGGGTGCTGTATCGGCGGTAACTAGAGCGCGAGCTTGCCTTAAGGCTGCAAATTGTTGTATCAAGGATTGGTTGCTATGTTCAATTTGCGTTTCTAAATCATTTAAAATAGGATCATGAAATAGTTGCCACCAATTGCTAGGGATATTGTTATCATTAGGTTGTGCCACTTTCCATCCCTTAGGAACTGAAAAACCAGTTGGATTAGATGATGTTGGCTTAACATAATCAGGACCAACAGCACATCCTGTTAATACCAAGACGACCATCAACAGTAGAGATGTACTAGCAGTAGCTTGTTTAATCATGAAGTAACTCTCTTCGCTTTAAATAATCCAAAAAAACCGTATTGTCTTAATTTGTCTAGATATATATATACAACAGGTGTTGTATACAAGGTAAGTAATTGGCTCACTGTTAATCCTCCAACAATAGCAACACCTAATGGACGACGTATTTCTCCTCCGTCGCCAAATCCAATTGCAAGAGGAACGGCACCTAGCATTGCTGCTAACGTAGTCATAATAATGGGCCTGAAACGCATATGGCACGCTTCGATTATCGCATCTTGAGCATTTTTGCCCTTTCTTTCAGCTTGTAAAGCAAAATCAATCATTATAATGGCATTCTTTTTAACGATGCCGATCAGTAAAATCACCCCAATCAATCCAATTAAATCAAATTGTAGACCGGTTAATTCAAGGCCTAATAGCGCCCCGACACCTGCAGAGGGTAGAGTAGATAAAATAGTGAAGGGATGAATAAAGCTTTCATATAATATTCCTAAAACAATATATACAGTTAATAATGCTGCAAGTATCAGTATTGGCTCATTAGATAACGAGCCAATAAATACTTTTGCTGTCCCTTCAAATCCACCCCGAACGGTTGACGGTACACCAAGTTTTATAAAAGTATCGTTAATTGATTGTGTTGCTTGTCCTAATGAAACTCCTTTAGGTAAATTAAATGTAATAGTGGTGGCTGGTAAGTCGCCTTGATGTAGAACAGTTAAAGGAGTATTAGTGCGTTTAAATGAGACAAAAGTTGATAGTGGAATAATTGCTCCGTTAAGACTGGCAATATAAGTTTCTTGCAGTATTTCTGGTCCGTTCAAGTATTGAGGTGCTGCCTCCATAATGACTCTATACTGATTTTGTGGATGGTAAATTGTGCTAATAATTCGTTGTCCATATAAATCATTGAGAGCTTGATCGATAGACGAGGTACTCACTCCTAATTTTGCTGCCGTATCACGATCTATATCTAACCATTGTTCCAACCCTTTATCCTCTTGATCCGTATTTACGTCTGCGAGATTGGGAAGTTTAGCAAGAGCGTTTTTAATTTTTGGTGCCCAAAATCTTAATTCTTGTAAAGAGCTACCTTGAAGTGTGTATTGATACTGAGCATTACCGGTTCGTCCACCAAACCTGAAATCTTGAATAGCTTGTAAATATAATGTTGCACCAGATACTTTTGTTAATTGTTTTCTTAGTCTGGCAATGACTTCCTCAGAGCTTGCATGTCTCTCATTAAGTGGTTTTAATACAATAAAAACATTGGCAGAATTACTAGCTTCACCACCAGTAAATCCAATTACATTTAATGCATCAGGATCAGCCTTGCAGATGTTAATTAATTCAATCATCTTTTCGCGCATGGCTTGAAATGAAATATCCTGATCAGCCTGTACTCTACCGATAATTCTTCCGGTATCTTGTTGTGGAAAGAATCCTTTTGGCACTACTGCAAATAAATAAAAATTTAACCCAATGACTAAAAATAAGGAAACTAATACCCAACCTTTTCTTTTCATCGCCCAATTTAGTGAATTTGAATATTAATTACCTAGTAAATCAATTTTCTTTAAGAAACGTATTAATTTGCTTTCTTCTTTTGGGCTCAAATGTTCAGGTTTTTTTAAAATACGGGCACATAACATAGGTGTGGTTGTCAGTGAGATCACTAATGAAACCAAAATAGCCACTGATAATACCACTGAAAATTCCCTGAACATTCGACCAACAAGCCCACCCATAAGTAATAATGGGACAAAGACAGCCACTAGGGAAATACTAATCGAGATAACTGTAAAGGTTACCTCTTTAGCACCCCGCATGGCCGCTTCGATAGGTTTTAATCCTTGTTCAATATAACGAGAGATGTTTTCTAAAATGACAATTGCATCATCAACTACAAATCCTGTCGAAATGGTTAATGCCATTAACGACAAATTATTTAAGCTGTAACCTAATAAAAACATGACACCGAATGTACCCAGTATAGATACTGGAACAACCACACTTGGGATGAATGTGGCATTTCCTTCACGTAAAAATACAAATACGACCATTACAACTAATATGGTTGAGATCAATAAAGAGATTTCTACTTCAAATAATGAGCCTTTAATAGTTGGCGTTCTATCCATTACAACTTTTAAATTGATGGCAGGTGGTATTGATGCTGTAATTTGAGGGAGAGATTGTTTAATACGTTCAACAGTTTCAATAATGTTCGCGTTAGGTTGTCTACTAACAATTAAAATAATTGCTCTGTGACCATCTGAAATACCTAATCTACGACTGTCTTCCACACCATCTTTTACTTCCGCCACATCCGACAAACGAACAGGATTTCCATTGTTATAAGTAATGATTAAATTACGGTAATCAGCAGCTGTCATGGCTTGGTCATTATTCATAATTTGCCAGTGATAGCGATTATTTGCAAAAAACCCCTTTGGACGATTTACATTGTTGGCATTGATTACAGAACGGACTGATTCAATACTGATGCCATAACGATTCAAGGATGGTGGGTTAAGTTCTATTCTTACTGCAGGCAGTGAGCTCCCCCCAATTGTTACTTGACCTACACCATCAATTTGGGAGAGTTTTTGTGCAACAATAGTTGATGCTGCATCATATACTTCCCCGGCACGAAGTGTTTTAGAGGTCATTGAAAGTATCAAAATAGGCGCATCAGCAGCGTTAAATTTTCTGTATATGGGATTAGTAGGTAACCCTGACGGTAAATTGACTCGCGCGGCATTTATGCCAGCCATAACATCTCTTGCAGCACCATTAATATCTCTATCAAGATCAAATAACATAGAAATATTTGTAGAGCCTGAGGTACTGCTTGATGTGATTTCAGCTACTCCTGCAATTTGACTCAACGATTTTTCTAATGGTGTAGCGATTGTTGATGCCATCGTATCTGGATTGGCTCCTGGTAGGGCAACTTGTACAAAAATCGCTGGAAAATCTACCTGCGGTAATGGTGCAACCGGAAGAAGAACAAAGGCAACAATGCCAGCTAATGCAATTGCTGCTGTCAGCAACGTTGTTGCTACGGGGCGAAGTATAAATAATTTAGTTATATTCATACTGCTTGTTTTTTAACAAACAAACGATCTAAAGCCAAATAAATCACTGGCGTTGTAAACAGAGTAAGTAGTTGACTGACTAACAATCCCCCAACCATTGCAAGACCTAATGGTTGACGTAATTCAGAACCCACTCCACTGCCTAACATCAATGGAACTGCAGCAAATAAAGCACTTAAGGTCGTCATTAAAATTGGTCGGAAACGTAATAAACAGGCTTGATGTATCGCGTCCTGTGCAGTTTTTCCTTGATGCCGTTGTGCTTCTAATGCGAAGTCAATCATCATAATGGCATTTTTCTTTACAATGCCAATTAATAAAATAATCCCGATTATGCCTAATACCCCTAGGTCATTACCTGATAGATAGAGAGCGAGTAATGCCCCCACTCCAGCTGAGGGTAGGGTAGATAAGATAGTGATTGGATGAATATAACTTTCGTATAACACACCTAAAACAATATACATGGTAACTACAGCAGCGAGAATTAGCCATAAAGTACTAGATAAAGAGGCTTTAAAAGCATTTGCAGCACCTTGAAAATTAGTTTCTATACTACGAGGTAACAGCAACTTTTTCTCTGCCTCTTGTATTGCATTGACTGCTTCTCCTAATGAGTATCCTTGCTTAACATTAAAAGAAATTGTGCTCGCTGGAAACTGACCAAGATGATTTATTGATAAATGAGTTGGTTGGGTAGTTGGCTTAATTAATGAAATTAGAGGAACTTGAGTATTATTTATACCTGAAATATAGAGTTCGTTTAGTTGGTCAGGTGTTTTTCTAAAGTTAGGGTCTGTTTCCAGTATTACACGGTAAAGATTTGATTCCGTGAAAATAGTTGAGACCATTCTTTGGCCATATGCATCATAAAGAGAATTATCAATATTGGCGACACTGACACCCAAACGCGAGGCTGAAGAAGAGCGGATCCAG
>JAJZPN010000011.1 GCA_021811145.1 Pseudomonadota bacterium
GCAAATGATTGATGGCACTAATCGTTAATGCAACATTTCCTAAAGGATCAACCTGGCTTATATTAACTTGTAATGGTAAGGTGTTATTGACAGGTGGTAGTGCAGAAGGCAACAAACCTAAGTTAACTAAATTATTTTGTGCTAAATGCTTTGCTTCACTATTTTGTTGTTGATCGACTGCTTTTTGTAACCAATACTGCGCTTGCAATGGATCCATAGCAACACCTCGTCCCGTAGCGTAAGCCCAACCTAAGTTGTTTTCTGCCATAGGCTCATTCTGCTCAGCGGCTTTCTTCCACCATTGAGTTGCCTCTTGATCACTTTGGATCACTCCCATTCCTTGACTATAGAGTGTTCCTAAGTTGTTTTGCGCTTTAGGTAGTCCTGCAACAGCAGCTTTAGTCATCCACAGTGCTTGTGTTTGTAAATCAGTTTTACCTAATTCACCAGAACCAAACAATACTGCAAGATTATATTGAGCAGAAGCCAAATTCTGTTGTGCTGCTAATAAAAACCATTTCTGTGCTTCTTGGCTATTTTTTTCAACCGCTAATCCCTGGCGATATAAAAATCCGATGGCATTTTGGCAATCACGATTACCACGAGTTGCTGAGTCAATACATTGTTGATAGGCTTTGGGATAATCATGTTGTAAAAATGCTTGTTTAGATTCCATGTAGCCTGCAAGTGCGGAGTTGTTTATTCCCCACAAAACTATTAAAAATGATAGAGATATTGAGTTTAGTTTTATCATTTCTAATACTCCAAGCTCTGATCTGAACCGATTGGAGAAGCCATAGTGTTAGGCTGATTGATTTTTTGTACTTCCTTTTGATTCACGTTTCCAGGCGTTTGATCTTCAATAGGAGGTGATGCTTTAGCACTACTATCTCCTGTAAAGAGATATATCAACAGTCCAGCTACTAATACACCTGCAATAGCTAATCCCGCTCCTCCGCCACCTCCCCCGCCTCCACCACTGGAAGAAGTTGAGTCATGGGCGATAACTTGACCACCATCTGCAAAAACTGATGTATGTGTTGATAAAAAAACAACAGTCAACAAAGCAATTAAGATACGTTTCATTATAAGCACGTTGATTTATGTGAATTTTTCCCATATTTCACATGAGTTTACCAAGTAATGCAAGTTATTTTTATTTTTTTAAATAATAAAACCAGTATTAAATTAAGAACCTTAACCTATACTTAAGGACAACTTAAAGCTAACAATTAACTACGGTAATCACTCTGGGTTCGTGCTATTTGGATGAAGTACAAATGGGTCATTAATATTCGGGATCACCAGTCATCAGGTTTTCGAATTTCTGTATTTGGTATTGGATTAGGCAAAAGGCTCTGCTCTAGCGCCCAGGATCTAATTGGCATAAAAAAGCTTGCATACTGCTTGAGCTGCCATGAAGGCTTACGCTTGGGTGTGCCAGGCGTTATTAATCCAATTACTTTTTTATGTTACTCTTTCACCATCCGTAGAGCTGTCGCCAAGTCAGAATCATTCGAAACAATGACAGCACAGTCATAAATATTGGCCCAAGCATCATTAAGTACATGCAAAGCCAAATTAACGTTCGACCCCTTTTCTTCAGTCTTGAAAATGGAGACCGTATTGGGAGGCGGATTAGCATTTTTAGCAAACACTCTGTGACGCAAGAAATGCCCCAAATGAACCTCAACCTCCGGACAATGCGCTTCTAATGCTCGAAAGTAAGTATCCTGCCGAATGTTGACTTGTGGGTCGCGATCTGTTGGCTGCACCCGAGCAGTGAAATATTTGATTTTCACTAACTCATTTTGTTCGCCCAAAATCATCTTAAATAGCTTGGTTAAATTTAGCCATTTATGGCGGCTATCTTTTAGCTGGCCATAGTAAAAGTTGAAGCCATCTATATAGACAATTGTTCTTAATTTAGGCTTAGCCACTTCAAACCCTTTTTAGAAAAAGCAAGGGCCTCCGAAGAGGCCCTGCACCTGACAGTCGAAACCATCAGGGTAGTAGTTTATAAATGATAGTACCAATTGGCGCCAAAAACAATATCCTTTAGGTCTTTTAATCATCAATATAACGTTATTTTAGTAGCTTTATTAATCGCACATCAATTTTTATCAGCTTATAAGTCAATATCTATATAGGGTTTTGAAGAGCCACGACTTCTTTTAATCCGTTGGTCGCAAGTTCGAATCTCGCCCGACCCACGATATCTATACTAGAAACAATGAGTTGCTAACCGCAAGTCTAATTCTAACGGTATTACAGAAGGTTTCCACCGTAAGATGAAACTGATTCAGAGAAGAGCTTATGGATTCAGAAACTTTGAGAATTACAGAGTGCGTGTTAAGGTGCTCTGTGGATGATTAAAACTACCCCCCTTAAATGGGAAAGAGCCGAAAGAGCCAAGGAATAAGAGTGTGTAGTAAGTGTATAGTAAAAGAAAAAGCGGGCAATTGCCCGCTGATCTTTGTTATTTGGTGGGTCGGGCGAGACTCGAACTCGCGACCAACGGATTAAAAGTCCGCTGCTCTACCGACTGAGCTACCGACCCTCAAAATCAATCCAAAATTTTAGCTCGACTTAGGGTCTCTAGTCAAATAAAAAATACATTATTGATGATGTTTTTTAAGCTTTGCCGCTGCATCGCTATCTGGATATTTGGTTTCTAGTTGATGTTCAACGCTTTTAGCTTTACTTGTATCACCTAACGCTTTGTAAGCACGGGATAAGTTAAGCATTGCATCGGGGACTTTACTTGAATTGGGATAGTCTTTAATAACTCGCTTATTAACTAACACCGCTTCTTTATAGTTCTTTAGTACGATATCATTCAAACCAATCCAAAAAAGTGCATTGGGTACTTTTTCGTCATCTGGATTAGCAATAATAAAGGCTTTAAGAAGTTTAACTGACTGCTCATAGTTACCTGCATTAAATGCATTTAGTCCACTATCGTAACTCGGTCCTTTTTGAGCTGGCGCTTCTTTTATTTTACTTTCTTTGCTACTGGCTTTATCAGCTGCAGCCTTATCGTCTTTTTTTCCATCAGCAGATTTTGTCTCACTGTTTGTAGGGTTAGCATCTGCCAATGCTTTATCTGTTTTAGTTGTTTTTACTTCCTCGCCCGGTTTAGCTGGTTTACCAGTATTTGCTTGAGGATTTCCACCTTCAAGTACTTTTAGACGTGAATCAAGATCAAGATAGAGCTCTTGGTTTCTTTTGGTTATTTGATCTAACCGATTGTTAAGTTCATCTAACTTACCTTTCATTTCCGCCAAACTTTGTGTCATATGATCAAACTGACTAACCATATCCGGCAGATTTTGATTGGCTGACTCCATTCGGCCAACACGATCTAATAAATCCTGTACCTCTTTATTGAGGTTATTTTGCACTGCTTTAATGTCAGCTAACTGCTGATCATCAGAAAAAATACCTGCCCAAGCACTGTTAACGCTCAGAAAAATAAAAACAATAGCCCCGAGAAACTTCGGGGCTAGAGCTGTATAACGAACTGCTTTCAACTAATTACTCACCACGGTAAACGATGTCGGTACGACGGTTTTCAGCCCAAGCTGCTTTGTTATGACCTGGGTTACGTGGTTTTTCTTTACCAAAAGAAATGGTATCAATTTGATTGGCGCTAACACCACTTGCCATCATTAATTTTTTAACGCTATCAGCACGGCGTTGACCTAAAGCCAAGTTGTATTCACGGCTACCGCGCTCATCACAGTTACCTTGTAGAGTAACGTGGGCAGCTTTGTGGCTAGCCAAGAAGTTAGAATGAGCATTAACAACAGGAGCAAATTGCTCTTTTACAGCAAATTTGTCGAAATCATAATATACGCTACGTTGACCTAACGCACCGCCTACACCTTTAGCTGGGAACAATACCTCTGCTACAGTATTTGTGTGTGCAGCTTGAGTTTTAGAACCGGTATCAGCGGTTGGTGCTGGGGTTGGGGTTGAGCTACATGCAGCTAATGCACCAGTCATAGCTAGAGCTAACATTAATTTTTTCATAATTATCCTCAGGTTGTTTGTTTAAAGTGAAATAAGCTTACAAAAAAAACCATTATAAATCAAAATTTTCTACAAGTGTAACGCACAATAACAATTTTGGTTTACTCGAAAGGGCCCCATACGGGTTCATACACATCCCCTTTGGTGGTTGCCAAGGACTGGCGGCTTCGTCCATCACTACTGACAATAGCCAACTCACCTCTCTCATGAATCCTTGTGGCGTATAAAATATACTGCCCATTAGGAGCAAAAGTGGGTGATTCATCCAAATCTGTATCAGTCATAATTTGACTGGTATTGGTACCCAAGTCCATTTGCATTACATGAAATGACCCTTGATCACGTTCAATGTAAACCATCTTTCTACCATCTGGACTTAATCGTGGTGAAACACAATAAGTACTACCGTAAGTTAAACGAGTTGCATCCCCCCCATTAACTGGGATGCGGTAAATTTGAGCATTACCCCCACGATCTGAGGTGAAATAAATAGATTGTCCATCAGGGGAAAAGGTAGGCTCAGTATCAATACTTTCGCTGTAGGTAATACGCTTTGGATAGCCTCTTCCATCTGATGGAATTAAATACATTTGAGCAATACCTTCTTTAGATAATACCACTGCTAAATATTTTCCATCAGGAGACCAGGCAGGAGCACTATTATTACCACGGTACTTAGCAACAATGACTCTTTTTCCGGTAGCTAAAGTTTGAATCACAACCATAGGCCTACCGAGCTCAAAGGTCACATAAGCAATCTTTTTTCCATCAGGTGACCAACGTGGTGAAATAATCGGCGCTTTGGCACTTAAAATAGTGATTTCATTATACCCATCACTATCAGCAATTTTTAATGCCCTCAATTCACCTTGTTGTTCTACATAAGCTATTTTGGTACTAAAAATCCCTCTAATACCTGTTACATCCTCATAAATCACATCTGCGATATGATGCGCCAATGCGCGATATTGGTTGGGGGTACCTGTAAAAGATAACGCTTTACGAGATACTTGACCGTTTACATCCCATAATCTAAAAGACACTTGGAACTGACCATTACCCGTTGAGGTCACGCTACCATCAACCAAATATTGCGCATTACGAGACTTCCAATCAGCCCAGGCAATGTTGGGTGAATCAGGAGCGATTGGTTTCACTTCAGAGGCATCTATTACTGAAAAAATACCAGAGCGTTTCAGGTCAGCCCTCACCACATCAGTTAAGCTCTTACCTAAGTTCTGTTCATCCACAAAATTTAATACAGCTATTGGATACTGCTGGGCACCCTCTGTGGTGATATCAAGGGCAAGCTCCGCATGGGCCTCAGTAAAACATAATGCCATTACAATTAACACACAACGAAATAGTTTATTTTTCATGGGTAAAGTTGAGTTCCATATCTCTAAATTGTCGACGCAATTTTACGTCATTTGGCAATGGTAGTGGTTGAGATCGATCAATCCCATCCAATACCGCCTGATCATATGCTGGATTACCACTAGCATGAGTAATCACTTTATTTAAAACTGTGCCATCGGGTAAAACTGTAATTTTAACGATCGTCGTGCTTCCTTTGGGCACAGTCAAAGGGACTTTTGTATGATGTTTAATTTTAGCAATAATCGCCAATTTAAATGCATCCAATTGTACTTCTTGCTCTGCAGCCTGCTGAGCGGCGGCGGCTGCAGCTTTTTTCTCTTCTAACGCTTTAATCTTTGCTGCGGCGGCTTTTGCTTTTTGACGCTTTTGATCATCAAGAAGTTCTTTTCTGGCTTCATCTTGTTCTTGTTTAAGCATTTCTTTCATTTGTTTTTCATGCGCTGCTTTTTTTGCTTTTGCTTCTTCCGCTTTTTTCTTTTTCTTTAGCGCAATATCACTATTTTCTTCTTTGACATCCACTTTGGGCGGCGTAGTAACTTGCTTTTGTGGCACCACTTTTTCAGGTACAGGTTTAGGCTGAGGAGGAATAGGTTTCGGTGGCTCAGGCTTAGGGGGCTCAGGTTTGGGGTGAGGCTGAGGTGGTTCAGGTTGAGGCTGAAGTGTAGGATGACGACTACCAGGCTCCTCTGGTTTTGGTAAATCAGTCCATAACTCAGCCTGGAATGTTCCGCTCACAGAACGATGCCAAGACACACCAAAAATTAAAAACACAATAAACGCAGCATGAACCAATAAAGCCAATATCAGTGACTTGGTTTTATCTTGATCAACTGAAGAACGTGAAACTGATCGCTGCATCAAAGTGCCTTAGGAGTAGCTAGTAGGCCAATATGTTTGACCTGAGCTTGTTTGAGAATATCCATCACTTTGAGAACTTCTTGGTAACGGATATTTTTGTCGGCAGCAATCACAACCGGACGATTAGCATTGGTTTTTTGCAAATCAGTAATTTTTGCAGCTAAATCTCCTCGCGCAATGGTTACCTCTCCAGAACCGTCATATATAAGGCTCACATCGCCATTGAGGTGAAGGTTGACTTGGATAGGAGTGGCAGGGGTAGCCATACTCTGCCCCACACTAGGTAAATCTATTTGCCCAGGATTAATCATGGGGGCTGTAACCATAAAAATGATTAACAACACCAACATCACATCAATGTAGGGCACCACATTGATTTGGTTCATTAAACGACGAGGTTTACGCAACATGGATTATTTTCCTTGTTGAATTTGTCGTTGCAAAATATTAGAAAATTCTTCCATAAAGCTCTCAAAACGAATGGCCAAACGATCAACTTCGTGAGCGTAGCGGTTATACGCTATCACAGCAGGAATAGCAGCAAACAATCCCATGGCAGTGGTAACCAAGGCCTCTGAAATACCTGGCGCCACACTAGCTAAGGTTGCTTGACCTACGTTTGATAAACCACGAAACGCATTCATGATCCCCCATACCGTTCCAAACAAGCCTACGTAGGGACTAACTGATCCCACAGAGGCAAGAAAAGCAAGCCCATACTCAAGCATATCCATTTCTCGTTGAAAGGTGGCTTTCATGGCACGTCCCACACTACTTGTGACCATTGCTGGATCAGCATAACCTGCTTTTAAGTGACGCATAAATTCACGAAAGCCTGCTTCAAAAATCTTATCTAGAGAACCACTGTAGCGATCAGAAGAGACTCGTTGATACAGCGCATTTAAATCTTTAGCCGCCCAAAACTCTTCTTCAAATAAAGTCGTATCCTGTTTGGCACGCTTTAGCATGAACATTTTTCTAAAAATAGATGTCCAGGAAAATAGTGAAGCTAACAACAATAGCGCCATTACAATCTGTACTAACACACTGGCATTAGTTACCAGAGACATCAAAGATATATCCGTTGTTACGTTCACAGTATCACTCCTAAAGCTTGTTTCATTGAATCGGGCACATTAATTGATTTGAAGGTTTCTGTCGAGACACTGACTACCCGCACCAATGCTCTAGATAACTCTTGTTCGCCACGCCACACTCGCTGATCAAAGGTAAGTAATCCACGGTCAAGTGATACAAGTTCTGCACCGACAGTTAATAAATCAGCTAGTATAGCAGGGGCTAAATATTTAATTTCAATTGATCGCACAACAAATAACAATTGATACTGTTCTTTTAGAGTATGCGGATCAAATCCTCTTTCTCTTAACCACTCAGATCGAGCACGTTCCATAAAACGTAAATAGTTGGCGTGATAAACCACTCCACCTGCATCAGTATCTTCATAATACACACGACAGGAAAGTGTCGTTATTTTATGTGTTGAATCAGTCATCATTATTTATCCAACAGAATGCCTAAATGGTTATAAGCTAGTGGGGTTGCCACTCGACCTCGAGGTGTGCGTTGTAAAAATCCTTGCTGTATTAGGTAAGGTTCCAAGACATCTTCAATAGTATCTCGTGCCTCACCTAATGCTGCAGCCAAATTATCCACCCCCACAGGGCCACCGGCGAACTTTTCAATAATTAGAGTTAATAGTTTGGCATCCATGATATCTAAACCCTGCGTATCCACTTCAAGCAATGTTAATGCCTGTTGGGCAACCGATAAATCGACCACACCACGCGCTTTAACTTCTGCAAAATCTCTCACTCGTTTTAATAAACGATTGGCAATACGTGGGGTACCGCGAGAACGACTTGCCAACTCTTTAACACTCACCTCATCAATATTCATCTGCATTAATTGAGATGATCGGCCAACAATTTTCGCTAAGTCGGTTGTATTATAAAATTCAAGGCGCGCCACAATACCAAAGCGATCACGTAACGGATTAGTTAACATACCAGCGCGCGTTGTCGCTCCTACTAGGGTAAAGGGAGGTAAATCAATTTTTACAGAACGGGCTGCAGGTCCTTCACCTATCATAATATCAATTTGATAGTCTTCCATTGCAGGATATAGGATCTCTTCCACCACAGGACTTAAACGGTGAATTTCATCTATAAATAATACATCCCCCGCTTCCAAATTAGTCAACAAAGCAGCCAAGTCGCCAGCTCTTTCTAAAACAGGACCAGAAGTTTGTCTTAACTGTACGCCCATTTCATGAGCAATAATATGTGCAAGAGTGGTTTTCCCCAGACCAGGTGGGCCAAACAACAAGGTATGATCGAGTGCTTCCCCCCTTAATTTAGCCGCCTCAATAAAAATAGAGAGTTGCTCACGAACCTTATGCTGACCAATATAATCATTGAGCTGTTTTGGGCGTAGAGCGCGATCAAGCACGTCCTCATCACGCGACTGACTTTTTGCATCTAACAATCGTTCTGATTCAATCACCGGGTGCCTCCTGTGCGCATTAACAATTTAAGCGCCGCTCGAATTCCCTCTTCAACAGAAGATACATCGTTAACCTGTTCGATTACTTTGGTCGCTTCCCGCTCTTGATAACCTAAAGCCAATAAAGCCTCAATAACTTCGTCTTTAACAGAGGGCGTGTATATGGTGGGGGATGCAGTTAACTCAGCAAATTTCACTACACTTTGCTTAAGTTCTAGCATTAAGCGCTCAGCTGTTTTCTTGCCCACTCCAGGAATATGCGTCAGTCTCACATGATCTTGCGTTAAAATTGCTCGATGCAACTCTTCAACGGAAAGACCTGAGAGTACGCTCAAAGCCAGTTTGGGCCCTACTCCAGTAATTTTTAATAACTGTCGAAACCATTGACGCTCAAGATCAGTATAAAAACCATACAATAATTGAGCATCTTCCCGCACCACGTGATGAATAAGTAAGGTAACACTTTGATTAAGTGGTGGCAGTTGATAGAAGGTACTCATGGGTACATCAACTTCGTATCCTACTCCCGCCACATCAATCATTATTTGTGGCGGCTTAGTCTCAATCAGAACCCCTTGCAGACGGCCAATCATTGTTTCACCCATCGACCATGACGCCAGCTCATGCCTTGTAAACGATTAGGAAGTATTGGGTTAGCTTGTTCATGAGCATGTCTGATAGCGCAAGCCAAGGCGTCAGCAGGATCAGTCGCGGGTCGTTTGGGCAATTGTAATAGTCGCATAACCATTTCTTGAATTTGTGCTTTTTGGGCGTGGCCATAGCCTACCACCCCTTGTTTAATTTGTAACGCAGTGTATTCAGCAACAGGGAGATGATGATGAACCGCCGCAGCAATAGCCACCCCTCTGGCCTGCCCTAACAATAACGTTGATTTTGGATTAATGTTGACAAACACACTTTCAATTGCTACCTGATGAGGTTGATATTCCTCAATAACCTGACACACTCCTTCGAAAATAACTTTTAGTCGTTCAGGTAGCGTGTCAGTAACCGTTTTTATAGTACCGCTAGCAACATAGGTCATGTGTGATCGTTGTTGATCGATCACACCAAAACCTGTGTTTCTCAAACCAGGATCAAGTCCTAAAATACGAATCGGGTTTTCTCCCCTTGTTATTCATCAACAATCACAGCCGTCGTATAGACAGCCTGAACATCATCCAAATTCTCAAGCGCATCGAGTAATTTTTGCATTTTGACTGCATCATCACCTGTTAATTCCGTTTCATTAGCGGGTTTCATCGTGACTTCAGCAAACTCTGCAGTGATACCTGCCTTTTCTAACGCGCCTTTGATCTGTGAAAACTCATAGGGCGGAGTAATCACCTCAATACTGCCATCATCATTAGTCACTACATCTAGCGCACCTGTATCAAGAGCAATTTCCATAACGAGATTTTCATCCGTACCTGGAGCATACATTAACTGCCCACAATGAGTAAAAAGGAAAGCAACTGATCCATCTGTACCCAAGTTACCACCATGCTTAGTGAAAGCATGACGTACATCGGCAACAGTTCTAACTCGATTATCTGTTAAGCAGTCCACCATGACTGCAGCACCATTAATGCCATATCCTTCGTAGCGTACTTCTTCATAGTTGACGCCTTCTAGATCACCAGAGCCTCGCTTAATTGCTCGCTCAATGGTGTCTTTCGGCATGTTTTGGTCATAGGCTTTATCCACAGCCAAACGTAACCTAGGGTTAGTAGATAAGTCTCCTCCACCTAACCGTGCTGCAACCGTAATCTCTTTAATTAGACGTGTAAAAATTTTGCCACGTTTCGCATCTGCCGCTGCTTTTTTATGCTTAATATTGGCCCATTTAGAATGTCCTGCCACAATTACCACCATCTAAAATATCAAAATAGCATTTTAACATGGATGTTTAATTTGACACCCTGTTAAAAAACTCTAAACGCTTTTCCTGTGATACCATGCCACAATAAATAACTAATCCGTGACAGTTTATTATGAGTGGCGAAAGACGCAATCAAATTCTCCAAGCGCTAGCTAGTATTTTAGAGCAACCCCTGCTAGCCAAAACCACCACAGCATATTTAGCTGAAAAACTAAATTTGTCTGAAGCGGCACTCTATAGACACTTTGCCAGTAAAGCACAAATGTTTGAAGGGTTAATTGAGTTTATTGAAGAAACACTCTTTACCCGCATGAATCGAATCATTGAAGAGCAGCCTCAGCCACTCAATCAAATTGAATCCATTCTGACTTTACTGCTCGCATTTGCTGAAAAAAATCCTGGTATGACACGGGTGTTAATTGGGGATGCTCTGGTTCATGAAAACGATCGCCTACAAGTACGCGTTAATCAAGTTCATGACCGAATAGAGGCCACACTAAGACAGGCAATTCGATTACGTTTTACTGAACTTAACCAATTGACTACTCCACAACCCTCAATTCATGCCAATACATTAATGTGTATTATTATTGGCCGTTGGCATCAATTTGCTAAGACAGGTTTCAAACGTCGACCTCTTGAAGGATGGGATGAACAGTGGCGACAACTAAACAGGATTCTTTAAGCCAATTTAGTGTAATTGTTATCTGGTTTCTATGACCAATAAAAAAACCCTGCTTAAATTAGACAGGGTTTTTTATTTAGTGCAACAAAAAGCCAGTCACTATTTGGCAACTTGACGTTCACGCATTTCTTCAAGTTGTTTACAGTCAATACATAAACTTGCCGTGGGACGAGCCTGTAAGCGATTCAAACCAATTTCTACCCCGCAACTGGCGCAGTAACCATAATCTCCTGCTTCAATTTTAGCGATGGTTTCATCGATTTTTTTAATCAATTTACGCTCTCTATCACGGTTACGTAACTCCAGAGCCATATCAGATTCTTGACTAGCACGGTCATTAGGGTCAGCAAACACCGTGGCCTCATCTTGCATGGTATGAACAGTACGATCTATATCATGACTCAGCTCAGATTTCCAGTCTTCAAGAAGAGCACGAAAATGCTCAAGCTGCTTTTTATTCATGTAACTTTCACCCTTTTTGGGTACATAGGGCTTAAATTGTTTTAATGTTTCAGCCATAACCTTGAACTCATTTTTATGTTAATCAAGTCAACTTACTACTCTAAAGAATCAGTCTAACACAGCAAATTGAAAGCTGTGTTACACCCCTTCTTCTTGAGTGGTCTCTGGTGCAACGGGAGGTTCCACTAATGCTTTCATACTCAAGCGTAAGCGTCCCTTCTCATCAGCCTCAAGCACTTTCACTTTAACCTGCTGCCCTTCCTTCAAATAATCACCCACTGCATTAACACGCTCGTGAGCAATTTGAGAAATATGCAACAAGCCATCGCGTCCTGGTAATACGCTGACAATAGCACCAAAATCTAACAACTTAAGAACAGTTCCTTCATATACATGACCTACTTCTACTTCCGCTGTTAAATCTTGAATACGTTTTTTCGCTAACTCACCTGCCTCACCATTTACACAGGCGATACTTACAGTACCATCATCTTGAATCTCAATAGTGGTTCCAGTCTCTTCTGTTAGAGCACGAATCACTGCCCCTCCCTTACCAATCACATCACGGATTTTTTCTGGATTGATTTTCATGGTAATGATACGTGGTGCAAAACTAGATAACTCCTCACGTACACTGGGTACAGCTTGCTTCATAATGCCTAAAATGTGCATACGTGCTTCCTTAGCTTGCGCTAGGGCCACTTGCATGATCTCTTTGGTAATACCGGTGATTTTGATATCCATCTGCAGGGCTGTGACACCACTATCCGTTCCTGCTACTTTAAAGTCCATATCACCTAAGTGATCTTCATCACCCAAGATATCTGTTAATACAGCAAAACGATTACCTTCTTTAATCAAACCCATGGCTACACCAGCTGTATGCGCTTTAACAGGAACGCCTGCATCCATTAATGCAAGGGAGCCACCGCATACTGAGGCCATAGAACTTGAACCATTTGATTCGGTAATTTCTGACACCACGCGCATGGTATAGGAAAAATCTTCAGGCTTAGGTAGCGTTGCCACAAGAGCGCGTTTTGCAAGACGACCATGTCCAATTTCACGACGCTTAGGACTACCCACACGTCCTGTTTCTCCGGTGGAGTAAGGTGGGAAGTTATAATGCAACATAAAACGTTCTTTATATTCACCTTGAACGGCATCGATAATTTGTTCGTCTTTGGCGGTACCAAGGGTAGCAATAACTAAAGCTTGTGTTTCTCCACGGGTAAATAAAGCTGAACCGTGGGTACGAGGTAACACTCCAACACGTACAGTAATTGGACGAACAGTTCTGGTATCACGTCCATCGATACGTGGTTCACCATCTAAAATCTGACCGCGCACGATACGCGCTTCAAGATCACCAAACAATGTTTTAATGCGGTTTTCGGTATCAGCATCAGCACCTTCTGCTAACAATGCTGTTAAAGCCTTTTCACGTAACTCGCCAATTCTCGTGTTTCTCTCTTGCTTTGCGCGGATACGATAAGCTACCTTCAAGTCTTCTTTAACCAAAGCCTCTAACTGACTAATTAATGCTTCATCTTTTGGTGCCGCTTGCCAATCCCAATCATCACGACCAGCCTCTTGAGCCAACTCATTAATTGCTTGGATTGCTGCCTGCATTTGTTCATGACCAAACACCACTGCACCTAACATCACATCTTCTGGTAATTCATTGGCTTCTGATTCAACCATCAAAACAGCATCTTTAGTCCCTGCTACAACCAAGTCCATTTGTGACTGAGGTAATTCGCTAGCTAATGGGTTTAGCACATACTGGCCATTGATATAACCGACTCGGGCGGCACCAATAGGTCCATTAAATGGAATACCTGCTAGAGCCACAGCAGCAGAGGCACCAATCATGGAAGGAATATCGGGATCAATGTCATTGTTACTGGACATTACAGTAGCAATAATCTGAACTTCGTTATAAAACCCTTCTGGAAACAAGGGACGCAATGGACGATCAATTAAACGTGATGTCAACGTTTCTTTTTCTGTTGGACGTCCTTCGCGCTTAAAGAAGCCACCAGGAATTCTACCGCCCGCATAAAAGCGCTCTTGATAGTCAACTGTTAAAGGGAAAAAATCTTGACCAGGTTTAGCTGATTTTTGTGCAACACAAGTAACAAGTACCACTGTATCGTCTACACTGATCATCACAGCGCCATCGGCTTGACGAGCAATCTCGCCTGTTTCAAGTGTTACCTGATGACGACCCCACTGAAATGTTTTTGTGACTTTATTCACAGGACAATCCTCCTGAATGCTGAATTAAAATTAAAACGCGGTGTACCTTAGTGAGGCAACACCGCGTTTATCAATGATTGGGAAAGAATCCCAATTACTTACGAATACCTAAACGACCGATCAATTGACGATAGCCGTCAACGTTCTTACGCTTAAAATAATCAAGCAAACTACGACGTTGGCTCACGAGCTTGAGCAAACCACGACGTGAATGATGATCTTTAACATGTGATTTAAAATGCTCAGTCAACTGATTGATGCGGTTGGTTAACAACGCGATCTGAACTTCAGGTGACCCAGTATCATTAGGGGCACGACGGTAATCTGCCATGATTTGTGCTTTTTCTGCTGCACTGCTTGCCATGGATATCTCCAAACTGTATTAACTTTATAAGAAAGCTTTGCATTATACGTCTAAAACATACTTTTTTGCAAACTAATGATTAGGTTCGATTTTCTCACTTATTTACGGGGCTTAAAAAGGTTTTTCCTTTTCCGATTATTAGAAAACCCTAATTTAGCTCATTCTATTTAACTTAAAAGATAACTATTTTTCTTAATTATTGCGCTAATACGTTTGGCTGTATTGCGCCGAACCGGATAATTCAAGAAAAGTCCAATCTGGTCATGGATGATATTAATAATACGATCAATAGTATGTTGCGCAAAGCGTTGCGTTAATCCTGAATTCAGTGCCAAATCAATAATATGCTGACGTGTTGGCTGCCTACTTTCACCTTCGACATCCATCTGATGATGTCCATTAATTCCTGTATTAAATGTTAAATCATAAGCAGGAGAGAGCGTCCAATTTCCGCGACTATCCATTAAATAGCTAAAGTTCTTAGTGTGATCATCGCGATTATTCATACATACATTAAAAACGCAACGTATAAATGCATTTTGCACTTCAACTTCACTCTTAGTCAAAAAACGTGTTGTGCGCAAAAACGTGCTATAGCTACAATCAGGTACACGAAAATTTGCATGCAATACGCCAGCCAGACTATGCATAGGCACACGTGTCTCACCATAACGATCAAAACGACGTATTAACAGGGCGCTTAGTTTATTGTTGATGGAAAAAAAATGGTTCTCAGGAACAACCAGATTACAAAGTTGCGCTACATGTAAATATGCTGCCTCAAGCGCACTGACTTCTTCATGTTCATTTTGCCCAGGAAACTTAACTAACCAAGGCTCAGAACCAACAAAAGGATGAGTGCTCATCGCCTTTGTTGTAGGTGAATAATACACAAGGGCTTTGGGTCTAGCCCCTTGTGGCGATCCACCCATTAGCGCTAACTCCTTGAGAATTACAGTATCCCTGTCTTGTTGTACATTCACAATTGCCTTAGCAAGATCCACCATATTTAAATCTATAAGGTTGCTATCGAGACCCATACTAGGTTGGTAAGTTAAGGCTCCCATAGTATGCTGCCCTAAAAAAGCCAATCGCTCTAAGGGGTGGATTAAATGGGATTCTCGATTATGATAACGTTTAAAATATCGATCTATTAGCAGCATTCCCCAGCCATCTGGCAAGCTATCTGCGAATAACCCCGCCAACTGAAAAGGTTGATCTTTAAAACTAAAAGTTTGGCTTGATAAAGGTAAATGACGAGGAGAGAATTCCAAACCATGGGCTAGCGCTTCGTTAGAATATTCAAACAAAGTCTGCTTTCTATCTGAGATAAGTGTACCAAGCGGCCAGCTCTCACCCCAACCTTGATATTGAACCGTCAGTTTATAAAGCTTATCACCTGTCTTAATAGACACCATAGTCATTAGGATTTCTTTTTCGCAACACGTTTACGATCTTTTAATGCATGGTATTGCTCTAATGCATTAATTGTCACATCTTTAGTTTGCGCCAAAATATCTAATTCTTGAATCGCGCCAAGAGCTGTAATCAAACGAATAAAAGTACTGAGCGTTGCCCCCTCACCCTGCTCAAAGCGTTGCAATGTGGCGATACCAACACCAGCTTTTAAAGCCAACTCTGACTGAGTCAAGCTTTTGGCTATACGTAATTTCGCTAAACGTTGGCCAAGCTCTACTCTGATTTCTGATTCAGTTGAAAAATAAAAATCCATACCAACATTATATCATTTTTGATGTTTATAATTCATTTTAATTACTTAAAAAATCAATAATGATTTTTAAAAAAAGGATATAGGCCGTTAAAGTGTCTTTATTGATATCCGACCGTTCCATCTCGTCTTGGATCTGCAGCCCCCCAATAACTCTTATGCTCCTCATCGAACCCCACCGCTTGAACAGACCCCTGCGCTTCAGGATTAATTGTAAATTGATGTCCTAGCTGCTCTAGCTCTGTTTTAAGCTGCTGCGGAAAGTTTTTTTCAATAAAGGTTAAGCCGCTACCATTCATGACTGCGTAACGAGGTGTATCAATAACCTGTTGCGGAACGTCATGTAGATCAAGTAACCCTTGGCTAACCTGTACGAGAGTACTGATTATAGTCGGCCCACCTGGAGAGCCATAGGCCAATAACCAATGACCTTTGTGAAATACCATAATAGGAGACATACTACTGCGCGGACGAAGTCCGGCTTTAACTTGGTTAGGTGACGCCTTACCGTCAGGCAGAGTGGGATTGGCATCAAAATCAGTTAATTCGTTATTCAAGAAAAACCCATATTGTGGCACCCATAATCCACTACCCCACAATTGCTCAACAGTACTCGTGCAACTCACCACATTACCTTCTTTATCAACAATTGAAAAATGGGTGGTATTAGTTCCACTTGGTGTGGGTGGCAATACAGTGTGAACTGGTAACTGTCCTTCCACTAACAAACGTGAGCGCTGCGCTAAAAATGAACGATTGAGTACTTGCGTTGGATCAATAAGCATTTGTTGAGGATCGCCAAAATAATCGGCTCGATCCTGGAAAGCCAATGACAACGCTTGTAATGACATATGGTCTCGATACAGCGCATCATGCCAATTGTTTTTGGTGGCGTAGGATTCGAGTAAACCCAATGTTTCAAATAAAGTACTGGCTCCAGATGAAGGAGGCGGCATCCCTACAATATGATAATCACGGTAATTGAAACTCAACACTTTTCTGAAATAAACGTGATAGTGATCAAGATCATTTAAGGTCATCCGTCCCCAACCTGCAGGACCCATACTTGAGTGGCGTTGAGTGCTGACAATAGCCTGAGCAATCTCTCCTTTGTAAAAAGGATCAATCCCTTCTTTTGCAATCAGCTCAAATGTGTGAGCCAGTTCTGGCTGGACTAAGCGTTGCCCTACATGTAAAGGGGTTCCATCTTGATTAAAAAACCGCTCTTTTGCCTCTTTGGAAAGCGTTGCTCGTGAATCCTTTAATGCTCCCGCCAAATAGGGAGTAACAACAAACCCCTCAGCAGCCAAATGAATAGCAGGCTGTAACACTTGACCTAAAGACAACTTACCCCATTGAGTGACTACAGCGTTAAACCCTGCCAAGGTTCCTGGTACGCCCACGCTAATTCCACTTGTTGAATTTTGTGCAAAGCTATGACCCATAAACTGATCAGGAGTGGCCATCAGAGGAGCAGATTCTCTGGCATCAATAGCGTAGACTTGATGAGTTTTGGCAAGATACACCAAAATAAATGCACCACCACCAATACCTGAAGATTGGGGTTCCACTACATTTAATGCAAACTGAACGGCTGCGGCGGCATCAATGGCATTACCCCCAGAGCGCAAGACAGATAGACCCGCTTGTGTTGCAAGGGGATGAGAAGTAGAGACAACACCATCTAATGAATCAGCGTGAACCGTGATTGAAAGACCTGTCACTATCTGCAACAAAGCAACAACAACAAAATTCTTTATAGAAATCAGTCTGTTAAAAATATTTAAACGCATTGGTTTCATGGTTTCGTTATAAATATTTACAATTAAGTTAATGGAAAAAGAGGTTTTTTAAAGTCACCTCTGTTATTGTAATAGGGCAGACAGTGAAATCAGAGCTATAAGTTAAGGACAATTTGTAACCCAAGTTGTCCTTTTTTTTAACTGTTAGCTTGTTTTTGTTGTTGTCTACTCATCCAGCCTTTAATGGAAACCACATAGCCTGAAACGGCGTAGATCAAAAAGAAACCCCACAGTACGCGGGCTTGATCAATACTAACCACAACAAAACCCAACAAAATCAACAGTACAGCCCAAAAAGGAACGCTACGTCTTAAATTTAAGTCTTTAAAACTGTAAAAACGAACGTTAGACACCATAGACAAACCGGCAAATACAGTTAACGCCCATACTAACCAAGCGATTTTTCCACCAGGAACCTGATAACTGGCATCCATAACCCACATCATTCCTGATAATAGTGCCGCAGCAGCAGGGCTTGGCAGGCCCGTAAACCAGCGTTTATCTGCTACCCCTAATTGAGTATTAAAGCGCGCTAACCGAAGAGCTGCTCCTGCACAGTAAATAAAAGCAGCAATCCAACCAAGCTTACCTAAACCACGCAAAGACCATTCATATATCACTAACGAAGGTGCTGCACCAAAAGATACCATATCAGAGAGAGAGTCATATTCTGCACCAAACGCACTCTGTGTGTGCGTTAAACGGGCTACTCGACCATCTAATCCATCAAATATCATGGCAATAAAAATGGCCTCGGCAGCCATCTCAAAGTGTCCGTTCATACCTTGGACGATAGCAAAGAACCCGGCAAACAATGCAGCAGTAGTGAATAAATTAGGTAATAAATAAATTCCGCGACGACGCGAGGCGCGCTCTTTCAAAGACATATTCAGATACGCCTGAGAGTGCTCTTCTTGTTCCTCCACGCTTACTCTCCCCATTGAGCTAATATGGTACTACCTGCCCATACTCTATCACCAATAGCAACCCTAATGACAGAATTTGTCGGTAAATACAAATCAACTCGAGAACCAAAGCGAATGAAACCGTAGCGCTGCCCAGGTAAAAGACTCTGGCCAACGTTGACATAACATAGAATTCGGCGTGCAATTAACCCTGCCACTTGGACACAGGATAAGCGCTTACCATTTTCAGCTCGGATAACGAGCGCATTGCGCTCATTGGCTTCAGAGGCTTTATCTAGATCTGCATTCACAAATGCGCCAGGAAAATAACGGATCTCTTCAACTACCCCAGATACAGGACTGCGATTCGAATGCACATTAAATACATTCATGAATACACTCACTTTAATAGCGTCACATTGAAGATAGGGATCACGGCAAGGCATAACAGCAACAATACGACCATCTGCAGGTGAGATGATGCCAGGCTCACTCGGTAGCTCACGGGCTGGATCTCTAAAAAACTGTACTACAAATAGTAAAATCAAATAGAGAGGCAACGCCACAGCCCACCCAAAATAATGAGTAGTAATGAGCGAAATAAGGGCGACACCCACAATGTAGGGCCACCCTTCGCGAGCAATAATAGGGTAAGGGTAAGGTACTTTCAAGGATTAATTTTTAGTTTGATCAACTAATTTGTTTTTCTTAATCCAAGGCATCATTTCACGGAGCTTAGCACCCACCACTTCAATGGTTGACTCAGCACCGATACGACGCATTGCGTGCATTGAAGCAGCACCTGCTTTATTTTCTAAAATAAACTCTTTAGCAAACTGACCGGTTTGAATTTCTGTCAGAATTTTACGCATCTCCCGGCGAGTTTCTTCTGTAATAACACGTGGACCACGAGTCAAATCACCGTACTCTGCCGTATTGGAAATTGAATAACGCATGTTAGCAATACCGCCTTCATACATTAAATCAACAATCAATTTCAATTCATGTAAGCACTCGAAGTAAGCCATTTCAGGAGCATAACCAGCTTCAACGAGTGTATCAAAACCTGCCTGAACTAAGGCTGTAGCACCACCACACAAGACAGCCTGTTCGCCAAATAAATCGGTTTCAGTTTCTTCACGGAATGACGTCTCAATCACCCCTGCTCTTGCGCCACCATTTGCTGCCGCATAAGAAAGCGCTATATCACGCGCTTTACCTGATGCGTTTTGGTAAACAGCGATCAGACTAGGCACTCCACCGCCTTGCGTGTAGGTTGAACGAACTAAGTGTCCTGGACCCTTTGGTGCAATCATAATGACGTCAATGTCTGCACGGGGAACAATTTGCCCAAAATGAACATTAAAACCATGTGCAAAAGCAAGAGCTGCTCCTGCCTTAATGTTTGGAGCAATCTCATCTTGATACACTTGCGGCTGACTTTCATCTGGTAACAGAATCATTACGAGATCAGCACCTTTGACGGCCTCAGCAACTGTTTGTACTTTCAAACCCGCTGCTTCTGCTTTCTTCCAGGATGCACCACCACTTCGTAAAGCCACAGTCACATCCACACCAGAATCTTTTAAATTATTGGCATGTGCATGCCCCTGAGAGCCATATCCAACAATAACCACTTTCTTACCTTTAATTAATGATAAGTCAGCATCTTTTTCATAAAACACGTTCATCTTCATCATCTCCCAGTTAAACTCTTAATATCCATTCACCACGACCAATACCGGATGCACCCGTTCTAACAGTCTCAAGAATCAAACTGCTATCAATAGCTTCTAAAAATGCATCTAATTTATCGCGTGGGCCAGTAAGCTCAATAGTATAAGTACGATCAGTCACATCAATCACACGCCCTCTGAAAATATCAGCAGTACGCTTAATTTCCTCACGGTCAGTTCCTTCAGCGCGTATTTTAACAAGCATTAACTCACGCTCTATATAGCGACCTTCATTTAAATCAAAGACTTTAACTACATCAATTAATTTATTTAATTGTTTTGTGATTTGCTCGATCACATCATCTGAACCACTTGTCACAATAGTCATACGTGATAAGGTAGGATCTTCTGTTGGAGCCACACTTAAGGCTTCAATGTTATAACCACGAGCAGAAAACAAACCGGCAACTCGAGACAATGCTCCCGATTCATTTTCAAGTAATAAAGACAAAATATGACGCATTATTAACAATCCTAATTTTTACAGATCTTCAGCGCCGAGTAACATTTCAGTTAAACCGGCTCCAGCTTTAACCATAGGGAATACATTTTCCGTTTGGTCGGTGAGAAAGTCTAAGAATACGACACGATCTTTGAGCGAAAAAGCTTCTTTAAGAGCACCTTCAACATCAGCTGGGTTCTCAATTCTCATGCCAACGTGACCATAGCTTTCAGCTAATTTCACAAAGTCTGGCAAGGCATCCATATATGACTCAGAATAGCGATTACCATGTAAGATCTCTTGCCACTGACGAACCATACCCAAATAACGATTATTCAAGTTCACAATTTTCACCGGCAAATGATATTGTTTACAGGTAGACAATTCTTGAATACACATTTGTATACTGGCTTCTCCTGTCACACAGGCAACTGGCATATCAGGAAACGCTAACTGAGCTCCCATTGCAGCAGGAAGACCGAACCCCATTGTCCCCAAACCACCCGAATTCAACCAACGGCGAGGTTTATCAAATTTATAATATTGTGCTGCCCACATTTGATGCTGCCCCACGTCTGAGGTCACAATGGCATCACCCTGTGTTGCCTCGTACAATTTTTCAATGACGTACTGAGGTTTAATAATTTCAGTTGAATTGGTATATTTAAGACACTGACGCTCACGCCACGTATTAATTTGCTGCCACCATTGTTTTAAGGCTAATGCATCAACACTTACTGGACTTTCTTCAACAAGTTTTAACATCTCATTGAGTACGTCAATTATGTTTCCCACAATAGGTACATCCACACGCACTCGTTTTGAAATACTTGAAGGATCAATATCAATATGAATAATACGACGACCTTCAACGTAAAAATGCTGGGGATTTCCAATAACACGATCATCAAAGCGGGCACCTACTGCTAGCAATACATCACAGTGCTGCATAGCAAGGTTAGCTTCATAAGTACCATGCATACCGAGCATCCCTACAAACTGCGGATCAGTCGCTGGAAATGCGCCTAATCCCATCAATGTGTTGGTGCACGGATAACCTAAATCTTTTACAAGCTTTGTGACCAAATGAGATGCGTCACCAAGAATAGCTCCACCGCCAACATAAATCATGGGGCGCTTGGCTTCCATCAGCATTTGAACGGCTTTTTTAATTTGACCAGTATGCCCCTTGTTAACAGGGTTATAAGAACGCATAGAAACCGACTTTGGATAGTCAAATTCAGTGATGTGCTGAGACACATCTTTAGGAATATCAACAAGCACCGGACCAGGACGTCCTGAAGTAGCCACATAAAAGGCTTTTTTCATAGTCGAGGCTAACTCATCCACATGCTTAACTAAAAAGTTATGCTTTACACAAGGGCGAGTAATACCAACAGTATCCACTTCTTGGAAAGCATCCAACCCAATTGCAGGGGTTGGAACTTGACCAGAAATAATAACCATTGGAATAGAATCCATATACGCAGTAGCAATCCCTGTTACAGCATTGGTTACTCCAGGACCGCTGGTTACTAACGCCACTCCTGGTCGACCTGTGGCTCTTGCATAGGCATCAGCCGCATGCAAAGCCGCTTGCTCATGACGCACCAGAATATGTCTGACCTTATCTTGATTAAAAAGGGCGTCATATATATGGAGTACCGCCCCACCTGGATATCCAAAGACGTAGGGAACGTTCTCTTCAACTAAACATTGAATTGCTATTTCTGCACCGGTTAATCGCATGAGCCAATCACTTTCTATCTAAGTTAAAGTTAAATTTATGTCTAGTACGAATACTTAAAGGCAACACGTACTGAAAACCTATCAGCGTATCCTTTTCAGCGCTTGCGGTCAAGAGCTGACCTCAATTACACACTAATGCTTAAGCGCATACTAAGTCAAAACGTTATTTAATTTCTGTTTTTCAATTCTCTTTTCTTGTAGAGCCAAAAAATCACTTAAAATTAGTTTCCAAACATCCAATAGGCCATTGCTTCACACTCTATCTGTTACACTACGCAATTTTAAGGAAGTAATTACTCTGGCTACAGCACAAGAATTGTCGACATTTTTAACGGAAGTTCAACAACGGGCTTTCAAACATGCTCTATTTGCCGTTAAAGATGAGGCATCAGCATTAGATTTAGTGCAAGAGTCCATGTTTAAATTGGCTGAAAAATATAGCCATCTTCCTGCAGCAGAATTACCCCCTGTATTTCAACGTATTTTACAAAACACCATTCGTGACTATTACCGTCGTCAAAAAATACGTAATTGGTGGACGCCCTTATTTAGCAGCTTCCAAAACCAAGATGAAGACACAACAGACCAAGAGTGGATTGAACAACTTCACCATGAACCAGAGCAAGCAACACGACCAGACATTTCATTAGAACAAAAGCAAGTTATTGAAATTATTGAAAAAGCTGTAGAAAAGCTACCTTTACGTCAACGCGAAGCTTTTTTGCTGCGTTATTGGGAAGGACTCGATGTGAGAGAGACGGCAGAGGCCATGGGTTGCTCCGAGGGTAGCGTTAAAACCCATAGCTCTCGCGCCCTAGCAAGCTTAACTGCTCTACTCCGTCAAAAAGGAATAACACCATGAATGATGAGCAAATAATTCAATTTGTACGCAACTCGCTAAACCATAGTAGCTTGCAAATTTCTGATAAAACACGTGAAAAACTCGATAAAATCCGAGAAAATGCGCTTAAAATAAGCTTAAAGAACAACAAAAAACCAGCTTACACTGGTTACAGTATCGCCTTGAGTAGCGATACACTGCGCCAACAATTTGTTGCCATTGTCAGTTCTTTATTACTTATCTCAGCCATAGCAACTTATAGTGCTTGGATACATGAAAAAAACGAGGATGATCAAGGTTTTTTAGATGCCAAATTATTAGCCAGTGATTTACCTATTCAAGCTTTCACCACCTCAGAGCTTAGTCAATGGTTAGAAAAATAATCCTCATCCTGATGACCAGTGGGCTCATTTTATTCACGTCATTCATTCCAGCCCATGAACCTAATATGCATTGGGATAGTTTGAGTCCTGAACAACAACGTATTTTAGAGCCTGCTCACACTAACTGGGAACATCTTTCCTTACAAAGACGGCAACGTTTAATTAATGCTGCAAAACATTACAATAAACTCAATGCCCAACAACAAAAACGTTTCCAAAAAAATATTATTGTTTGGTCTAAACTGCCTACGGACGCGCAAGAAAGAGCACGTAAAAACTATAAAAAGTGGCATCATTTACCTAAAGCTAAAAAAGAAGCCATCAAGTCGCAGTGGTCAGAAAAACACACTACCCCAGAACCAAACACGATCAACCCCTAATTCATGCCGGCTAACATTTCTACTCGTCTGATCTGCCTTGTCTACGAAACACTTATCGTACTTGGCCTTGGCGTGCTCTCTGGGCTCCCTTTCGTCTACCTAACTGATTATCCACATCATCCAGAGCTGCGCTCATGGTATCGTGGGTATCTTTTTATTATCTACGCCATCTACTTCGCTTACCAATGGCATCACACAGGACAAACTGTGGCCATGAAAACCTGGCGTCTTAAAATAATCGATAGACAAACACACTCTCCCCCAACTTATTTACAAGCATTGAGACGTTATGTTCTAGCCACCTGTTTATTGTTTTCGGGGATAAGTTTGATATGGCTTGTTATTGACAGGCAACATCGCTGGCTACACGACATATTAAGTGGTACTGAAACCGTCCGCATACAACCTACAAACGTTGCTCCTGCCAACGATTAATAGCAAAGGCCAATAATAAAAACATTAAACTTGGGGTAATAGTACTAAATAATGGCCACCAGTCATTTAATTGCCCTAGGTATGCAAAAAAACGACTCAGTAAATAAAAACTTAAACCAAGCGCTATACCAATTAACATACGCGTTCCCACGGCTCCCGAGCGAGGTCTTGATAAAGAAAATGGCACCGCTAACATCATCATGACCAATATAGAAAACGGATAAATTAACTTACTATATTGAGCAATTTCAAAACGACTGGTTTGCTGATTATTTTCTTTTAAATGTTTAATGTAACCAAACAAATTCCATATGGACATTTGCTCAGGCTCCACCAGTAAAGTAGATAGCACCGAAGGAGTCAGCACCGAGTTCCATTCCTCACTGGCATCTTGGCTCACACTTACTCCGTCTTGATTAAAAAAAGTATGTTCAACTTTGATTAAACGCCATTTATGCTCACTAATAAACGTCGCCTTATGAGCACGAGAAATTTCCTTTAAGCGGCGATTATCATCAAAACGATAAATGCGAATATCGTGCAGTGAGTTATCCGGCAACATTTCACGTACATTGATGAAACTACCACTGTCTTTAACCCAAATACCCGAACGAAATTGAGTGGCCACAAAATTATTTAACGCTTTCAAACGCCACTGTTGAGCTGCTTCTTCGGTAGCTGGAACGATAAACTCACCCAATACAAAAGCAAAGAGAACAAAGTACAGCCCTATTTTAATCATCGACTGATTGAGCTGTGCTTTAGACATACCTGAAGCTCGCATCACAGTAATTTCAGAGTGTTGCGCTAAATTATTTAAACCATACAAGGTGCCAATTAAAGCGGCGATAGGAAATAATTCATAGCCATGCCCTGGCATAGCGAGTAATACATACACAACAATTTGAGTAATCTGATAACTGCCTTTACCCAAATCATTCAATTCATGAATAAAATCGAAAAAAGAAAACAACGACACCAATGCAGCAAACACCAGTGCCGTCCCAAATATGACCTCTCGGGCAAGATAACGATGTAATAACCTCACCCGAGAATCACTCCTTATGCGCTTTCTTTAAGTTGTTGCAAAATAGCAGGGTTTTCGAGAGTTGATACGTCCTGAGTAATTTCTTCGCCTTTGGCAATCACTCTCAACAAACGACGCATGATTTTACCAGAACGAGTTTTAGGTAGGTTGTCACCAAAGCGAATTTCTTTTGGTTTCGCAATGGGGCCAATCTCTTTGCCCACCCAATTTCTTAACTCATTAGCGATTGCTTTTGCCTGTTCACCAGTTGGACGAGTTTGTTTTAGTACCACGTAAGCGACAATCGCCTCCCCAGTTAAGTCATCAGGGCGTCCCACTACAGCGGCTTCTGCCACCAAGGTATTGGCAACCAAGGCTGATTCAATCTCCATGGTCCCCATACGGTGTCCTGATACATTCAACACGTCATCAATACGACCTGTGATAGTAAAGTTACCCGTATCCTTATCACGTATCGCCCCATCACCTGCTAAATAGTATCCCTTTAATTCATCAGGATAGTAACTCTTACGAAAACGTTCAGGGTCGCCCCAAATGGTTCGAATCATCGAAGGCCAAGGTCTTTTTATAACCAAAATACCACCTTGTCCATTGGCCATATCTTGACCTGTTTCATCAACAATAGCGGCTTCAATACCAGGTAAAGGTAGCGTACAAGAACCCGGTACCATAGGAGTTGCCCCAGGCAGAGGAGTAATCATATGCCCACCTGTTTCTGTTTGCCAGAAGGTGTCAGCAATGGGGCAACGCTCCCCGCCCACCTCTCGGTAATACCACATCCATGCTTCTGGATTAATGGGTTCTCCCACTGACCCTAACAGTCTAAGACTAGATAAATCAAAATGTTTTGGATGGACATTCACATCACCATCAGAGGCTTTTATTAATGAGCGTATTGCAGTAGGAGCCGTATAAAAAATTGACACCTTATGTTTTGCGATCATTTCCCAGAATCGTCCAGCATGAGGATAAGTGGGGACCCCTTCAAAAACGATTTCAGTAGCCCCCGCCGCAAGCGGTCCATATACAATATAAGAGTGCCCGGTTACCCAACCAATATCTGCCGTACACCAGAAAATATCCTGATCTTTGATATCAAAAGTCCAACGCATGGTCAGTAACGCCCACAGTAAATATCCTCCTGTGGCATGTTGGACTCCTTTAGGCTTACCTGTGGAGCCACTGGTATAAAGTACGAATAAGGGATGCTCAGCCTCAACCCATTCAGGCTCACACTGATCACTTTGACCGTTTTCAACATCATGAAACCAAATATCACGCCCACTCACAAAAGGAACATCTCCTCCCGTGCGACGATATACGATCACTGTCTTTAAAGCGTCACAACCTCCTAGGGCGATTGCATCATCGACAATGCTTTTAAGTGGTAAGCGTTTACCACCACGCACTTGCTCATCTGCAGTAATAAGAGCAATAGCACCGACATCAACAATCCGTTCTTGTAAGGATTTTGCTGAAAAACCACCAAACACCACAGAATGAGTAGCGCCAATTCTGGCACAGGCTTGCATAGCCACAATGCCTTCAATGGACATGGCCATATAAATAACCACACGGTCACCCTTTTTAATCCCTTGGGCTTTTAATCCATTGGCAAAGCGGCATACTCGAGCGTACAACTCTTGATAACTTACGCGTGTGACATTACCGTCATCGGCCTCAAAAATAATTGCCGTTTTATTACCCAGACCTTTTGCAAGGTTTCGGTCTAAACAGTTATAAGAGGCATTAATCAAGCCATCATCAAACCATCGGTAAAAAGGAGCCTGTGATTCATCTAGTACACGCGTAAAAGGTTTATGCCAATCTAAGTTTTCTTTTGCTAATCTTCCCCAAAACGCCTGAGGATCGCGTCGCGCTTCGTCACACAGCGCTTGATATTGGGCCATACCTTGAATGTTTGCTTGAGAGACAAACTCAGGACTTGGGTGAAATACACGGGTTTCGTGTAATAGAGCTTCTGTAGACATAAACCTCCTCCGTATTTTATTTTATTTGGTTTTTAAAATTATTTTAATGTTAAAGGCATAACCAATACTTTTTCAACTCTCATTATAGCCATGAGAAACCTGTTTTGAGGATCCTTCCGTAAAATATCTACACAGGTTATAGTAGAGGGCTTAATGTTTAACCATTTCAGGAACAAAACATGACTACTCTCATTCGCGAACAGGACTTTATTCAAAGTATCGCTGATAGTTTGCAGTTTATCTCCTATTACCACCCTGTAGATTACATCAAAGCGCTCGGTAAAGCCTATGAGCTTGAGGAGTCTGAAGCAGCAAAAGATGCTATTGCACAAATTTTAACCAATTCTCGTATGTGTGCTGAAGGTCATCGGCCTATCTGCCAAGATACGGGGATTGTTGTAGTCTTTGTAAAGGTCGGCATGAACGTGCGTTTTGAGACTAACAAGAGTATTGAGGAACTCGTTAATGAGGGGGTACGCCAAGCCTATACCAATCCCCTTAATCCATTACGAGCCTCAATTTTATCTGATCCTGCCGGAGCAAGAAAAAACACGAAAGACAATACCCCAGCAGTTGTCCATATCAATCTTGTTCCCGGTAATACAGTAAGTATTGATATCGCCGCTAAGGGAGGAGGATCTGAGAATAAATCTAAATTCGTTATGTTAAATCCCTCAGATTCGATCGTGGATTGGGTACTAAAAACTGTACCTACTATGGGCGCTGGCTGGTGTCCCCCTGGAATGCTTGGCATTGGGATTGGTGGCAGTGCTGAAAAAGCGATGCTACTTGCTAAAGAGTCTCTTATGCAGCCTATCGATATGGCTGAACTTAAACAACGAGGACCTCAAAACCGTGCTGAGGAATTACGTATAGAAATTTACGATAAAGTTAATGCACTTGGAATCGGCGCCCAGGGGCTTGGTGGATTGTCAACTGTTCTTGATGTGAAAATAATGGATTACCCCACTCACGCAGCAAGCTTACCTGTGGCCATGATTCCCAATTGTGCAGCGACACGCCATACTCATTTTGTACTCACAGGTGAAGGCCCTGCAACGTTTACCCCGCCCTCCTTAAGCGACTGGCCTCAAGTAACCTGGAGTCCTTCCGCCAATTCACGCCACGTTAATCTTGACGAGATTACTGCAGAGGAAGTGCATTCATGGAAGCCAGGGGACACGCTTCTTTTATCAGGAAAGTTATTAACAGGCCGTGATGCCGCACATAAACGTATACAAGACTTACTTAATCAAGGGCTCCCTCTTCCTGAGGGACTCGACTTTAAAGGGCGCTTTATTTATTACGTAGGACCAGTAGATCCAGTGGGTCAAGAGGTAGTTGGGCCAGCCGGTCCTACCACAGCAACTCGTATGGATAAGTTCACTGGCATGATGTTAGATAAAACAGGATTACTTGGCATGATTGGTAAGGCTGAGCGAGAGCCTACAGCCATTGAGGAGATTAAAAAACATCGCTCTGTTTACTTGATCGCTGTAGGTGGAGCAGCTTATCTTGTGGCTAAGGCAATCCGTGCTTCACGCGTTGTGGCTTTTCCAGAACTTGGCATGGAAGCTGTCTATGAGTTCACTGTGGAAAACATGCCAGTTACCGTTGCTGTTGATAGTCAGGGTGATTCAGTGCATCAGTCAGGCCCCAAACAATGGCAAGGTAAGTTTAAAGGAATATCCGTGGTTAGTGCTTAACAACCAGTTTTTCCAAGTCGGCTAATACCTCTTTCACATGAGTCACTCGCTCTAATGGCGAGTGACTCTCACGATTGACACGTAATTTATCTTGCCCTGACAAACGGTATCGACCATCGCGTTGTAACAACATAATTAAATCCTGTGGCTCTAAAGGTGTATCTTTACCAAACTGTAAAACTATATTTTCATCATTGGCATCAATTTTTTGGACTACCAAAGGCTGCCCTAACAACCTTAACGCATGGCATTCAAGTAATAATTGTGCCGGTTCTGGTAACAAACCAAAACGATCAATCAACTCGATTCTTAGTTCATCAAGAGAGGCCATATCATCACAATTAGATAAACGTTTATACAACACTAAACGCTCTTGTACATCTCCACAAAAATCATTAGGCAATAGCGCTGGAGCATGTAAATTAATTTCTGTACTAATACTCAACGGTGCTTCAAGATCCCAGTTATCTCCTTTTTTCAACGCTTTAACGGCTTGAGTCAGCAAATCATTGTATAAAGAAAATCCCACTTCAATCATATCGCCACTTTGTGAATCACCTAATACTTCACCAGCACCACGAATCTCTAAATCTTGCATCGCCAAATAAAATCCTGACCCCAATTCTTCCATCATTTGAATGGCCTCTAACCTCTTTTTTGCAGCAGCAGTTAACGCATCACTTGGAGGAGTAAGTAAATAGGCATAAGCTTGATGATGAGAGCGACCAACTCGACCTCTTAATTGGTGAAGTTGAGCTAAACCAAAACGGTCTGCACGATTGATTAATATAGTATTCGCAGAAGGAACATCAATACCGGTTTCAATAATAGTGGAACACAATAAAATATTAGCTTGTTGGTGATAAAAATCACGCATAACTTGTTCTAGTTCACGTTCTCTTAACTGGCCGTGAGCCACAGCAATACGTGCCTCTGGCAATAATTTAGCCAAATGATCACGCATGTTTTCAATAGTATCAACTTCATTATGTAAAAAATATAACTGCCCACCACGTTTGAGCTCTCTTAACGCTGCCTCACGCACCAAACTATCGCTGTAGGGATACACAAAGGTTTTGATTGCAAGACGCTTTTGCGGGGCTGTTGCAATCACAGAAAAATCTCTTAACCCTTCAAGAGACATTGCTAAGGTTCTTGGAATAGGAGTGGCTGTAAGAGTTAATACATCCACTTCAGCACGTAAGGCTTTTAAACGTTCTTTTTGTCGAACACCAAAGCGATGCTCCTCATCAATAATGACCAAACCCAAATTAGCAAACTGTACTTCATCAGAAATCAGCTTATGCGTACCAATGACAATATCTACTACGCCTTGACGAATCCCCTCCAAGCTTGCTGTGATCTCTTTACTCGAGCGAAAACGCGACAGTTCAGCAATTCTTACTGGCCAATCAGCAAAACGATCAGAAAAATTATTAAAATGCTGTTCTGCAAGCAACGTGGTAGGAACTAAAATGGCCACTTGTTTCCCGGCACTGACTGCCAGAAACGCAGCACGCATGGCCACTTCCGTTTTTCCAAATCCCACATCACCACAGATAAGTCGATCCATCGGCCTGCCAGAGCGCATATCATTCATTACTGACTCAATAGCTGCCAGTTGATCTGGTGTTTCCTCAAAAGCAAATCCTTCAGTAAATGCCTCGTAATCATGATCTTTAATAGGAAAAGCAAAACCTTCTCTGGCCTGTCGTTTAGCGTATAAATCCAATAATTCTGCCGCTGTGTCACGGGCACGTGTCGCTGCTCTTTTTTTGGCTTTTTGCCACTGTCCACTCCCCAGTTTATGAAGTGGTGCCTGATCCTGTGGACCACCAGTGTATCGTGTAATAAGATGCAATTGAGTCACTGGTACATACAGCACATCGTTGTCCGCATACTGTAAGTGCATATACTCATTCACCCCTTCACCAAAATCAAGGTTGACGAGCCCACAGAATCGCCCAATACCATGATCCAAATGGACAACAGGATCGTTAATTTTTACCTCAGATAAATCTTTAAACAAAGTATCTGTAGAACGAGTATTACCTTGACGTCGTCTTGTCTGACGTACCTGACTGGCAAACAATTCGGCTTCTGTAATTAGGGCAATATCATCAGCAACAAACACAAAACCACTGGCAATTGGCCCCACTAACAATGACACTTTAGATGTTGAGGTTAGAGCCTCTTGCCAGGTTTGGACTAATTTAAACGCCAAACCATGTTCATTGAGTAAAGTCATTAAACTCTCACGGCGTCCCAGGCTTTCGGCCATGATAATTAATCGTCCATGAAAATGTTCTGAAAACTCTCTTAAGTGTTTAACAGGATCTTGATCACGGCGATTGATAGATAAAGATGGCAATGCTTGTGAATCTAACAACAGTGGGTATTTACCTGAGGCGCTTAATTGATGAGATTTAATATCAATACGCTCAACGCCCTGTAACCCCTTAAAAAACTCTTCCTCTGTTAAAAATAATTCATTGGGATCAAGAACAGGATGGGCACGATTTCCCTTTAGTAACTCCCAACGAGGTTTTACTGACTGCCAGAATGATTGAATCACATCCGCCACATCGGCACTGAGATACACGACGCTCGAATTAGGCAGGTAATCAAATATAGTTGCCATCTCCTCAAAGAAAAGCGGTAAATAGTATTCAATACCGCCAGGAGCAAGACCGTTACTGACATCTTTATAAAAATCAGAGCGCGAGGGATCCCCTTCAAAACGATCACGAAAGCGTTGGCGAAACATTTTTCTACCAGCTTCATCCATTGGATACTCACGCGCTGGCAGTAAACGAATTTCACTTACAGGATATAGAGTTCTCTGACTATCTACATCAAAGGTACGGATACTCTCCACTTCTGTATCCATTAACTCAATACGAAATGGCAGTACACTCCCTGTTGCAAATAAATCAATGAGTCCACCACGTACACAATACTCACCCGGGCGCAATACTTGTGTCACATGAGTGTAGCCTGCTATGAGCATTTGCTCTTGAAAAGCCTCGCGATCAAATTCTTGTTTGCGCCTAATAAAAAAAGTGCGTGCAGCCAAATAAGAATGGGGTGGTAGACGGTTTAATGCTGTTGCTAAGGGAATTAACGCTACATCAAATTGTTTTTGGCTAAATTGCCACAGCGTAGCCAAACGTTCAGAAATAAGATCCGGATGAGGAGAGAAGTGATCGTAGGGAAGTGTTTCCCAATCAGGGAAAAAATAAATTCCAGCCTCAGGATTGAGCCATTTTAATTCTTCGAGTAAACGCTGAGCATGGGCCACATTCTCAGTGAAAACAACTAAAGGCTGACCTTTACCAATTTGTTCAGAAAAATAGAACGCGTCAGCCGACCCATGCGGAGCACAAAATACATCCTTCAAGATAGTAACTCGTCGATTTAAGCGTTATCTGAGCGGGTGGTGAAACTTTCACCACAACCACATGAGTCAGTTACATTGGGATTATTGAACTTGAATACAGAATTAAGTCCTTCTCGACGATAATCGAGCTCAGTTCCATCAACAAAGGGAAGATCGGTTTGCTTTACAAGAATGACCACATTATCTTCTTGTTTAAATGAGATATCCTCAGGATCTGCCTGATCAGCATAATCCAACACGTAAGCCAAACCAGAACAACCAGATTGTTTGACACCAAAACGTAAACCAATGCCCCCGCCACGTTTATTAAGCGCTTGACGCACATGTTGAAGTGCTGCTGGAGTTAATGTAATCGCCATAGTTAATATCCTTCCTTACTACGATTAAGACTATCTAATTGCTTTGAAAGTTCTTGGCTCTTTTCTTCTAGTTCTCGACATTGTTCCATTAACTGATTAACCAACACAACTAATGGATCCTTATCATTATCTGTAGGTCCATAGGCACTGAATTGCATGGCCTCTTTTTTAATTTTTTGCGACAGATCTTCCTCAACCACTCGTCCGGGTATACCAATAACTGTCGCGCCTCTCGGCACTTCTTTTACAACCACGGCATTGGATCCAACCTTAGCACCTTCACCAATAACAATAGGTCCTATAATTTTAGCACCGGCTCCCACGATGACGCCAGGCAAGAGAGTAGGATGACGTTTTCCTTTTTGCCATGACGTACCACCCAGTGTTACCCCTTGGTAAAGAGTACAATCATCACCAATTTCAGCAGTTTCACCCACTACCACACCCATACCATGATCAATAAACACTCGCCGTCCAACCTTGGCGCCGGGATGGATCTCAATACCAGTTAGTCCTCTTGATAACTGAGAAATAAAACGAGCCAACCAAAACCACTGTTTCACCCATAACCAATGAGCTAACCAGTGTAATAAAATGGCATGAAAACCTGGATACAAAGAGACGACTTCCCAACGACTTCTTACCGCTGGATCTCGGTCAAAAACGATATCAATTTGTTCACACACTCTAGACCATATTGCCATATTTACTTTCAACCATTAATCACTTTTATCTTGAGAGCGTTGGCGCTCACTACCCAGCATTTTTATATCAGGAACCAATGCGTTTAGCATACCACGAAGGATATTCACTTCTTCGTGCTCTAATCGTGCTCTAGCAAATAAACGTCGTAAACGCGTGGTTAAACGTCCAGGATTTTCTGGGTTTAAAAATCCTGTATGAAGTAATACTTTTTCAAGGTGTGCGAAAAAATACTCTACTTCATCATGACTTGCTAAAGTCGGTTTATCAGAACTGACGATTGCTTGACCAGCCAACGCCATACGGGCCTCGTAACAGGCTATTTGAATTGCCGCAGCCACGTTTAATGAACCAAAATTTTGGTCTGTGGGAATAGTACATAATACCTGGCACAAATCACATTCAGCGTTACTTAACCCAGACATTTCCGTACCAAAAACTAATGCCACATCCCCTTCTTTTACTTCTTGCGGTAGACGCTGAGCTAATTCTTTTATGGTAATTTGCTCATGGGACAGCTCTCGAGATCGCACGGTCATTGCCACAGCATAAGTGGTACCTTGTAATGCCTGAGTAAGAGAGCTCACAACCTCAGCTTGATCTAATATATCATCAGCCCCCGAGGCCATGGCTGAGGCCTGTTCATCAGGAAAAAACTTGGGTTGAACTAATACCAGTTTACTCAAGCCCATGGTTTTCATGGCCCGCGCTGCTGCACCAATATTGCCTGGGTGTGTTGTTTGACACATCACAATACGGATATGCTGTAATCCGTTAAACTCAGTCATGGAAAACTATGCTTTGGTTACCAAAGTTAAGAGTTGCGAGAAAATTTTAGGATTCCCCGCCACAATATGACCCGTCTCTAAAAAGCGTTGTTCACCTTCTAAATCTGTAACCAATCCACCCGCCTCTTGAATTAATAAAACACCTGCGGCCATATCCCAAGGTTTTAAACCGAGTTCCCAAAAGCCATCATAGCGCCCCGCTGCCACGTAAGCCAAATCTAGTGCAGCTGAACCTGGTCGACGTATTCCAGCACTTTCACGCATAATTACAGCGAGCATACGCATGTAGCGTTCTTGATTTTCCATACTACTATAAGGAAACCCAGAACCAATTAACGCGTCTTCCATCCTGGTTTGTTGGCTGACACGAATCCGTCTTTCATTAAGAAAAGCGCCCGCACCTCGTGTCGCAGTAAAGAGATCATTTTTAACAGGGTCATAAATGACACCTTGGGTTAATACTCCCTTGTGCGCCAAGGCAATTGACACAGCGTACATAGGAAAGCCATGGATAAAGTTAGTTGTTCCATCAATAGGATCAATAATCCACTGATATTCAGACTCACCCACAACGCCTGACTCCTCTCCTAAAAAAGAATGGTCAGGATAAGCATCCTGTAGAGCGCTTATAATTGCCTCTTCCGCCATTTTGTCTATTTCTGAGACGTAATCTGCTGGACCTTTTTTAGCAACTTTTAAGCGCTCTAAGTCAAGCGCCGCACGATTAATAATGTGCCCAGCACGTCGTGCGGCCTTTACCGCTGTATTCAGCATAGGATGCATAACAGTCCTCTACTTCATGGTTGGCATAGCAAACTGAGCACCTGCCTCAATACTTGCTGGCCAACGTTGGGTAACTGCTTTTTGGCGCGTATAAAAACGAACGGCTTCTGGACCATGTGCATGATGATCGCCAAATAGGCTTCGTTTCCAGCCACCGAAACTGTGGAAAGCCATCGGTACAGGGATTGGTACATTTACACCAACCATACCCACTTTCACGCGTGAAGCGTATTCGCGTGCAAAACCACCGTCACGCGTAAAGATCGCTGTCCCATTACCAAATTCATGGCTATTAACAAGTTCAAGAGCCGCGGCAAAGTTAGGTACGCGAACCACACACAACACTGGACCAAAAATTTCTTCTTTGTAAATAACCATATCAGGAGTGACATGATCAAATAACGTACCACCTAAAAAGAATCCCTCTTCAAAGCCTGGAACCGAGAAGCCACGACCATCAACAACGAGCTTAGCTCCTTCTTTTACACCCGTATCAATATAACCTTGAATTTTCTGGCGATGAGCAGCAGTAACAACCGGGCCCATTTCAGCGGATAAATCCATACCTTGAGTCACTTTCAACTCTTTAATACGCGGGACCAATGCTTCAATGAGGGGCTCGGCAATATCACCCACTGCCACAGCAACTGAAATTGCCATACAACGCTCCCCTGCGGAACCGTAAGCAGCCCCCATTAGCGCATCTACTGTTTGATTTAGGTCAGCATCAGGCATCACAACCATATGGTTTTTAGCACCGCCTAAAGCCTGTACACGCTTACCTTGAGCCGTACCTGTTTCATAAATATATTGAGCAATCGGAGTTGAACCTACAAAACTGATAGCGTCCACATCAGGATGGTTGAGTAGTGCATCAACAGCCACTTTATCACCGTTAACCACATTGAATACGCCATCAGGAAGACCTGCTTCTTTAAGCAACTCAGCCATAAACAGGCTTGCAGAAGGGTCACGCTCGGAAGGCTTTAAAACGAAGGTGTTACCACAGGCGATAGCCATAGGTAGCATCCATAAAGGAACCATCACTGGAAAATTAAAAGGAGTAATACCAACGGTCACTCCAATGGGTTGACGCATTGTCCAACCATCAACGCCTGTTGCAATTTGTTCAGTGTATTCACCTTTGAGCATTTCAGGAATACCGCAGGCATATTCCACCACTTCCAAGCCACGAATCACCTCACCCTTGGCATCAGTAAATACCTTACCGTGCTCTGAAGTAATAATTTCGGCTAAACGATCATGGTTTTTTTCAAGCAACTCTTTAAACTTGAACATAACACGTGCACGGCGCAATGGGGATAAGCCTGACCACGCAGGGAAAGCCGCTTTTGCTGAAGCCACTGCTTGATTAACTTCGTCAGTTGATGCCAATGCCACTTGTCCAGACACTCTACCTGTCGCTGGATTAAAAACATCAGATTGTCGTCCACTAGTTCCCGCAACGGGACGTCCTTGAATATAATGTCCAATTAAAGCAATTGATTGAGTCATAATGAATCCTGTTGTACAAGAGTAAAGAACCTTTTATTTTACGCCAAATCCAATCATTTAGGCGAGCTCCTTTATAAATAAAGTAATATTTAACAGTGGGAACCCTATGATTTTTATAAGAAAACTACACTTAATATTAACTTTATTTGGTGTATTTATGACTTTTAATACACAAGCGACCTTAGGTGGCGCTCCTTTGGGTTTAATTGACCCGTACACTATCCTTAATCAAACCGAACAATACACAAGCCAAGGTATTCCCTATCAAGTTAGTATTCAACAAAATACTCGAGGGATGGTTTTAAAAGAATTTGTTTATCAGGGGAGTGTTTTTGCTCAATTGTGGTTCGGAGCGGCAGTACCTAATTTAACTATACTTCTTGGGGACACCTATTACCAACGCTTTAACAATGCATTTAGCCAAGCCACTCTGAGAAACCATCGCCAACTTAAAGTGATTGATAATGAGTTGACCGTTTCTAATTATGGGCGCATGGGAGATTTTTGGGGAATGAGCTATTTAAGTAACCGTTTTCCTGCAGGTTTTTCAGTGAACGATATTCAGTAAACATGTTATGAAAAAAATATTTTTTTGGCTTTTTATCCTGATATTTCTGTCGCTATTAACTGCTTGTGGAGGTGGTGGAGGTGTTGGCGGCGGAAGTTCTAGTTCGATTACACCCACAGGCGTTAGTTTAACCAATCCCGCGATTGGAACTAATGTGGCGACCATTACAGTACAAGCTCAATCTTTCGGTCTATCCAATAACGTAAATATTCCCACGGTCAGTATTACCGTGTGCCAACCAGGTTCCACAACCCAATGTCAAACAATAGACAATGTATTGGTTGACTCAGGATCTTATGGGTTAAGGATTTTTAGCAATCAAATTACCAACTTTAGTCCTAGTTTTATTCAGTCTGGGGGAGGTACAGTTACTGAATGTGTTCAATTTGCCGATGGTTACACTTATGGCCCTGTTGCTAACTTAGACGTATCAATCGCAGGAGAAACAGCGTCAAATATTCCAGTAAATATCCTAGCTTCCCCTAATTACACTTACGTTCCATCTACATGTGTTGCTGGACCTCCTTTACAATCACCCGCGAGCTTTGGCTCGAATGGTGTATTAGGTATTGGCGACAATATCAATGATAGCGCATATGGTTTGTATTACATTTGTAGTGGGAATACATGTAGCTATCAGAACAATGTAACCAATTCTTCATCCTTTGTTATTGTGAATCCCGTTTCTAAATTTGTTGCTGATAACAATGGTGTGATTATTTCAATGCCTGCTATCACCGCAGCCACTGGTAACAGCAGTGCATCGGGACAGTTAATATTTGGAATTGGGACACAATCAAATAACGTACTTCCAAACAATGCCAACGTTATCACCCCTGATACAAGTAACTATTTTGTTACAACACTTAACGGTACAACTTACAACTCTTCATTTATAGACAGTGGCTCTAACGGACTTTTTTTTAATACCAATATTAACCTTAACCCCTGTTCTCAAAGCAGTAATTGGTATGGTTTTTATTGCCCAAACACATCGCAAAGCCTAACCGCACAAATCACATCAACCAATAACACAACGGCTAGCGTTAGTTTTTCTGTTACCAGTCCGCTAGACTATCCCAACAGTGCTTTTGCTTTTGATGATCTTGCAGGAACCCAACTCAATGGTAATATTTATAGCAACTCTTTTGACTGGGGTTTACCCTTTTTCTATGGTAAACAAGTATTTATCAGTATTTCTAATAGCCCCTATATTGCTTTTGTAAATAATTAATGACTTCCTTACAGCATACTCCTATGATGGCCCAATATTGGGCTATCAAAAATAAACATCCTGATTATTTGTTGTTCTATCGTATGGGTGATTTTTATGAACTCTTTTATGAGGATGCGGAAAAAGCCTCTCGATTACTAGATATTACTCTCACCAGACGTGGACAGTCCGCAGGACAACCTGTCCCCATGGCAGGTGTTCCTGTGCATGCGGCTGAACAATATTTAGCAAAGTTGGTACGTCTTGGCGAATCAGTTGCCATATGCGAGCAAGTGGGAGACCCCGCTACAAGTAAGGGGCCTGTAGCGCGTGAAGTAGTAAAAATCATTACTCCAGGCACACTGATTGACTCCACTTTATTAGATGAAAATAAAGATACTTTACTGGCCGCTGTTTTTTCCCATGAAGAAGCTATCGGTATTGCAGTAATCAATGTATTAACTGGAATGCTGACTATAACAGAACAGTCTTTACTTGATTTACCCTCTACTATTGAACGCATGGGACCTGCTGAAATCCTTATTTCAGAGGAGCAAAAAAATCTCTTTAAAGAATTACAATATTATTTCGTAGAACGTCCTAATTTTCATTTTGATGCTGAACGCGGTAAAACAATGTTATGTGAGCAGCTGGGAACCTTTGACCTTAACGGCTTTGGGGCTCAACACTTAACTCTCGCACATAGCTCAGCAAGTGCACTCATTTATTACATTGAGCATACGCAAAAACAAACCAATCGAATTATTCATTCCATTACCGTAGAAAACACCACCGATTTTGTACAAATGGATCCCAACACTCGTCGCCATCTTGAGCTCACTGAAACCTTGTCAGGAGAGATGAGCCCCACCTTGCTGTCTGTCATGGATACCTGCAAGAACTCTATGGGGCGACGCTTACTACGTCATTGGTTACACCATCCATTGCATGATATTACTCAGATTAAACAGCGCCAAGCTTGGATTGAGGTGTTTGTTGCCCCAGAACACTACGACACCCTACAACAACTGAGAAAAACACTACAACAGATTGCAGATATAGAAAGAATTATAGGGCGTGTAGGCCTCAAACAAGCCCGTCCTCGGGATTTAAGCGCTCTAAGAGAGTCGCTTGCTCTCCTTCCCTCTATTGAAAAGCTATTAGTAAACAGCGATCAACATATCTTTGATAGTTTCATTCAGGCACTGAGAAATATACCCAGTGAGCCGCTCACACTTTTACAGCGCGCCATCAAATTAGAGCCTGCTGTGTCACTTAAAGACGGCGGGGTAATCGCCGATGGGTTTGATAAAGAATTAGATGAGTTACGTCTCATCCAGCACAATCAAGGACAATTTTTAATTGATCTTGAGCAGCAAGAAAAAGAACGCACTCACATCCCCACTCTACGCGTCGAATACAATCGTATTCATGGCTTTTTTATAGAAGTGTCACGTTCCTACGCTGATCAAGTCCCTCCTGACTATCAGCGTCGACAAACATTAAAGAACAGTGAACGCTTTACCACAGAACATTTAAGTGCCTTTGAAGAAAAAATTCTTCACGCTAATGACAGAGCGCTATCAAGAGAAAAGTATCTGTTTGATCAAGTGATCGAAGAGCTCAACAGGTCTCTCTCAACGCTTAAATCTCTGTCGCTACAACTTGCTACGATTGATGTGATTGGCACATTGGCAGACAGAGCGATTGCTCTTAATCTCATTAAACCTGTTATGACAACAGAGCATGAAATACTGATCACTGAGGGACGCCACATTGTTATTGAAGGACAGGTTGAGCGATTTATTGCCAACCATATTGAACTTCATACACAACGTCGCTTATTAATGATCACAGGACCCAACATGGGTGGTAAATCCACCTACATGCGTCAATGTGCTTTGATTACCTTATTAGCCCATGTGGGTAGTTTTGTCCCGGCAACAAGCGCTACGATTACTCTTGTAGATCAGATCTTTACTCGCATTGGCGCCAATGACGATCTTGCCTCAGGGCGCTCTACTTTCTTAGTAGAAATGTCAGAGGCTGCCACTATTCTTAATCGAGCCACATCGCATAGTCTCGTATTAATTGATGAAATAGGGCGCGGTACGTCAACCTATGATGGACTATCACTTGCTCATGCCATTGCTACAGATTTAGCCAGGCGAGTTGGTTGCTTTACGCTGTTTGCCACTCATTATTTTGAATTAACAGAATTGGCTTCGCAATTGGATGGCGTAGTCAATGTGCACTTTGATGCTATTGAACATGGAGAACATATCGTCTTTCTTCATACAGTAGAAGAAGGACCTGCCTCACGAAGCTTCGGTATTCAAGTGGCTCGCCTTGCGGGAATCCCCAAGGCTGTCATTTATCAAGCACAACGTAAATTAGATATGCTTGAAAACTCAACACCAGCAATACCTCGTCTAACTACTGTGGCGCAACAGGATTTATTTCAAAGCGATCCCATTCTAGAGGAATTACGACAACTCAATGTGGATGAACTCACTGCGCGCCAAGCGCTAGATTTACTCTACCGTTGGCGCGAAGAGATAGATAAAGATTAATGGTGATGGCCGTGTTCGCCATGTACATGGCCATGAGCCAATTCCTCTTGTGAGGCTTGACGTACTTCTTCAATTTTACAGCTAATAGTAAGTGTTTTACCTACTAAAGGATGGTTTCCATCCACCACCACCTTGTCATCAGTCACTTCGGTAACAGTGTATAAAATAGTCTCTTCAACCCCACCACCCTCTGGCTGACCTTCAAATTGCATCCCTACTTTAACATGTTGAGGAAATAAATTACGTGGCTCAACACGCATCAATGTTTCATCATAGTCACCAAATGCTTCATCAGGTGCCATGGTAATAGTACATTCATACCCTACGTTTTGACCTTCTAAGGCTTCTTCTACAATCGGAAAAATCCCATCATATCCACCATGTAAATAGCTAATAGTTGGATCACTTTGCTCAAGTAGTGTGCCGTCAGAGTCGGTTAGTGTATAACTTAACGTCACCACAGAATCTTTACAAATTTGCATTGTTAATTTAGCTCCTTCACAAGTTTTAAAACCTCTGCAATATGCTCCTTACCATGCAACGAGGCGGGTATTGCATAGCGTACAACTCCTTGCCGATCAATAATATAAGTGACTCGATCTACACAAGTTCTTTTAAATCCATCTGAGTTTTTTTCATGAAGGACGCCATAGCGTTTACATACTTCACCATCTACATCAGACAATAACTTAGCATTTAATCCATTGGCTTCACAAAAATCCGCATGACACATAACATCGTCTTGCGATACGCCGATGAGTACTGCTCCTTGCTCGAGAAAGTCCTCTTCTCTGTCACTGAAGTTAATCGCTTCATCAGCACATTGAGGCATACTATCATGCGGATAGAAAAACAGAACAACTTTATTTTTTCCTTTAAAGCGTCCCAATGACACCATTTCCATGGTCGCATCAGGTAACTCAAATGAAGGGGCTTTCTCTCCAGTTTTCAGCATACCGCTCTCCTTGATAACAATTGAATTCTATCTAAGGCAAACTTCCCTGTATCATAAGACAAAACAATCATACTGCGAGAACTAGTTTTATGGGTAATCAAGTACTTGGCTCTTTAAGTGTCAAAACATTTTTACAACACTATTGGCAAAAAAAAGCCCATTTGTTCCAACAAACTTTACCAGATTTTTTAGGCTTTCTCACCGCCAAAGAAATTAAACAATTAGCGACTCACCAAGATGTACAATCGCGCCTTGTTATACGCCAAGGGAAAAACTATGTACTTCATCACGGTCCCTTTCGTCCTATCGATTTAAAAGGCCTGGGAGATAAAAACTGGACATTATTGATTCAATCTCTTAATCATTGGCTACCAGAAGCGGACAACCTGTTGCATGATTTTCGATTTATCCCCTACGCACGCCTTGATGACATCATGGTTAGCTATGCCACACCTGGAGGAGGAGTAGGTCCTCACTATGATCATTATGATGTGTTTCTACTACAAGGCTATGGAATAAGACGCTGGCAAATTGCAAAAACAGACGATTTATCCATTCGTCCTAACCAATCACTTAAATTATTACAACGATTTAAGGCACAGCAAACTTGGGATTTAGAAGCGGGAGATATGCTCTATCTCCCTCCCAAATGGGCACACCATGGTGTAGCACAAACAGAATGTTTTACTTATTCAATAGGCTTCAGAGCACCAACCTATCAAGAATGGGTTAATGCCATGCTTGATTACTTAAGAGATGAGTTTCAGATTGAAGGAAATTACTCTGACCCTAAGTTAACTGAACAACGCCACCCTGCCAAATTACCTGAGGAGTTAATTGATCAAGTTTACGCTATTACCCAGAAAATCAAATGGGGAAGAAAAGACATTGCCGATATGGTTGGGCGGTATTTAAGTGAACCTAAACCCCATGTATTTTTCGATCCAGAGTATCAGCCCATTTCTTTACAACAATTTACACAATACTGGTCCAAACAGGAGTTAAAGCTTGATGCAAAAGCACAAATTCTTTTCCATCAGTCTCACTTTTTCATTAATGGCGAGAGACTGACTCCGCCAATTAACTGTTTTCCACTATTGACGAAACTGGCTGACCATAAAATACTGTCACCTATGGAGAAAAGTAAACAACCTAAAGAGTTAGCTTTACTCCTGTATGAATGGTATACACAAGGTTGGCTACATCTAGGCTAGTTGCAAAGCAACACATTTAATTCTATAATTTTTTTGTAAGATTAATAGAATCTTATTTTAGCTCTGTTTTTTTAACTATCGATAGGAATTAAATCATGAAACGTAATCTTCTCATCGCTGCTTTATTCGCAGTTGCATTGGCTGCATGCAGCAAACCTGAAGCTCCAAAAACCGACGCTGCTGCTCCTGCTGCCGCTCCTGCTCCTGCTGCCGCTCCTGCTCCTGCTGCCGCTCCTGCTGCTGATGCTAACGCACCTGCTGCTGCTCCTGCTGCTCCAGCCGCACCTGCTGCTGCTCCTGCTGCCGCTCCTGCTGACAAGAAGTAATTCTTATTTAGTCGACGAAAAAGCCGATCATTTGATCGGCTTTTTTTATTCCGACGATTCTCTACTAAAGCATTACCCAATCTAATCCTTCTTCCTGAGTAGCTATAGCAAAACGTTTTTTCTCTTTAATGACCGCCATAAATAACTCTTCAACTATCTCTGGTTTATTATTGTGTTGACTTAAATGAGCTGCCACCACATTAGTTAGTTGCTCAGGGTTAAGCTGTTGTAACAAACTTACCGCTTGATCATTACTTAAGTGACCAAATTCACCCTTTACGCGGGCTTTCAAATGCTGGGGATAACGCCCTTGTACCAGCATCTGTTCATCATGATTACTTTCTATTGCTAACGCATCAAGATGACTGAGACTTGCCAACATATGTTGCGTCACATGCCCCACATCAGTGACAATTCCTAAACGATGGCGATGATCGTCAAAGACAAACTGTAGCGGTTCGCGTGCATCATGAGGAACCAAAAACGGGTTAACTTGAATATCTCCAATAACAACAGGGCTATCACTAAACAACTCAGTAGATAGCTGTGAGGGGAAATCATCACGACAAAATGACAGCGTGCCAAAACTCGCATAGACAGGAATATTAAACCGTTTGGCAAGACGGGCAACACCTGACATATGATCGCTGTGCTCATGGGTAACGAGAATAGCCGTTAAGTCTTCTGCTTGTAATTCTAAGCGCGCCATGCGGCGAATAACTTCATTAACAGAAAACCCGCAGTCAACCATCAAGCGGGTTGTTTTTGACTCAACGAGCCATGCGTTACCTTCACTACCACTTCCCAGTGAGGCGAAACGCATGGTGACTTATTGTAGTTGCGCTGAAATTAACTTCAAGATTTCTTGGTTAATTGAATTGGCAACAGGCTGGTTTAATTCATTACGTACATGAACTTCTGATGGCGTTCCCACTCCTTTAGCACTCACAACCACACGGTAGGTCTGCGTTTCTTTAGACTTATCATCGGAGCGCCAGAAAGCAAGACTTTGTAAGAAAGTTTTTTTCTTAGCGAGCACGCCTTCAGTGTCGGTGTAACGGACATAGTAAATACCCGCCTCTCTATCTCTGTCTTGTACAGTAAATCCAGCCCGATCAAGTGCTAGGCCGACTGACCGCCATGCGCGGTCAAAGGGATCATTAACAACCAAATACTCTTCGCCGTTGTCTGTTTTGCTTAAGCTACGCTCTGCTGGTGCTTTTTGAGCGACCTGCTTGTCTTCTTTAATTTCTTTATCTATAACAGGTTGCTGTACACCAAGACTTAAAGCCAAACGACGAATAAATTCATCCTCAAGCTCAGGGTCGGAAGGACGAAGCTCCCATACAGAACTCGATGCGTCATTACTTAACACTTCTTCCATTCCTTTATGAGTGATAAACACTTCAGTGGTGCCCGGTGTTTTACCTTGCTCAATTCGTGTTCTAAAACGATCCCTCAGTGAGGAAGAATACAAATTAGTAATCACTTTACTTAACATTCTCTGCACAAAGTCTTGTGGCATGTTGGCACGGTTTTCATTCCAATTGGTTTCCATCACCCCAAGTTTTGGGTCATCGGTAGTGAGAGTAAAGCCATTTTTAACCCAAAAATCGTGCAATTTAGGCCATAACTGCTGAGGAGTTTGATGAATCACTAACCAGCGCTGTGCTCCGTCTCTTTCAATCGTCACCATTGAAGAGGTTTTAGGTAATACTTGAGCATCTGCAGCAGATAACGTTTCTACCGGCGTAGTCTTTTGATGTTTTTGGTATTGCGAGTAGGTCTGTCCCTCTTGCCCTGGAACACTATAGCGATCATCTTCTTGGGCTGGGGTTAAATCAGGCGGAACCTCTAAACCTTGTTGAGGAACAGTCTTGGCATCACTTTGATAATCAACTTTCTTGGATTTAAATAAAGTACTGTTAGTCGTGGAGCAGGCCGTTAACACGCAAACCAACAATACCAACCAACCGTGCTTTCTATCACTTATTTTGCGCATTAAACCCATAATCTCCCTCGTAATCAATCTTGTTCAAACTACTTAAACTATTTCGGCGCGACGTAATGCTGCGCGAACCGTATCATGATGTTGCTCTGATAACGCTGTTAAGGGTAGGCGAATATGGGCACTGATTTTACCCATTTCAGCCAAAGCCCATTTCACAGGAATCGGATTTGCTTCAATAAATAGGTCGCGATGTAGCGCTAACAGCTTATCATTAACCGCGCGCGCGGTCTTAGTATCACCTTCAATAGCATGGCGACATAATTTAGCCATCAAAGCGGGAGCTACATTGGCTGTAACAGAAATCACTCCATGCCCTCCCATCAGCATGAATGCAGCAGCACTGCCATCATCTCCGGTGTAACAGGCAAAATCTGAAGGCAGACGCGAAAAAAGGTCACTGGCTCGGTATAGATCAGCGGTCGCGTCTTTGATACCAACAATATTGTTAATAGCAGACAATTTAACAACCGTATCATTAGCTAAATCAGCTACAGTGCGTCCAGGAACATTGTAGAGAATAATAGGGATAGATACCGCGTCAGCAATCGCTTTAAAATGCTCATACATACCCCGCTGAGTGGGTTTATTGTAATAAGGAACAACTGATAAACTGTAATCAGCACCAACGCTTTCAGCATAACGAGTTAATTCTATCGCTTCAGCCGTTGAATTAGCCCCTGTCCCAGCAATTACCGCCACTCGACCGCGGGTATATTTTACTGTGGCTTGTATTAATTCTTTATGTTCTTCCACAGACACAGTCGGTGACTCACCTGTGGTTCCAACAATCACAATCCCTGCTGTACCTGATTCAATATGCCAATTAATCAATGATTCTAGCGCAGCAAAGTCCAACTCACCATTGTCTTTCATGGGAGTCACAATGGCCACAAGACTACCTTGTAACATACGTCTAATTCCCAAACATAAAAGTTCAATTCTACACTAAAATAGAAGGGATTCAGTTCTTACTTCTTTTTTAATATATTGACCATGAAAATCCTCATCACCGGCGCCAATGGACAATTGGCTACGAGCCTTATTGCCCATCTCGCCCCCTTAGGCTCTGTTGTGGCTTTAACGCGCCAAGACTTTGATTTGTGTCATTGGGAAGAGTGCTTTGCGACACTCAATAAGTTACAGCCCGACTTAATCGTCAATGCTGCCGCTTATACTGCTGTAGACCGTGCTGAAAACGAACGGGATTTGGCTTTTCAAATTAACGCTATAGCACCCACGCGCTTAGCTCAATATTGTCATAACAACCATTGCGCATTAATTCATTACTCAACGGATTATGTGTTTAATGGCCAGAAAAACACACCCTATCTAGAACAGGACCCAACAGAGCCAATCAATATTTATGGTCAAAGTAAACGTCAAGGAGAAATTGGCATACTTGAGAGTAATTGCGCTGCGTTAATATTCAGAACAAGTTGGGTATATAGTCTGGTAGGCCATAACTTTTTAAAGACTATGTTAAAGCTTGGGATGGAGCGCGACGAGCTGCGAATTATTGATGACCAACGCGGTAGCCCAACTTCTACAGAATCTATTGCTCGTGCGACGGCTTTAATTCTTAGTAAAAAGCCAACTCATCTACCTATCGTGGATTATTTGGCTCAATACCGTGGTATTTATCATATGACCAATCAATCTGATACCACTTGGTATGGTTTTGCACAGGCTATTTTTGCTCTGCGCCCTGCCCGCGCACAATTAACTGCGATTAGTACAGAGCAATATCCCACCCCAGCTAAACGCCCAGCCATGAGCTGCCTTGATAACAGTAAGTTAAAACAGACCTTTGACATAACGCTCCCCCATTGGCATGATGCTTTAATAGCGTGTTTAACTCAATCATCATGAAAATTATTCCTACTGCCATTAACGATGTATTAATCATTGAACCCACTGTATACGGCGACGATCGTGGTTTTTTCTTTGAAAGCTTTAATCAAAGAGTATTTGAGGAGTTAACAGGGGTGAGAGAGACGTTTGTTCAAGACAACCACTCCTCATCAGTGCGTGGCGTATTAAGAGGACTTCATTATCAGCATCAATTCCCACAGGGCAAGTTAGTCCGGGTGATTGAAGGTGAGGTATTTGATGTGGCAGTGGATTTACGACAACATTCACCTCATTTTGGCCAGTGGGTGGGAGTCAATTTGTCAGCCAGTAACAAACAGATGCTGTGGATTCCCAAAGGCTTTGCTCATGGGTTTGTGACGCTCAGTGAGCGCGCTCAATTTTTATATAAAACCACTGATTATTGGCACCCTGAAGATGAAAAGGCCATTCAATGGAACGATTCAACTTTAAATATTTCTTGGCCCATTAATACCCCTCCCACTCTCTCAAAAAAAGACAGTTTGGGTGTGGCTTTTGACCAAGCCCTGTATTATGCATAACGGTATTAACGTAAAAAAAGCCAGAGCGTTAATATTAAACCAATCACTACCACATAGATCTTTAACCAACGGTTAGGAATATGTTGAATTAACCATGCACCAATCCAAGAGCCTCCCAAGGCCCCAATAGCAAGAGCGATGGCAATAGGCCAGTTTACTCTCGCTGACAAACTATAAATAATAAAAGACATGGAGGTAATTGCCACTACCAAGACATTTTTAGTGGCAATAGCTCGTCTTGCTTCAAGACCACTCATGGTTAATGCAGCAAGCATTAAGAAACCAATCCCCGCTGCAAAGTATCCCCCATAGATAGCAATTAAACTTTGCGACAACAATAACCGTTTTTCAATTGTCTGACGTTTCTCTTCTTCATGGATACCAGGACCCGCTAACACAGGGTTAGCTCTGAGAAGCGAACCCCAGGCGAACAAAACGGTAGCAAAAAGAGTTAACCAGGGTACTAGATGAGTAAATATTTTGGAGGGCGTGATACTCAATAGAATAGATCCCGTACAGCCACCTAACACACTAATTATCAGCAACTTTTTCAATGACAAGGTATGTACTCCAGAGGCAAGAGGTCGACTAACATGAGCTGAGCTCAATTGATTGGGGAAGAGCCCCATGGCTGCCGTCATACTTGCCGTCACTGGATCAAGACCAATTAATAACAGTACCGGGAAGATAATAAAGGTGCCCCCTCCTGCCATAAAATTTTGTGCTCCTGTATACACCCCCAAGAGTACCACACCAATTAATACTGATATTGGCTCCATGGATTAACCCCAACGCTCTAACCAATCAAGTACTGCCTCATCATGACTAAATTCGTCTATTGAGCGCGCCATAATAGAGGAATCCATGTCACGAATCATTTTCGCTAAGGCATTACCAGGCCCTATTTCTAACACCACATCAGGACGATACTCACTTACTATAGACAAACAATGTTGCCAATTTAATGTGTGACATGTTTGATAACAAAAGGCATGGACCAGCTCACGAGGCGCACTCATTACCGACCCACTCCCTCCCGCTAATAAAGAGATAGTGGGGGTGGACCATGGCAGTGTAGATAAATACTGAAACAGTGATTCTTCTACAGTGTGTAAGAGTGGCGTGTGTGAGGGAATACTGATTGGTAGCCAGCGCAGTATATTTGCCTTCACTAACACCTGTTGTTCAAACGCCAATAGATGCTGACGTAACCCTGCGATAACTGCCCCACCATAAGGCAGACGAATTGCCTCATACACTTGAAACTGAGTCATTCCCTCTTGAATCAATTGATCATCACTGTTTTCTAAGTAAGCCATGGCGCAAGGACCGATCCTGGCCACGGCTCTATCCATTAATTGCGCTCGGACACAGGCTATGTGTAAAGCTGACATGTCACTCCATACCCCCGCAGCACAATACGAAGCGGTTTCTCCCGCAGAGTAACCTGCTATGAGTATAGGGGGGTGTGTGAGTTGACGACTAAAACGTTGCCAACGTGATAATTGAAGCGCAGTGATCAGTGGTTGTGCCACTGTGTTAACTGATAACTCTTTTTCAGTAACGGGGGGATGACTCAAGAGTGGCTCAAAGAGTACTGCTTTATGTTGTTCAGTTAAGGTCAACTGTAACTCATCGTAATGTCTTAATTGCTGGGCACCTTGGCCACTAAATATGACAGCTAAACGCATAATAATTCTCGTCTACTCTGAGCGCTACTTAGATGACGTGTGTCACTATCTGTGGCGTAACGATTAAGCGCCATAACAAATGCCAACAAATCCGCACTCCCTCCCGGACTTAAATTATGATTGATCATACGATAATGAAAGGCTAACCATCTTGCCCATACCCGAGCGTTTGCCATATGTCCCATCTTTAAAATCTGACCGGCTTCTTCTTGCACCGCCAATAGTGCGGTCTCTCCACCGCGCCATAAAATCGTAGAGTCATCCACATGCGTCATTAACAATAATAATGTGCGCGTTCGTGCATAAAAAACGCCCTCTTCTTTTAAAGCTTGTCGATAAAAAGGGAGTACTTCCTCTACAACAAAAGCATATCCAGACAAGGCCATCTCTAGAGCCCCTGGTCTATGCCATTGCCTATACACCAGTTGCCCATGACTGTTTAGTGGTCGCATTTGAGCCTGATGTTTTGCTAACTCTTCCCCCCATAGCTCTACAATTCTAGTACATATTTTTTTAGCGCTCGTTGCAGGTTGTGAGGCACGTGAGGCGAGCAGTAACCCCAGATGAAAAATCCCTCCGCGATGGGTATTCACGCCTCCAGTTCTTGCCAACATCTTATTTTCAGCAGCCAAACCCTGTTCTCTTAACCTCTCAAATTGAGCGTGTTGTCGACCAAGATCGATGATAGTTAAAAAATAATGACGCAAAGCAAAGATACTGCGCCATAACATAAGCCTATCCATATCACGGTGAGATCCCGTATCAAGTGGACTCACTAAACCTGGTTTCGGACAGAGACGCAATTCGTCATAGAGTGCGGTTAAGGCAATGTTTGCTAACTGTAATCGCTCTTGGCGTACTCTACTAGACAAAGTGTTACGCTCCACCAATTTAACCTCATGGATTGATTTCACCAGACACTGTTTAACCTTTATTTCAGCGTATTCTCGCCAAGGGACATCTTGATCTAGCCAACGAATTTCACCATCAATTAGAGGCGTTGGATAAATGTGAGTAAGTGCTTTAAGCGTAGCTAAAAACTCTTTCACTAAAGAGCCTCTAGATGGCACAAACAATAGATCCACATCGCTCTTTTCTCTTAGTAGCTCAAGGCCTAATAGCGGCACATAAGCTGCAGCACCAACAACACGCACCACAATTTGATGCTTGTGGGCTAACTCAATCACCTGATTAAGAGGTTCTTGCCAAGACATGGGCAGATAAGCAACCACCCTCTCTAGTAGAGGCGGTGCTTGATACCGTTTTACATATGACCAGGGAACACTGACAGAAATACGTTTTTTATCTTGCGGCGTATAGCGAGTCACCCCCACCACACAGTGTTGTGTATCTGATTGACGTGTTGCCCAAAAAGGGCGCGCTGCCTGCTGCCAATTTATCACCCATTCTTGTTCTATAACTGGAGTGATTAAACAAGTCTCATCGATGGTTTTTAGAAAAACCAGATCATGTCTTTGTAGTGGAAGTGGTAGCATGAATTACTCGTTGGGCCACTGATGATGCCAGCTCTCTTCCTTGTCGCTCTAACCCCAGCTCCGGGCGTTGGTCTATATTGGGTCCATGTAGCTGCTTTAACAAACACTCTTCCCAATTGTCATCAAGGCTCCACATTTCATGAATTCCACCCATACGCCAATAGTTTTCGGGACCAGGAGCAAACACTGGGGAGTGTTTGGCAAGCTCTGTCAGACGAGTGTAATCAATTCGAGTAATTCTCGACATGGCTCTTAAATCCATCACACGTACTTCTACCTGTGGCAGAGCGATAATACGATCGGCCAATAAACCAAAGGCCAGAAAACCACCTGATACAGCTTCACCATGAATCAATGTAATCAGACGATGCCCTTTAACACGAGCTGCTTCAACACAGCGTGCAAGGTGAGCAAAGTAGCCATTTAAACCCAATAACTCTTCACGTCTTGATAACTCTTGTCCTTGGGTATCAGCGATCATCACAATAGGTAGAGGATGATTCTGATCTTGTTCAATGCAATGAATAATTGATTGAGACAAGCTTAAAGCGATAGCGGAATTCACTGCCACATGATTGGTGGTACCAATAACATGTACCGCTCCTTCTCGGGTTTGTCCCATACCAGAGAGCGTGTCACCGGTAACTTGTATATCAGACCCTTGAGGGAACAAACGGGCCCAGAGAGACGACAAGGTATCACTCATGTGTTGTCTCCGCTAAGCGTTGATTAAATTGAGCCACACTCATTAATGACACCTCATCGCTGGCTAAACCCAAACTTGACCACACTTCACTACCTTCGCGAATATGACTAGGCATGAGTGAGCGTTTAACTAGATTCTGTTGTTGTTCAGCAAGCTCTGTTAGCGTAAAGCTTTTTTTCTTAATCTTATTGCTTGTCACATCCTCTAGTGCTGCTCTAAAAGAATGAATGTTATCCTCTACCAGCACCTGAGCTTCATTGAGAGTACGACGAATTTTGCCACCGGTAACACGCCATACTAAAGCACGGTCTTTAGCATCAAATTCATCCACCCCTTTAACTGTCTCAATGACTTCTGGGCCAGATAAACCCATCCGTCCTTCCTCAGACATGACAATCACATCACATAAGCGTGTCACAATACCCATCCCACCAAAGGCACCGCAACTGCCACCCACTAAGGCAATAACAGGAATCCCCGCTTGTTGTACACTAAAGAGTGCACGCATAATTTCGGAAATTGCAATCAATCCGGCATTGGCTTCGTGTAAACGGACTCCGCCCGAATCCACAGCGAATACCACGTAATCCACTTGACTAGTGATGGCTCTTAATAAAGCACCACGAATCTTAGCGCCGTGTACCTCTCCTACAGCACCACCATTAAAGAGTCCCTCTTGAGCAATCATAACGACTCTTTTATCCTTTATTTTTCCTTCGCCTACTACCACACCATCATCAAAGGACACGGGCGCACCCAATGCTGCCAAGTGAGGACTAGTGATACGCTCAGCAGGGCTTAGCCATTCATTAAAAGTCCCTGAATCACAAAGATCCTGCACCCGATTTCTAGCGGAAGCTTCTCGATAACTGCGTTTTAATGAACTCATGATGGTTGACACCAATTTTGAAAAGCTTGATCTAAACGTAAACTCACTACCGCGGGCGTTGCCCCTGCATCATTGATGGCAAAGGTTAACCCGCCCACAGGATGACGTTCTGCAAAATCACGTAATACCGCTTGCCAGACTTCAGCAAAACCATGTGCCGCCGTGTCCACATTAAATGAAGTGAGAGTATGGTCAGCATGAACTTCAACTAATATTTCTAGATTTCCAGAAGCCACCACCCCACATAATATTGACTGAGCGAGAGACTGAGGATGAGGTTGTGAGTGGCAAGAGAGAGTAATGTGTTCCATAAATCACCAATTTCTAAAACGTTTCGGAGGTTGATAGAGTCCTTGTGAAGCGATCACTAAATCCTTAATTGATCTGGCTGCAAGCCAATCACGATTAGCTTGTGCAACATTAATACCGATGTCTTGAGGGCGTTGAATAACCCCACGATCACGGAGATTTTCTACTAGGCGATGATCCCTCTTCATCCCCACAGGTGTATAACCTGCTACACCTCGGATCGCTTGTTCACGCTCTTCAAGATTGCGTGTTAATAATAAATTAGCAATCCCCTCTTCAGTAATCACATGGGTGACATCATCACCATAGATCATGATTGGTGGTAGAGCCATAGCCATATCATCCATTAACTGCCAGGCATCCAAGCGTTCTACAAAAGTCGGTTGGTTAGGGGCTTGCCACGTCTCAAACATTTGTACGACTAATTTTTGTCCACGGATAAGTGGCGCATCTCCTGCCTTTTGCTGTCCTGCCTTAAGCCATGCATGGCTTGCATGACGTCTGCCTCTGGCATCAGAGCCCATATTGGGGGCTCCACCAAAACCCGTGATTCTTCCTAATGTCGCAGTTGAACTGTTAGCATGCAAATCCATTTGTAAGGTAGAACCTATAAATAAGTCACAGCCATATAATCCAGCGGTTTGACAAAAGGCTCGGTTAGAACGCATCGAGCCATCTCGCCCAGTAAAAAACACATCTGAACGGGCTTTTATATAGTTTTCCATCCCAACTTCTGAACCAAAGCTATGAATACTTTTTACAAATCCGGCCTCAATAGCAGGAATTAATGTGGGATGAGGATTGAGTGCCCAATGTTGACAAATTTGCCCCCGTAAACCTAGCTCTGTGGCATAAGTGGGTAATAACAATTCAATGGCTGCGGTATCAAAACCGATACCATGATTTAAACGCTGAATATGATAGGGAGCATATATTCCCTTGATGGCCATCATCGCCATTAACACTTGAACTTCAGTAATATGCTGAGGGTCCCGTGTAAACAATGGCTCCACATAACTAGGACGTGGCGCTTTAACACAAATATCTACCCAATCGCGTGGAATATCAATGCGCGGTAATTGTTCGACAATCTCATCTACCTGAACAATGACAATACCACTTTTAAATGCAGTGGCCTCAATAATAACAGGGGTGTCTTCTGTGTTGGGACCTAAGTATAAGTTTCCCTCACGATCAGCACTGGCTGCTGCAACTAAACATAGGTGAGGTGTTAAATCAATAAAGTAACGGCCAAATAATTCAAGGTAAGTATGAATGGCGCCAATTTCAATTTTCTTATTGGTAACAAGCCGTGCTAATTGATGTGACTGTGGCCCTGAAAAAGAAAAATCGACTTTTTTAGCAATCCCTTTTTCAAATAACGCAATATGGCTAGGTAAGGCCAATACAGACTGTACAATATGTAAATCATGCACCTTCTCTGGCTGACAACAACTTAACGCATCAGCCAAAAAATCAGCCTGTTTTTGATTATTTCCCTCAAGACAAACACGGTCACCAGGTTCACACAATGCTTCAAGTACCTCAGTGATTTGATCTGCCTCAATCCATTTTCCTTGAAGCCGTCCTTGTATGCGTGCTAAACGCTCTTGTCTTTTTTTTAACTGTGAGTCCCACATATCTAATTCTTTATTCCTATCAGGAGAGCGCTACGCCTAACATAGAATTAGGGATAGCAGACACAATCGCCGGAAAAACCGATAATAATATCAACGATAAAATCATCAATAAAATAAAAGGAACCACCCCCCACACCACATCTTTTAATGGAATGTCAGGTGCTACACTTTTTATCACAAATAAATTCAGTCCCACTGGCGGATGAATCAATCCCATTTCCATGACGATCGTCATCATGACCCCAAACCAAATCAAATCAAACCCTGCCGCCTTAAGAGGTGGCAGAATAATGGGAGAAGTCATTAAAATGATGGAGACAGGAGGTAAGAAAAACCCCAACACCACAATAAAAATCAAAATGGCAATCAATAAAAACCATTTTGATAAATGTAAGCCCACTACCCATTGAGCAGCTGATTGGCTAATTTGTAGGTAACTCATAACATAAGAATAGAGCAATGACATACCCACAATAAGCATCAACATACTGGACTCTTTTAATGTTGCACCTAGAATCGGAGAAAGGTCTCGAGGACGCCACACACGATAAATTATAAAAATGAGTAACAGTGCTAATACCCCGCCTAATCCTGCTGTTTCAGAAGGAGTGGCGTACCCACCATAAAGGGCGATCATGACACCAATTAATAAAATCACAAAAGGTAGAATGCGCGGCAACATGGCTGTTTTTTGTTTTAGTGTCAGTACTTCATTATCTAGATAAGCTGACTTCACTCCACCTGACTGATAAATGCGTAATGCTTCCCGATATTCTTTTTTATAATTCCAAGCGGCATACATCGAAAACAAGATAACCAACAATAATCCTGGCCCCAAGGCACCTAAAAATAAACGCCCTAAAGACACTTCAGCGGCTACTGAATATAAAATCATGGTCACTGATGGAGGTAAAAGAATACCCAAGGTTCCTCCGGCGGCAATGACCCCTGCGGCGAAACGAGATGAATAACCACGTGCACGCATCTCAGGAATACCGGCACTGCCAATGGCTGAACAGGTCGCAGGGCTAGATCCTGCCATGGCAGCAAACAATGCGCATGCTAGGATATTGGCAATACCAAGACCACCAGGAACACGCCCAAGCCAAGCATGAATAGCTGAATATAAATCAGCCCCTGCACGAGACTTACCAATTGCCGATCCTTTTAAAATAAATAAAGGAATAGACAACAATGTGATACTCGACATTTCGTCATAGACGTTTTGAGAGACCGTATCTAAGGAAGAGTGTGGCATAAAAATTAGCATAAAGGTTAATGCAACTGAACCTAATGCAAAGGCAATGGGAACACCTAACAACATGACAAATAAGGTGGCAAAGCCGTATAAAATCCCAATCCATTCAACACTCATTGATTCGCTCCATGTGGCTTTGCCCAACCTGATAATACTTGTAGTAATAATTGTAAATTTAACAACATCATCCCGACACTCATTAAGCCATATGGAATCCACAAAGGTGGTGCCCACACAGAAGCAGTGGTCATTCCCTCTTGATAAGCATCAACGAGTAGCGCAAAAGATTTCCAAGTAAAAAAGCTAATAAATGCCAAGGAAATTACGTCACTTAGCCATAAACGGACACGATTAGTTTTGCTAGATAATAACCCTGCAATCGCTTCAATGGCCACATGGCCTCTCTGCCCTTGTACTGCTCCAGATGAAATAAAGATAGCCCCTACCAATAAAAAAATAGAAGTTTCATCTTGCCAATCAGTGGGTATTTTTAGGAAATAACGCAGCACCACACTGGACGTTAAGACCAGACAGGCTGCAACAAGTGCTAGCATAGACAACCATGATAGCGTGCGGTGAATCCAAGACAGTCCTATTGAGAGTCCACGCAACACCCTATTATTAGGGTGTTGCATATGTCCAAGTGGAATGTATGGATTAGTGGGGTTATCGTGACCGTGACTCACACTAATTTTTCCGCTGCTTTAAGTAATTTTGCGCAAGAGGGACTACGATTAGCAAAATCCTTCCAGGCTGTTCGTCTAGCGATATCTTGCCAACGCGCCACAGTAGCTTGGTTCATATCATGAGCATGTCCACCCGCCTTAACATAAACTTGCGCTACTTTTTCATCATCAGCCTTACATGCATCAAGTGCAAACGTCTCCATTTGCGCTCCAACTTTCATAATGAGATCTTGTTCAGGTTTACCCAAACGGTTAAATACATCACGTGAAATCATCAGCGGTTCAAACATAAACCAGTAAGTTTTATCACGTCCTGTGGTTAATTCTTTAGCTACCTCTTCAAGACGGAAGGACATTAAGCTGGTACTAGATGTCATAGCAGCATCGAGTGCTCCCGTTTGCATTGAGGCATAAATTTCGTTTGAAGGAACACTCATAACAGAGGCACCAGCTTCTCTTAAAATAAGTTCCATCCCTCTACTTCCACCACGTACTTTCAGCCCTTTAACATCAGTAGGTTCAATAATGGCTTTGTTACGGCTAGCAACCCCCCCTGCTTGCCACACCCAACTTACTAATAGAATACCTTTACTTTCCAACACGTCATAGAGCATCTTCCCTGCTTCTGATGTTTTAAACTGAACACCCTTATCATAGGAAGTAATAATACCGGGCATTAACCCTATGTTTGTTTCAGGTACTTGACCACCTGCATAATCAAGAGGAACTAACGACATATCCAAGGCACCACGACGCAAAGCATCAAATTGAGCAGTGGTCTTCATTAAGGATGAGTTGGCATAAACCACTGCCTTTAATGCGCCATGACTTTGCTTATCTAATTCAACAGCAAATTGACGACATAATCTGTCTCTAAAGTCTCCAGAAGTTAGTGATCCGCCGGGGAATTGATGGGAAATTCTTAATTCAGTAGCAGCATTTGCCCATGGACTCATTCCTAGTAGTGATGCTGCGGGGAGCATTGACATACCTTGAATTAAACGTCTTCTTTGTATATTTATAGTCATTATTTCCTCCTAATATTAAGTGCTCTTGCAAGATAACGTCTCAGTTACGAAACTGTCAATGTCGCATATCAAAATTTAATAAAAAAAGCGGTAAAAAAGAAGGTAATGATAGAAATAAAAAAACCCCTAAGAAGGGGTTTTTTTGATAGGGAGTCTGGCGGTGACCTACTTTCGCATGGGCAATCCACACTATCATCGGCGCAGTCTCGTTTCACGTCCCTGTTCGAGATGGGAAGGGGTGGGTCCAAGACGCTATAGCCGCCAAACAAAGCTTAGTCGGTGTCTTCAACTACCAAGAAGAAGTAAATATGTAGGTAAATTCACACAGAAGATGTCTGTGATTATAGGATCAAGCCTCACGGTCAATTAGTATCGGTTAGCTTAACACATTACTGCGCTTCCACACCCGACCTATCAACGTCCTGGTCTCGAACGAACCTTTAGGAGGGTTAAACCCTCAGGGAAGTCTCATCTTGAGGCAAGTTTCCCGCTTAGATGCTTTCAGCGGTTATCTCTTCCGAACTTAGCTACCCGGCAATACGACTGGCGTCATAACCGGTACACCAGAGGTTCGTCCACTCCGGTCCTCTCGTACTAGGAGCAGCCCCCCTCAAACTTCCAACGCCCACTGCAGATAGGGACCAAACTGTC
>JAJZPN010000034.1 GCA_021811145.1 Pseudomonadota bacterium
CGCTGATAAAAACGATGGCAGTAAGAGTTTCTAGCATATTGGTACCTCCTCCAGGTTGAAAGTTGTTTTTGTTATTGTTTTATTGATTGTTGCATAAATGTTAAGAAAAAATAAGTAAAAAACTTATATTTACTACAAGTTTTACTTATGAATCAGGCGCACTTTAATGTTATTTTTTTTGATGCGACGCAATATAAATTGTAGATTTAAAATTATTAATTAGTATCTATCTGAATATAATGGAAAAAAAAGCTCGGTTATACCTCATACCTGTTCCAATTTCTGAACAAGAAATTATATGTACGCATACTGTGACAACATTACGTATTCTTAACCATATTAATTTTTTTGTTGTAGAAAACGCCAAAGTTGCAAGAAAACATCTTAAACATTTTGCAATTGAAAGACCGCTCTCTAGCCTAACTATCAATGAAATTAACTCTGAAACAGGAAATAAAGAACTCGAAGAGTTGTTAATACCAATTGAACAAGAAAACCAATCAGTTGCGCTAATGTCTGATGCAGGATGTCCCGCTGTTGCTGATCCTGGTGCAAAATTAGTTGCGCTGGCTCATACCAGGGGAATTGATATTATGCCGCTGGTTGGCCCTTCTTCGATTCTCTTGGCTTTGATGGGAAGTGGTTTAAATGGGCAACGTTTTTCCTTTAATGGATATTTAGCTATTAAAGACATTGAACGTATTCAACAGATTAAAGCGTTAGAAAAACGATCTCAAGTAAATAATGAAACTCAGATCTGTATTGAAACACCTTATCGAAATCAGCAATTGTTTGACGCCCTCCTAAAGCAACTCCAACCTGACACTTTGCTTACTATAGCTTTGGATTTAACAACTGAAAATCAAGTTGTTAAAACGAAAGCGGTCAGACAGTGGCGCCAAGAGCAAACCATTCTTGAAAAAAAACCAGCTATTTATCTATTTTTAGCACAGTGATAAGATAGTACGGTTTCTAATTAGATGTGAATTATGTGGATAGTTAGACTTGCGTTAAAACGCCCTTATACATTTATTGTGCTTGCCATCCTAATCGTGTTTTTAGGAACAACATCAATAAAGAATACGCCGACCGATATCTTCCCCAATATAGATATTCCGGTGGTCAGTGTTATTTGGACTTACAGTGGCTTACCCCCACAGCAAATGGAGAAATACATCACTACTTTTAGTGAATATTCTCTATCAGCGGGTGTAAATGACGTTCGGGCAATTGAGTCACAAACCTTGAACGGTGTGAATTCGATAAAAATATTTTTTCAACCTAATGTGAAGATAGCTGAAGCGGTTGCTCAAGTTGTTTCTATTTCGCAAACGATTATCAGACGAATGCCTCAGGGAACGGTTCCGCCGCTTATTCTAAGATATGAAGCTTCAAGTGTCCCAGTTTTACAACTGGCTTTATCAAGTAGTAAATTAAATGAATCTCAACTCTATGACTTTGGTATTTACCGAGTTCGTACAGCGATCGCTCCAGTAAAAGGAACGCGTTTACCTCTACCCTATGGGGGGAAGCCAAGACAAATCCAAGTGGATTTAGATCCTGCTGCCATGATGGCAAAAGGAATTACCGCCAACGATATTAACAACACTTTCCTCAATCAAAACTTAAGTCTACCAACGGGCGACGCTAAGATTGGCTCCACCGATTACGTCGTTGCCATGAATATGAACCCAGGTAATATAGATGCCATGAATAATTTACCAATCAAAAAGGTAAACGGTAACTGGGTCTATGTAAGAGATGTTGCTCATGTCAGAGACGGTTTTGGCGTTCAGACTAATATTGTAAGAACAAATGGTGAACGCGGCGCACTGTTGACTATCTTAAAAACAGGTCAAGCCTCTACTTTAGACGTTGTAAATGGTATTAAAGAACTTATTCCCGGTCTTAAAAAACAATATCCTGATATCCATATTGAAGAGCTCTTTGATCAGTCTATTTTTGTAAAAGCTGCTATTAAGGGAGTATTGGTTGAAGGATTGACTGCTGCACTATTAACCGCAGGAATGATCTTATTGTTTCTAGGCAGTCTTCGCAGCACATTCATTGTGGTTGTGTCTATTCCTCTATCGATTTTATCTTCTTTGATTATTTTGTATCTTACTGGGGAAACTCTGAACATTATGACTTTGGGCGGTTTAGCCCTCGCAGTTGGTATTTTAGTTGATGATGCAACTGTGGAAATTGAGAATATCCATCGAAACGCACAATTGGGTTTACCTATTGAAGACACTATATTATTAGGTGCATCGCAAATTTTTATACCTACTTTTGTTTCAACATTATCAATATGTGTTGTTTTTGTCTCTGTGGTTTTTTTAAATGGGCCACCCAAATATCTATTTACCCCTCTCGCTTTAGCGGTGGTTTACGCCATGATGGCTTCATGGGTATTGTCGAGAACCTTGGTTCCTGTCATGGTAAAGTACTTATTGCCTAACGAACTTCATGGACCGCACGGTTCAACTATCCATCAAATTTTTGAAAAGAACTTTGAAGTCTTTAGAAAAAAATATATGGGCGTTCTTGAGTTATGTTTAAATCATAAAAAAAACGTCTTAGTAACAAGTGTCTTCATTGTTATTTGTACTATTATTATTGTGCCATTTATTGGCAGAGATTTTTTCCCAGTTGTTGATGCAGGACAAATTCGTATGCATGTCAATGCTCCTGCTGGATTAAGACTTGAAGAAACAGAACAGGTTTATGCTAATGTTGAGAGAAAAATTAAGGAAATAATCGCTCCTAGTGATTTAAACCTTATTTTAGATAATATTGGTATCCCTCAATCTGTAAACTTGGCTTTTACAGATACTCCTACAATTAGTTCTAACGATGGAGAAATCTTAATTTCTCTTAAACCGGATCATAAGACTGCTACACCTGATTATGTAAGAGAGTTAAGACGAGAGCTACCGCAACTTTTCCCTGGAGTAACTTTCTTTTTTCAACCAGCTGATATTGTCAGTCAAATTCTAAATTTTGGTATTCCAGCACCAATAGACGTACAAATTGCAGGATTCAATCCTAAGATTCCTGCAATTGCTGACGACTTACAACGACAAATTGCTTTAATACCTGGTGCAGCTGATGTACATCGTTTTCAAGTTAGAAACGCACCTCAAATTAATTTAGAAGTCGATCGAAATCGGGCTGCAGATTTAGGTATGACTGAACATGACGTGGCTAACAATGTATTAATTGGTTTAAGTTCAAGTTCAACAATAAGTTATAACCTATGGCCCGATCCACGCTCAGGAGTTGGTTATCCCATAGCCATTCAAACACCACAAGCCAAGATATCAACGCTTAATCAACTAATGAACATTAGTTTGCCAGGTAAAGGTAACGCTCAATATGAGCCTTTGGCAAACGTTGCTACGTTCAAGCGCTCAGAATCACCGTTAGTTGTAAGCCATTATGACATTCAACCTGTTTTTGATATATACGCTAACGTGGAGGATCAAGATTTAGGTAGTGTATCGAGTAAAATTTCTACGATTATTCAACGTGTTTCCTCCACTTTGCCGGCAGGGACACGTTTAGTTATGCGTGGACAAGTTGAAAGCATGAGCCAATCTTATATACGATTGGGGATTGGAATTATTGTTGCTGCTTTGGTTGTGTATTTTCTTATGGTAGTTAATTTCCAGTCATGGACTGATCCGTTTATCATCATTACCGCTCTACCGGGAGCAATTTGTGGTGTCATTTGGATTTTATTCACCACTAATACTCCATTTAGTGTTCCAGCTTTGATGGGGGCAATTATGAGTCTCGGAGTGGCTACTGCAAACAGTATTCTTGTGGTGACATTTGCTAATGATCGATTACGCACTGGTATTACCCCATTACAGGCAGCGCTGGAAGCGGGATTTACTCGACTTCGTCCTGTTGTTATGACGGCATCGGCTATGTTGATTGGTATGATTCCAATGGCTTTGGGCCTAGGAGAAGGGGGCGAACAAAACGCACCTCTTGGTCGTGCTGTAATTGGTGGTTTAATTCTGGCTACTATCTCAACACTCATTTTCGTACCTGTTGTATTTGCTTGGTTAAAGTCATTAATGATCAAGCGTGGCTATCAATTTAATGATGCAACAATGCATCATGAGGCAATTTAAGGACTTTTTTATGATTAATCATTTTTTAATACGTTTAGTTAATCGTCTTTTTAAAGCCAGTAAGCCTATTTTATTAATTGGAAGTGTTTTTCTGGTATTGATTGTTATTGGATTAGTAAATCGATTTGGTTTATTGCATGCAGCTCCAAGAGCTAAAGTGGCTCCTCCCTCCTCTGTACTTGTGGCCCCAGCTAAGGAAGAAAACCCAGAGCAAGAAATCGTATTACCAGGAACGCTTCAACCCCTAAGAGAAACAACAATTTACGCACAATCTACGGGTTATGTGACCAATTGGTTGGTGGATATAGGTGCTCAAGTTAAAGAGGGCGACTTGTTGGCTATTGTGGATAGTCCAGACGTTGATCAACAATTAGCGCATGCGAAAGCGACATTAGCAGCGGCAAAGGCTAATTTACAAATAGCAACTACTACATATAACCGGTACTTTCAGCTCCTTGATAAGCAGTATGTATCAAAACAATTGGTTGATGAACAACTGGCCACAAAACTTGCAAGGGAGGCAGAAGTTAGCGCAGATCAAGCGGATGTAAAGCGTTTAGAAGAGTTACAAGCATTTGAAAGAGTACGTGCTCCTTTTTCAGGAATAATTACTTACAGAAATGTTGAAAAAGGTCAATTGGTCTCTCCTGCAACCACCAATAGCAACGGATGGCTATTTAAACTGTCCGCGACCGATCCTTTGAGACTGTTTATTACTGTGCCACAGAATCAAGCATCGTTTATCCATGATGGTTCTGACGTCAAAATCGCATTACCAGAGGCACCCAATAAGAGCTTTATGGGTAAAATTGTGCGTAATGCGGGGGCACTAGACGAATCTTCAAAAACTTTACTTACAGAAATACAAGTGCCGAACTCCAACCATCAGTTGCCAACTGGCGGTTATGTTGAAGCGCATATCCAGGTACATATTGATCATCCAGCCTTATTAGTAAGTTCTAGTTCTTTAATAGTGAATGCTAGGGGTCAACAGTTAGCTGTAGTGGATAAGTCTCAACATATTCATTTAGTGCCAGTAAAAATAGGAAACGATTTTGGCACTCAGCTAGAAATTGTATCTGGTATTCATCAGGGGGACTTAGTAGTTCAAAATCCTTCAGACTCTGTTTTTGATGGTGCTAGTGTGTTGCCCATAATGGTTAAAAACAATCACTAAACCATATTGTTAGATCCTTAATGGATTTTGCCATAAAGAGATGTGGTTCTGTATGAAGTAGTTGTTCAGAGTGTGCACCATAAGACACAGCAACAGCGTGTGTTTTAGCATGCCGAGCCATGGCAAGGTCATGGGTGGTGTCACCAACCATAAGCGTCTCATGAGGATAAACACCTACCCTGTCCATAAGATATTCAAGCATTTCCGGATGAGGTTTTGCTCGAGACTCATCAGCACAGCGTGAAGTAGTAAATACTCCTTCAAGATTGTTGTGTTTAATTGAACGATCTAGTCCTTGTCTGGGTTTACCAGTGGCAACTGCTAGTAGTTTATTATTTAAGTTAAGTAAATCAAGTAATTCCCTTACCCCTGAAAATAAAGTTAATTTAGCCTCATTAGGTAGGTAATGGGAACGGAAAACCTCTATAAAGTGTGGGAGTTGATGTTTATTCAGGTTGGGTACTATATGGTCGATGGACTCCATTAACCCCATACCGATAACAAATTTTGCTTGCTCATCACTTGGAATGGGTAGCGATAAGTCCCGACAAGTTTTTTGGATACTAGATGCAATTAAATGCGTTGAGTCTAATAAGGTACCATCCCAATCAAAAACAATAAGTTTAATATCATTCATTAAGATAAAACTGTAAGTTGTTGTAAAAAATCATTTAATTCTTTTGACAAGGGGGCTTCTAGCACTATTCTCTCGTTACTAATAGGGTGAGTGAATTCTAGTAATGCTGCATGAAGAAATAACCGTTTTAGGGCAAAGCGTTGGTAAAGCTCTCTATTCCATGAGAAGTCACCATATTTATCATCACCGGCTAATGGATGGCCAGTATGAGATAAATGAACCCGAATTTGGTGGGTTCTTCCCGTTATAAGATTTACTTTTAAAAAACTACCTTCATTATAATGTTTAATCGTTTCTGTCTTGGTAATGGCCTGTTGCCCAGCGTTATTAACCTTTACTTGTCGCTCGCCATGACTATTTTCAGACTTAAGAAGAGAAAGTTTGATAGTTTGTTGATTTTTTGTAAAACCTTTCACAAAGGTAAGGTAGTTTTTAGTTATCTTTCCTGCACGAATAATTTCATGCATTTTTGTAAGAAACGATCGTTTTTTAGCAATTATCAATAGCCCTGAGGTATCTCTATCTAAGCGGTGTACTAGCTCTAAAAACTTATAGTCAGGCTTATCTATACGCAAAGACTCAATTAATCCCATATTAATCCCGCTACCGCCATGCACTGCAAGGCCAGAGGGCTTATTCACAACTAGTGCAAAATCATCCTCATAAACAATTGATATTTTAGATGAGATATTGGTTTTAATATTATGTTTTAAAACGGTTTTTTCTTTTGAGGATATGGGTGGAATGCGGATTTGATCATTTAATTCCAAGCGATAAGTTTGGTCAATTCTTTTGGAATTTACGCGCACTTCTCCACTTCTTATAATTCTATAAATGTGACTTTTGGGTACACCTTTTAGATAGTTTATTAAGAAATTATCAATTCTCTGACCCTCAACGGAGTCGTCAGCTATTTTCATTTCTACCGATTTTTTGCTTAAGGCGTGCATTTAACTTATAATACAACTTATTGTTATCAAACAGTCTTATGAAGATAGTTTGATTGCTAAATAATTAGATGATTTCTAAAATAAAAAAATGACTAGAACGTCATTATCATTGGTAAATCATTTGAATACAAATAAATTATTAAGGTTAATCTCACTCACCCATAAGTAGTGATTGAATTTAAAAGCGTGCAAGCAATTTTGAGAATTTAGTCCTTCGGTTGTTCGGAGGATAAAAAATAAAGACAATAATTCATGACATCATTTAATTTACTCACTATACAGAGATACACAAGCTGACCGTTAAGAGTGGCTTGATAGATTGTTTGGATATTGTCCTCCCCTTGCCTTGCGCGCGGGAGTTGATATGAAAAGAATGTTATTTAACGCTACCCACTCGGAAGAGCTAAGGGTTGCTATTGTTGATGGTCAAAAACTTATCGATTTAGATATTGAACATGCTGGTAGAGAACAGCGAAAAAGCAATATCTATAAAGCTGTTATTACACGAATTGAGCCTTCCTTAGAAGCGGTGTTTGTTGATTATGGTGCAGAACGCCATGGCTTTTTACCTTTCAAAGAGATAGCCCGTAGCTATTTACAAAATGAAGATGGCGATTTTTCTAGAAGTAAAATTGCTTCGTCACTTAAAGAAGGTCAAGAATTAATTGTTCAAGTTGATAAAGATGAGCGTGGTAATAAAGGTGCTGCGTTAACATCCTATATTAGTCTTGCAGGACGTTACCTGGTTTTAATGCCAAATAATCCCAAAGGTGGTGGGGTTTCAAGACGCGTAGAAGGTGATGAAAGAGCTGAATTAAAAGATGTACTAAATCAATTAGATATACCTGCTGGCATGTCTTTAATCGCAAGAACTGCGGGTATTGGTCGATCAGTTGAAGAATTACAGTGGGATTTAAATTATCTTCTCCATTTGTGGACTGCTATTGAGTCTGCTTCTAATTCACAAAAAGGTGCGTTTTTAATTTACCAAGAAGGAAGTCTCGTAATTAGAGCAATTCGAGACCTTTTTCAGCCAGATATTGGCGAAATCTTGATTGATACAGAAAGCATTTATGAACAGGCCAAACAGTTCATGGGGCACGTTATGCCCTCTAATGTTAACAAAGTCAAACTCTACAAAGATGATGTTCCTTTATTTTCGAGATTTCAAATAGAACATCAAATTGAAACTGCTTACCGTCGTGATGTTAATCTCCCCTCAGGAGGAGCAATTGTTATTGATCACACAGAAGCTTTGGTTTCCATTGATGTTAACTCTGCCCGTTCAACCCGTGGTGGAGATATAGAAACCACAGCTTTTAACACAAACCTTGAAGCTGCCGACGAAATTGCAAGACAACTCAGATTACGTGATTTAGGCGGTTTGATTGTTATTGACTTCATTGATATGGAGAATACCCGTAATCAACGAGAAGTTGAGAATCGTCTTCGAGAAGCATTACGTTATGACCGTGCACGAGTTCAGACAGGGAAAATCTCTCGTTTTGGATTATTAGAACTTTCAAGACAAAGACTTCAACCCTCTCTCGGAGAAAGTAGTCATACCACTTGTCCTAGATGTCATGGTACCGGTTTCATCAGAGATACAGAATCCTCCGCTCTACACATTCTTCGTATTCTTCAAGAAGAAGCTATGAAGGATAATACCGCTATTATTCGAGCACAAGTTCCAGTTGATGTGGCGACATTCCTTTTAAATGAGAAACGTGCTGATGTGTACTCAATCGAATCAAGATTAAAAGTACATGTTGTACTAATACCCAATACTCATTTAGAAACACCAAATTATAATGTGGTTAGAATTAGGCATGATGAAGCAAATCAAATGGATTTGACTGAGCCAAGTTATCAATTGGCTGAAGCTCCAGAGCCAGAACAAGACCTAAAACTAAATACACAAACTAATACTAAAGGTAGTAGAACAGAAGCCGCTGTTAAAGGTGTTACCCCAACACAACCAGCTCCTATTGAAACAAAACCACTTTCTAAAAATAGTGAAGATAAAAAAGGGTCCTTCTTTGCTACGATAATGAGTTGGTTTAAAAAAGATAAAGTAGAAGAGCCTAAAGAGCCAGTTAGAAAGTTCTCCAAAGACAGGCAAGGTGAATATCGTCAAAACGATCGACGAAGAAGAAATAATCGTAATAAATCCAATTATGACCGTAATGCCGTTAGAGAGGATGGGGAAACTAAAGATAATACAAACAAACCGCGTCGTCCTACACAACAAGCTGACAATGCTGCTAATTTGAATAAACCCCAACCTAACAGTAGAAGACGCCCTACTCAAGTTGAGCAAGAAGTAACAGATACGGTTATTGAAATTAAACAGGCTGATACTGAGGTTACTGCGGCTGAAGTAAAAGAAAATACAATTGCAAAACCAAGAAGAAATAGAAGAGGAAATAGAAGAGATAGACAAGGTAGCAATAGACGGTTTAATGGTGCGATTGCTCCCATGTTTGATCGAGGTGAAGAACTGGTAGTTGTGCCAATAAATACAGAAAGCGATATTAATTTAGGACAACATTCTGTATCTATTGATGAAGTTAAACAACTATCAGGTGAATCTTTTGTATCCGCAACTGATACTCATATCACCTCCCCTGAAAACATTACCATTGAATCTAATGAGCAAGTTAAAAGTGAAACTCATCTCACCCAAATAACTGAGTCTAATGTTGAGCTCACTCATAGTATACAAACTAATGAAATTAACTCAGAACCCATTAAGAATGATTTAGCTATTTTTATCGGTGCGGAGTCAGGACTCATCTTAGTTGAGACTAAACCTAATACAGCAATTAACCTAAGCACGTTATCTACTGTATCACGTCGTCCAATCAGAAAACCTAAACTGATGAACAGTGATTTATTAGACAAAAATGTAACTTTAATCCAAGTTGAAACTTTAAAATAAGTCACACTTAACCAAAAAGCCCTCATTAATAATCAATGAGGGCTTTTTAAGAATAATGCAGTAAGTTAGTTTAAGCAGCTTTCATAAAATAACTATCATGATTGCAAAGCATTTGTTCATTTAATACAAACAATGATTTGTTCTGTGATGAATTGTATTGGGTAGTCAAATAACTATCATATTGTTTGTCAAAAATTACTACTCCATTACAATTATTACTTTGAAGAGCCTGTTGTATTGCCCATTTTTTTGCTTCGTTTGACTTAATCGTAACAACTAAATGTTTAACTGGTTTGAATTGTTTGAGAAAGTCATTCATTATGCTTTGTTGATTTTCTTTAACAATAACAATCAACCAGTTTTTTTTAGTATTATTTTGAATACACAAGTCTTGTAAGGCTATTTTCACCTGTAAATCGTTCATAGAGCCGGTAATCAATCGATTTGTTTGGGATAATCTTTGATTGTCTGATGGGTAATCATCTATATTTGGATTAAATAAAATATTAATTAATTTACTCAATAATTTGATTAATGTATATGAAATTGTAGTTATTGTGTACATATTAGTTCCTTTTATAATTGACCTTGCCTAATAATTCCTACAGCCAATCCCTCAATACTTAAGGGCTGTTTTTTTAAATCAACTTGAATAATCTTAAATTCCTCATTTTCGGGAATGAGTTCAACGATGTTTTGATATTGTCTGAATCGCTTAACTGTGACTTCGTCATCTATACGAGCAACAACAATATCTCCGTTTTTTACACTACTTGTTTGTTTAACAGCTAGTAGATCTTGGTCTAAAATACCTATGTTTTTCATGCTCATTCCACTTACCCTCAGTAAATAGTCAGCTTTGGGAGAAAACATAGATGGGTCTATTCGATAGTGTTGCTCGATATTTTCAACAGCTAAAACGGGATAACCCGCAGCCACTCTTCCTACTAGTGGTATACCTACATTGATTTCTTTTATACGTATTCCTCTTGAAGAGCCCGGAATAAGCTCTATGACTCCTTTTCTAGAAAGAGCTTTAAGATGATCTTCGGCGGCATTGGGTGATTTAAAACCCATTGCATGCGATAATTCAGCACGGGTTGGGGGAACCCCTGAGTTTTCAAGGTATTGATATATCCAGTCATATATTTCTTTTTGACGTGCAGTAAGTTGTGTGTTCATTGCAACCTCCCTTTACTGTTATTTTATACAGTACTGTAAAAAAATCAAGTACTTTTCTTTTGAGGTATTAAAGTTGAAAAATAATGTTTATTTTTTTGGGCACGGTAATCCAATTTTTGCACTACAACCCAATAAATATACCCAGTCTTGGCAACAGATAATTTTAGACAACCCAAGACCAAATTCAATTTTATGTATATCCGCTCATTGGATGAGTTCAAATCTTTCTGTTACTTCAATGGATAGCCCTAAAACTATTCATGATTTTTCTGGTTTCCCTAAAGAGTTGTATACAATTAATTATCCTGTAAAAGGTAATGCGCCGTTAGCAGAGCAGATTGTTGATATTTTAGGGGACTATCAATGTGTTAAAGATTTTGAGTGGGGTTTGGATCATGGTAGTTGGTCTATTTTAAAATATATTTATCCAGATGCTTCAATACCTACCATTCAACTTTCATTAAAAAAGAATCAAGATTTATTATTTCATTTTGAGTTAGGAAAAAAACTATCTATTTTAAGAGATCAAAATGTACTAATAGTTGCTAGTGGAAATACAGTGCATAATCTCTACCAAGCGAATTGGCAGGCAAATGCCTTTCCTGACCCAAGAGCTTTAGAGTTTGACAGTCTGTTAAAAGAAATATTATTTACTAGAGATGAAGCAAGTTTTATAAATTTATTGGATGACTATCCCACACTTGCCAAATGGGCTCATCCTACTATTGAGCATCTTTTACCTTTGTGTGTTGCTTTTGGTGCCAGTGATAGTCAAGATAAACTGTCCATGATCTGTGACGGCATAGATATGTCAACCATTAGTATGTCAAGTTATGCTTGGAAGGTTTAGTGTTGGACTTCAGAAGAATCAGTATTACCAATTACTAATATTTCAATTCCTTCTTCTTGTAACTCCTGAAGCTCATCTACTGTAGCAATACCTCTAATATTTTTTTCTGGGATTTCTTGATAATGGATTTTTTTTGCAGTTTCTGCAAAAAGAGAGCCAACATCCTCTGTGTTTGTATTAATCAATTGAACGATTTGTTGTCGTAATATTTCCATAAAATCCCCTTTTGCAGCGATACTGTTTGTAACGCCTTGGGAGGATTCTGGCTGAGATTTCGAAGTTATAGACTCATCTTTACTAGGAGAACTAGCAATGAAAGGAGCTGAAGGCAATCTATTAATTTCTTTTGAGTGACAAGTTGGACATTCAATTAATCCCTGCTCTTTAAGTTTCTCAAATGTATCAGAGGATTCATACCATCCTTCAAAATGATGAGCTAAAGGACAACTTAAATCATAAACAATCATAAAAGCTCCTTTAAACTCATCATATTGAAATAGATTAATACGCTTACAAAAAACTACTTATTTAAATAAATAGATAAAAACTCTAAAGTTCTACCACGAGCTAATGAAGCTGCTTGTTGATTATACATAGCTCTTGCCCAACAGTTAAATCCATGGTCTACGTTTGGATAAGTTAAAACCCACGCATCAGCTTTTTTTGAAAAAGCTTTAGTTACTGTTTTTACAGCTTTCTCATCAATATAATGGTCTTTTTCGGCAAAATGCATAATTAAAGGTATTTTAACTGAATCGGCCAAATTCATTTTTTGGTCTATCCCACCTGGATAGTAACAAACAGAGGCGTCCACAGCATGTTCGCTACCTACTAAAAAGGACAGTAAACCACCCATACAATAGCCAACTGAAGCAATTTTTGCAGTAACCTCTGGGCGGTTACGTAATAATTCAGCAGCTTGAACTAAATCTTTTTTTGCTTGATCCATATCACAGCTACCTAATAACTCAAGGCCTTTTTTAAACCCAACTTCGTCATAGCCTAATTGTATTTTTTCCTCTTGACGCCAAAATACATCAGGGGCAAAGACCACATAACCATCCATAGCATATTGATCAGCTACTTGTTGGATATGTTCATTCACCCCAAATATTTCTTGTATCAAAAGAATTCCAGGTCCCTTACCAGTTGGAGGTAAACTCAAATAACCAGTGAATTTTGATTGACCTTCTTGAGAAATTTCTAGCCATTGCCCTTTCATAATTTACCCCGTTTATAAGAACTTAAGTTACGCGAATTCAGATT